>JBPCJT010000023.1:0-21759 GCA_051005015.1 Gemmatimonadaceae bacterium | reverse complement strand
ACGGCGATCACGCTCGAAGCGCATCTTGTTGAGGCCGAAGCGAATTTTTATGGGTCACCGGGCAAGCGGGACTTCATTCACCGCATCAGGAGCATCGTTAGCTTTAGGACACGAGAAGAGCTGGTGTCGCAGCTGCACAAGGATGCGGACGAAGCACGGCGCGCGTTGACTCTCCTCGGGGAGGCGTCTAACATTCAGGACTCTCCCGCGCATCCTATCCACTAACAATTCATGTCTCTTCGTAATCGTCTGATAATCATCAGTGTCCTGATCATGGCGTCGATCTGGGCGCTTTTTCCCCGCTCGGTAGCGGAGCGGATTCGAGATCCGAAAACGGGCGCGATGAAGGACACGACGCGTAGACGGGTCCCTCTCAAGAAGGGGCTCGATCTGCAGGGCGGCATGCACCTGGCTTTGGAGGTTGACGAGTCGAAGCAGGCAATCGCGAACAAGACGGAGGCGATCGATCGGGCGCTCAAGGTCATTCGCACCCGTATCGATGAATTCGGCGTTTCGGAGCCCGTTGTACAGAAAGTTGGAACGCAGCGTATGATCGTGGAGCTGCCAGGGATAGACGATCCCGAGCGCGCGGAAGCGTTGGTGAAGAAATCGGCGTTTCTACAGTTTCAGATCACCGATGAGACGCGTGCCCTCGACAAGGCGCTTCCCCGTATCGATGCGATTCTTCGCGAGCGCGGGATAGGCCGGGAAAAAGCGACAGGAGGAGACACGGCGCGGTCCAGCGCGCTGACTCAGCTTTTCGGAGCTACCGACACCTCCAAAAAAACCGGAAGTGACAGCACGGCAAGACCCGATACGGCGGGTGTCGATACATCGCTTTTCGCTACTGCCACCGAAGGTCCCTTCTCGCGGCTCCTGAGACAGGGGCAAATGGCTGGTGAGTACATAGTGGAGAAGAAGGACAAGCCCACTATCGAGAGCTATCTGGATCTCCCGGACGTGCAGTCGGCCCTGCCTCCGGGGAAAGTTTTGCGGTGGGGGACCGATGAGGAGGGCGATGCCGCCCGAGGCTTTCGGACTCTGTATGTGCTGGATGCGCGCCCGATCATCACCGGCGAGTCCCTCATCGATGCGCAGCCGAACACCAGTCCCGCCGAAGGGAATATCGTCCAGTTCGAGCTCAACCGCGCTGGAGGCACGAAGTTTCGACGCGAGACTGCGCGCCACATTGGGGATAACATGGCGATCGTGCTCGATGACATGGTTACGGGGCAACCACCCTTCATCCAGAGCGCGATCGGAGCAAAGGGTCAGATTACCATGAAGGGGAAGCCGCTGCAGGCGGCGCAGGACCTGGCGCTGGTGCTTCGTGCTGGGGCTCTTCCAGTGCCGCTCAAGGTTGTGGAAATCCGGACCATCGGACCGAGTCTGGGGGAAGACTCCATCCGGCAGGGAATCTCCGCCGGACTGCTTGGTGTAGCTCTAGTCGTACTCATCATGCTGGTGTACTACCGGTTCTCAGGCTTTCTGGCGGTGTGCGGTCTGGTGTTCTACGCGTTGACGACTTTGGGCATTCTCGCCGGTTTCGACGCGGTGCTCACACTACCGGGTTTGGCAGGTTTCGTCCTCTCCATTGGAATGGCCGTGGATGCCAACTTCCTCATCTTCGAGCGCATACGCGAGGAACTCGTTTCGGGAAAGACGGTGCGGCGGGCCATTGACGAAGGATTCGATCATGCATGGAGCGCCATTGTCGACACGCACGTTACCACTGCACTGACGGCGGCCATTCTCTACCAATTCGGTACCGGCCCTGTTCGCGGCTTCGCTGTCGCGCTGCTCGCTGGGCTGGCAGCCTCCATGGTAAGCGCGATCTTCGTTGTGAGAACGCTTTTCCTCGTATGGCTCCACCGCTCCCGTAGCGCTCAACCATTGAGTATTTGATGCTTCGCATACTGCATGACACCAAGGTCGATTTCATCCGCCGCTGGCGTTTGGCGGCGGCGTTGCTCGTTGTTTTCATTCTGCCCGCGATTGTGCTGATCGCACTCAACGGTTTCAGATACAGCATCGAATTCACAGGTGGAACCTTGATGCAGGTGACTTTCAAGGAGGCACCGGGTGTCGCAAACGTTCGCGCGGCGCTCTCGGGTGCCGGACTGCGAGGCGTCGAAATATCTACCTTCGGCAGCTCGCGAGAGCTTGTAATGCGGGCACAGGAGGAGGAGCAGGTTGCACAGCAGGCTGGCGGCGCCGAGACGGTCGCCTCACGAGTGAGCGCGGCGCTTACTCAGCGGTTTGGCAAGGACAACTACAGCGTCGTTCGCAGAGAGGCGGTTGGACCAAAGGTAGGTGAAGAATTGCGTCGCCAGGCATTCATCGCTTTGCTCATCGCATTTGGCTTGACGCTCGTGTATCTCGCGTGGCGATTCGAGGGCCGTTTTGCTCTCGCCGCCGTGCTCGCGACCGTACACGACGTGATCGCAACGCTCGCTTTCATAAAGTATCTGAATCTGGAGGTCTCCCTCTTTGTCGTTGGCGCCATCCTCACGGTGGTGGGCTACTCCATGAACGACAAGGTCGTCGTCTTCGATCGCGTGCGCGAAAATCTCAAGAGCAGTGGGCGGTCGTCGTTGTACGATCTTCTGAACCGTTCTGTAAACGAAACTCTTCCGCGTACCGTGATGACGGGATCGACCACGCTCGCCTGTCTTCTCGCTCTCCTTATTTTCGGCGGCCAGGTCATTCGGCCGTTCGCGTGGGTGTTGATTTTCGGAATCGTGATCGGAACCTTCAGCTCGGTGTACGTAGCGTCACCCTTGCTGCTGCTTATCGAACATCGCTGGCCGCGGCGCGCGGGGGAAGCAAATGCCAAGGGGAAGCCGCACATGCCGCGTGAAGGGGTCAAGCGGCCGGCTACGAAGGAGCCGGCTTCGGTGCGGTGAGCTACCCGCCGCTCAGTAGCGAACTCGTTCGGGCAGGCCTTCATGCCTGCCCGTCCTGCATCGCGCCATGAGATTCGTGGACTCCCATGCTCACCTCGCCGATGCGGCTTTCGACAGCGATCGCGCTGTCGTAATCGCACGCGCCAGGGACGCCGGCGCGGCCGCGATCGTGTGCATCGGCGAATCCCTTCTCGCTGCGGGCAGGGCGCGCCTGATCGCCGAACAGTATCCCCGATTCGTCTATTGGACCGCTGGAGTTCACCCACATGATGCCGAGGATATCGATGAGCCGTCGAGTATTCCGGCAATCCGCGCGCACCTGGAATCGGGCGCCGTTGCCGTGGGGGAATGCGGTCTCGACTACCACTACGATCACTCTGCTCGTCCCAGGCAACAGGCTGCGTTCGCGGCGCAGATGGAGCTCGCCCGGACCACTGGCAAGCCCCTTGTCGTCCACGCGCGCGAGGCCGAGGATGACATGCGCGCAATGGTCGCCGAGGCGGGCCGCGCCGGCGTGCGGGGCGTCATGCACTGCTTTACCGGATCGGAGGCACTGGCGCGTACTGCGCTGGATTCGGGGTGGAGTATCTCCTTCAGCGGGATAGTGACCTTCAAGAAGTGGACGAACGGCGAGCTTTTGAAGCTGGTTCCCGACGACCGTCTCCTCGCTGAATCCGACGCCCCTTATCTGGCTCCCGTACCGCATCGAGGACAGAGAAACGAGCCCGCGTGGGTACCGCTTACCATCGCCCGATTGGCAGCGGCACGTGAGATTGACCCGGAATTGCTGAGCGCGAAAATGACAAGCAATGCACGAGCATTCTTCGGTCTGGCGATATCGTGGTGATGGCGAGTAGCTTTCCGCCCTCGAATCTGGGAGAGTGGAGTGGCTCACGTTCCATCCGACATTGAAATCGCGCAGCAAGCCAGACTTCGTCCAATCGTGGATGTCGCGGCGGATATGGGGCTCGGCGCAGACGAACTCGACCTGTACGGCAAGTACAAGGCAAAGACCGATCTGGATATCGCCGGCCGTCCCGCTCGCGGACGCCTGGTCCTGGTAACGGCAATAAACCCCACCGCTGCAGGCGAAGGAAAGAGCACCGTGACGGTCGGTGTGACGCAGGCTTTGCGTCGCATTGGAGTGAACGCGGTATTGTGCATTCGGGAGCCAAGCCTCGGGCCTGTGTTCGGCGTGAAGGGGGGCGCCGCCGGGGGTGGTTATTCGCAGGTGCTGCCGATGGAGGACATAAACCTTCATTTCACCGGCGACTTCCACGCGATATCGTCCGCGCACTCGCTGCTGTCGGCCCTGCTGGACAATCACCTGCATCATGGTAACGCGCTCCGAATCGACCCCAGGCGCATCTCATGGCCGCGTACGATCGATATGAACGATCGCGCGCTCAGGGATGTTGTGATTGGACTGGGCGGAGTCGCGAACGGGTTCACTCGCGAGGACCGATGGGTAATAATCCCCGCGAGCGAGGTGATGGCAATCATCGCGCTCGCGACCAGCCGGGAGGACCTGGAAGCGCGGCTCGGGCGAATCATCGTCGCCGCTACGGCCGGCAGCGAGCGGAAGCCCGTGTGTGCTTCCGACCTCAAGGCGGTCGGCGCAATGAGTCTTCTGCTGAAGGATGCTCTCCGTCCCAATCTCGTGCAGACCCTGGAGGGAGGGCCGGCCTTCGTTCACGCCGGCCCGTTTGGTAATATCGCGCACGGGTGTAATAGCATTATTGCGACAAAGACAGCGCTCGCGCTCGATGACGTTGTTGTGACAGAGGCCGGCTTCGGTTCTGATCTTGGCGCGGAAAAATTCTTCGACATCAAGTGCCGATTCGGCGGGCTGAACCCCGAGACGGCAATTCTCGTCGCGACCGTGCGGGCCCTCAAGCTTAACGGCGGTGCCAACAGGAAGCAGCTCGGCAAGGAGGATACCGGCGCGCTCGAGCGAGGGCTCCCAAACCTCGAAAAACACATCGAGAACGTGCGGCAGTTCGGAATTCCGGTAATCGTTGCCGTCAACCGCTTTGTCACGGATAGCAATGCCGAGCTTGCGATGGTAGCCGATCGCGCACGGGAGCTGGGTGCCCGTGTAGCGCTGACGGATGTCTGGGCGCATGGCGGCAAGGGAGGAGAGGCACTGGCGAGCGAACTCATGGCAACGCTCGGGGAGCGCTCGGGGAAGTACGCGCCGCTCTACGACGGCGCCCTGTCGATTCGGGAAAAGATCGACACCATCGTTCGCAAAGTGTACGGCGGCACCGGCGCGGACTTCGTGCCAAAGGCAGAGCGTGCCATGGATTACCTGGAATCGATAGGGCTTCGGGATACTCCAGTCTGCATAGCGAAGACGCAGTATTCGCTTACTGACGATGCGACAAGGCTCGGGCGGCCGACGGGATTTCGCATCACCGTGAATGAGGTTTATCCGGCCGCCGGAGCGGGGCTTGTTGTCGCGCAAGCGGGAGATATAATGACGATGCCGGGGCTTCCCAGAGAGCCTGCTGCGGAGCGGATGTCGATAGCCAGGGATGGGACGATAGCGGGCTTATTCTAAGGGCGGCCAGATGGCTCACGGCTGGCGTACTATCGCCCCACTGACATCCACTGGCATATATACCTGGCGGATGGGAAGTACTCCGGCTGCCGCCGGATTGTAGAAAGTAGGTTGCCGCTCGCGAGCTACCACGGGAGATACCGTACGCATGCAGATCATCAAGACTGAAGACGCGCCAGCCGCAATCGGGCCTTATTCACAGGGAATCGTGTCGAATGGATTTCTATACACCGCGGGCCAGATAGGGATGGATCCAAAATCGGGTAAAATGGTCGAAGGTGATTGCGTCGCGCAGACAGAGCGGGTGCTACGGAATCTGGCAGCTATTCTCGAGCAGGCGGGCGCGAGTTGGGGGAGCGTGGTGAAGACAACGGTTTACCTCCTCGACCTGAGTGATTTTTCTCAGGTCAATGAGGTATACGGCCGGGTCCTTGGCTCCGCTCGGCCGGCGCGGTCCACGGTGCAGGTGGCGGCGTTGCCACGTGGGGCGCTGGTGGAGATTGATGCGGTAGCGACCGTGAGCGGCTGAGTCCATGACGTCATCCGGTTCGAATACCCGCGAAGAAATCTTCCGCCTTACGGCGTTCGCGCGGTGCGCGGGTTGAGCGTCGAAAATGGGTCCGGGTGACCTTTCTCATGTGCTGGCGTCGCTTCCGCTTCGCGCCGATCCAAGGCTTTTAGTGGGGCGGGACACCTTCGATGATGCCGGTGTGTTCGCTTTGTCTGAGAATCTTGCGCTCGTTCAGACAGTCGACTTCTTCGCGCCCATCGTGGACGATCCGTACGCATTCGGGCAGATCGCCGCCGCGAACGCACTGTCCGACGTGTACGCCATGGGAGGCGAGCCGCTGACCGCGCTGAACATAGCCGCGTTTCCGGAAAGTCGGCTGCCGCTCCGGGTACTCACCGAGATATTGCGAGGCGGGCAGGACAAGGTGCATGAGGCTGGTGCCGTCATTGTAGGCGGTCATACGATAATCGACGAGGAGCTCAAGTATGGCCTCGCGGTTACGGGACGCGTTGATCCCCGGCAGATGCTGACAAACGCAGGTGCTCGAGAAGGGGACGTGCTGATTCTGACGAAGCCGCTCGGAACGGGCATCCTCGCGACCGCGCGCAAAAACGGTGCGCTCGGGGACGATGAGCATACCGTCATGCTCCGCACGATGACCGCCCTGAACTCGATTGCCAGCAAGGCAGCAGTCGGGTTGGGCGCTCGGTGCGCAACCGATGTCACGGGCTTTGGGCTGCTCGGTCATGCATCGCACATCGCAAGGGCGAGCAGAGTGACTCTGATGATTCATGTTTCGGACCTGCCCATCCTCGCCGGCACTCGAGCCGCGTGGGCCAACGGTGCACGGACGGGAGGAGCGGAGCGCAACCTCGCGTATCTCCTCGCTTTCGTGGACTGGGGAGCCGTGAGCGAGGAACATCGCGCACTCGTTGTGGACCCGCAGACATCGGGTGGATTATTGATCGCGCTGCCAGCCGCGCTCGCACAGGATTACCTTTCGCGTGTTCCGGGCGCGGTGGTTATTGGAGAGGTACTCTCCCGCGCTTCGCACGACATTATCCTGACCTGAGCGAGTGGGGGCGGAT
Source organism: Gemmatimonadaceae bacterium (assembly GCA_051005015.1). Lineage (GTDB taxonomy): Bacteria > Gemmatimonadota > Gemmatimonadetes > Gemmatimonadales > Gemmatimonadaceae > JACMME01. The sequence continues at coordinate 14,691 of JBPCJT010000023.1, read as the reverse complement.
GGGGCCTGGTGGCTTCCTCAGTCTTCAAAACTGATGCGACCTGACTTCGTCGGGTTGGGTGGGTTCGATTCCCACACGTTCCCGCCACGGCAGCGCGCTTCTCGTTGCGCGCTGCTGGGGATACTGCTCGCGCTGTCGAACACGGAGATCGGAGCGCAACAAGCGGACAGCCTGCGCGCCGGAGCGTCCGCGGTACGCCCCCAATCGGTGGATACCGCAGTGCGTCAGTCTCCAATTTCGCCACGTCGCGCTTTTCTCCGTTCGCTGCTCGTCCCCGGCTGGGGACAGACCTCGCTGGGACGCGGAACGGCCGGCGGCTTGTTTGTGCTGATGGAGGGCATATCTGCCGCCATGATAGTGAAGTCCAGCGATGATCTGGGTCGCGCCAAGAATGCCCGCGCAGACAGCATTTTTCAGGGATTCCAGGTGAACGAAACTACTGGAGAACTGGAAATCAGGGACGGACAGCCGGTGCCCATCTACCTCAGAAATCCACTCACCGACCGGATTTCCGCTCGGCGCCAGCATCTGGAAGACTGGATCGCGCTGATGGCTTTCAACCACCTGTTCGCCGGGGCCGAGGCGTTCGTTGCGGCGCATCTGTATGATGTGCCGGCACGCGTCTCCGTGCGTCCGACCGACAAGGGTTTGACTGTCGTTGCGCGATTCGCGTGGTGAGTACGGCGCGCGCGCCGATCGGAGTATTCGATTCCGGAATCGGCGGGCTCACGGTGGTGCGCGAGCTAATGCGGCAGCTTCCGGAAGAGCAGATCATCTACTTCGGTGACACCGCGCGCGTACCGTACGGGCCGAAGAGTCCGGACACCGTCAGGCGATATAGCACCGAGATAGCGTCCTTTCTCGCTCGCGAGGGCGTCAAGGCACTTGTCGTCGCCTGCAATACCGCAACTGCGCATGCCCTGGAAATGCTTCAGGCAGATCTTCCTCTTCCAGTTATCGGAGTGGTGGAGCCTGGAGCGCGCGCGGCCGTTCGCGGAACTCATGGTGGCGCGATTGGCGTCATCGGCACCACGGGGACGATCGCGTCTGGAGCGTACGAGCGAGCAATTCGGGCGCTTGCGCCGGAAATGCGGATTGCCGTCCGTGCCTGCCCGCTATTCGTCCCACTTGTCGAGGAGGGCTGGCTCGATGCTGAAGCGACGCGCTTGATAGCCACGGAGTATCTCGCCCCAATGACAGCGGAGCGAGTCGACACCCTCGTGCTTGGTTGCACTCACTACCCTCTGCTCAAACCACTATTGTCGCAAATCATGGGGCCGCAGGTTCGCCTGATAGACAGCGCGCAAGAAACGGCAGCGGAAACAGCGCGAGTTTTGAGTGCGGGCGGCCTGCGTGCGCCGGCCGGCGTGCGCGGCGAGCACCGCTTCGTGGCCTCCGATGCGGCTGATCAATTTTTACGCATGGGACAGCGGTTTCTGGGCTCCGCGATCGAGCGCGTGGAGACGTCGACCCTGGGCTGAGCCGTCCCACCGCCGCAACTCAATGAGGTCCGGCGTGACGCACATGTAGGTTGGCTCGCTCAGCCAGCTTCCAGCGTTCGCGTACACACCTCCAGTGGTGCGCTCCAGAACAGCCGCATGCGAATGCCCCAGCACAATTAGCTCGAGGGACTGATTAGTTCTCAACCTCTCGTGCGCGATGTCTCGCAGTCCTGAGCCAGCGTCACCCCACGGGCGGTGGGTACGGCTCGTGTGCGAGCTCCGACGTGCGAGCCATGTTCCCCAATCGGGGTGGAGCCATCGGAACGCCTTTACCGACGCTGGATGCCGGAGCACCGAGCGGAGCATGCGGTACTTCCGGTCCTCCCTGGGGCGAAGACCATCCCCATGCTCTACCTGCGCTCGCCATCCGGCGAGCGGTCCTTCCCAAAGTCCCACGTGGTATGTAAGGCCCACTTCTGAAGTCAGTACGTCGCCACCCCAGCAGTCATGATTCCCTGCAACAAGAACAACATCTACTCCCGCATCACGAAGATCAGCGAGCGCCGCCAGCGTCCGAAAATGAGCGCGCGGAATAACCGTCTTCCACTCGAACCAGAAATCGAAAAGATCCCCGTTGATGAGGAGAGAATTAGCGCGCCCCGGAAGAGTCCGCAGAAACGCCACTAGCTCCCGCTCCGTCGAAGCTGGTCCTACGCCCAGATGGGTGTCCGAGAGTATGTAGCACGGGGCTGCCAGCATTTGGACATTCTAGCTTGTCCGCGTCCCCTTTACAAATACCGTGGGAGCATCAAGTTTCCCACGGACGATGCTACCAAAAATGGAGGAGGCATGCCCCAGAATGCTCTAGGGATGATTGAGACGAAGGGTTTGGTTGGCGCCATCGAGGCTGCCGACGCCATGGTAAAAGCGGCGAATGTCCGGCTTGTGGGGAAGGAAAAGGTGGGTGGCGGATACGTCACGGTCATGGTGCGTGGGGACGTCGGAGCGGTAAAGGCCGCGACCGATGCGGGAGCGGCAGCCGCGGAGCGCGTGGGTGAGCTCGTCTCCGTGCACGTGATTCCGCGTCCGCACAGCGACCTTGACATCATCCTGCCTGCGGGCGGCGGCCCGGAGTAATAAAAACATGAGCTGGAGCGATCGTGCACTCGGGCTCGTCGAAACCCGGGGGCTGATTGGCGCCATCGAAGCGGCTGACGCAGGCTGCAAGGCCGCGAACGTGCGCTTGCTGGGCAGCGAGCGCGCCGATGCGGGATTGGTCACCGTGATGTTCAGTGGCGATGTCGCGGCTGTGAAGTCTGCCGTGGACGCGGGCGCGGCGGCCGCCGGACGAGTGGGACAACTCGTGTCTTCCCACGTGATCCCCCGGCCGCATCCGCAACTCGATGCAATCGAGGGAGACGACGACTCCCCGGCCGCGCCAGCGGGAGCTGCCCCCGGCAAAGATCAAACCCACGGAGAGCGGTTGGAGAGCGCGCGCGTTGTGGAGTTGCGAGCCAGAGCGCGCCGCATTCCGGCCTTTCCAATCAAGGGGCGTGACATCGCGCGCGCCGGCCGCGAGGAGCTACTCAGGGCGTTCCGGTCGCTCAACGAGTAGCGGCTCCCCGTGGACGCCGATCTCCGCAGCATTCAGGAAGCACGCGATCTGGTCGCTCGCGCTGCTGCAGCGCAGGCAGCGTTCGCCCGCGCATCGCAGGAGGTCGTCGACCGCATCGTGCGCGCCGCGGCCAAAGCTGCGTCCGGTAGTGCCTCTCGGTTAGCCAGGCTGGCTGTAGACGAAACCGGCATGGGCGTCTACGAGCACAAAATAATCAAGAACAAATTCGCCTCTGAGATTCTGCTCGACTACATCCTCCCGCTTCAAACTGTCGGAATTCTGCGGGAAGACTCTCAGCGCAAGGTAAAGGAGCTTGCGGTTCCGATGGGCGTGGTCGCCGCGATAATTCCAACGACGAATCCTACTTCGACGGCGATCTACAAGTCGCTCATCTCGATCAAGGCACGCAATGCGATCGTCATGTCGCCACATCCGCGCGCCAGGGGCTGCACGGTTGAAACCGCGCGCGTACTGGAGGCAGCGGCGGTGAGCGCTGGTGCACCGGCGGGGCTCGTCAACTGCATGAGCGAGCCGACCATCGATGGTACGCATGCGCTAATGCGGCACAAGCAGACCGCGGTAATACTCGCTACCGGCGGAAGCGACATGGTGCGAAGCGCGTACAGTTCGGGCAAGCCGGCCTACGGTGTGGGTCCGGGCAACGTTCCCGCCATCATCGAGCGCACTGCAAAGATCGATAAGGCAGTCGCTGACGTAGTGGATGGCAAGACCTTCGACGCCGGCGTGTTATGCTCCGCCGAGAACTCCTGCATCTGCGATGCCCCGGTCGAGAAAGCGGTGCGTGATTCTTTTCGGCGGGAACGCGCCCACTTCTGTTCAGCGGAGGAAAAAAGAGCGCTCGAACGAGTGATGATTCCGGCCAGCGGAAAGGGAATCAACCCTGATGTAGTGGGAAAGCAGCCGCAAGCGATCGCGAAAATGGCCGGCTTCCATGTGGCGCCAGGCGTGAAGCTGCTTATAGTCGATCTTCAGAAAGTGGGGCGCGAGGAGCCGCTGAGCCGCGAGAAGCTGTGTCCTGTACTCGGTTTCTACGTGGAGGATGGTTGGGAACGCTGCTGCCAGCGCGCCATCGAGCTGCTCCGGTACGGGGGAGTCGGTCACTCCCTCGGTATCCATAGTCAGGATGATCACGTGATCGAGCAATTCTTCCTGGAGAAGCCCGCATTCAGGATTGTCGTCAACAGCAATGTGGCGGTGGGTGCGGTCGGTTATACCACTGGCTTCGCGCCGGCGATGACGCTCGGCCCCGGTGCGTGGGGCGGCAGCAGCACGTCCGACAACATCACACCGCTCCACCTCATCAATATCAAGAGAATGGGAATGGAGATTCGGCCGTATAACGATCCATTACGGTCGAAGGTCGCTGGGGGCGCGGCGGGAACAGTCACGCCGGCGCGCCACAACGTTCCTTCCACCCTTTCCACCCATGGGCGTGACGCGGCGGTATTGGCTGCGGTGGACGTGCAGCGTATCGTCGATGAATTCCTGCACGACTTCCGGAATCGCGGCAAGTGACTGAGCAGGAGCTCGACCGGCTCGCTGCGATCATCGCCGAGGCGCTGCTTCGCGAGCGTGAGCGTTCGCCTGCTGAGGCCTCGGGTACGTGGCTTCCCGTGCCCGTGCGACCGAATCTCGGATCGCGTGAAGGCGAGCTGCCGGTTTGGGCAGCATCCGCGCAAGGCCTTTCCGACGTTGCGCCGGGAGGCTCCCCCAAAGCCGAGCCGCGGACCCGCGCCTCGGTTGCGGAGCTGACGCGAGCGACCCGGGCCGCAGCCGCCGGTCAGGATCTTCGCCCCCCACATTCGACGGCCGGACGCTCCCTCCGTGCGTGGCGCGACCGCCCCAAGGGAGCGGTTGCCATAGAAGTCCCGGTTGGCGTCTCCAATCGGCACGTGCATTTGTCTCCGGCACACCTCCAGACGCTTTTCGGTGGCACGACGCTGACCGAGGAGCGAGCCCTTGCGCAGCCCGGACAGTTCGCCGCAAGGGAGATGGTTGCCGTCACCGGTCCAAAGGGTCGGATCGAACGATTGCGCATCGTCGGACCGGTTCGCGGAGAGACGCAGCTGGAGCTGGCACTATCCGATTCGCGAACCTTGGGAGTCACTCCGCCTGTGAAGGCAAGCGGATCCTTGAGCGGTTCCGCGGGCGGAGTCACGTTGGTGGGACCGGCGGGGCAGGTAGTGCTGGAGCGCGGGGTGATCATCGCTGCGCGGCATCTCCACCTCTCGCTCGAAGACGCGAAACACTGGGGGCTTCACAACGGCGATCAGCTCGATGTTCGGTGCGGAGCTGGCTCGCGCGCATCGACGTTTCACGGTGTGCTGGTGCGTTCCGGAGCAGGGCACGCAACAGAGCTTCATCTGGACGCGGATGAGGCGCTCGCCGCCGGAGTGCGAACGGGGGATCGCGCGTCAATTCTCGCCTGGCACCGCTCATCGGAACGACGCCGCCCACTCATCACCGAGCGCGATGTGCTCGCCATTGCGCGCGGCGGTCAACAGATCCCACCAGATGCGATACTAACTCCGAGCGCGCGCGACCGGGCCCGTGCGATGAATCTCCTCACCGGGTGAGCGACCGCGCCAGTACGGTGGAGCTCCGCGTCCGCTACAGTGAGACGGACCAGATGCGTGTGGTGTATCACGCCAATTATCTGGTATGGTGCGAAATCGGCCGGACGGAATTCCTTCGGGCTCTTGGAAAGCGCTACCGCGATCTGGAGAGCAACGGGTCCACACTTGCGGTCGCGGAATGCTCCGTGCGGTACCATGCGGCTGCGCGATATGACGATCTCATTCGCGTGGAGACAACCCTTGAGTCCGTGGGCTCGCGGACAATTACGTTTGCGTATGTCATTTCAAATGCCGAAACGGGCGGGCGCCTGGCCTCGGCGCACACAAAACTCATTTCGATCGATGCGGGTGGAGCTGTTGTCAGCATCCCGCGTGATGTGCGGGAAGCGCTCGCGACGGGTTTGGCGGAGTAGCCGAACAACCATCGTTTTTGGCGCGGCGTTCCTCGCCGGCGCGTGCGCCCGGCTACAGACAGCGTCCGACAGCAAGGTTCTTGGGAACTCGGACATTGTCCTGTATGCCCGCCTGCTGCGGATGACGGACGCTCGCACCATGGACACGATGCTCGTGCGCGAGGCGTTGAATGGGACTGCGCCGAGTGTGCGCGCTGCGGCTGCTCTCGCGATCGGCCAGGTACGCGGACGAGCGGTTAACCACCTTGCCCGGTCGCTCCTTGCGGACGCTGACAGTGTCGTGGCCGCGAATGCCGCGTACGGCCTTGGATTGCTTCGCGACACCACGTCGGTGTCGGCGCTGGTCGAAGCACTCACCGGTCCCCAGGCCGTGGCCGTTGAATCGGCGTGGGCGCTCGGGCAAATCGGCGGGCCATCGCTCCCCGGAATAATGGCTGCGCTGGACAAGGCGGCGCTGCCGGAGCCTGTGCTCGCTTCGCTCCTTCTCGCGACAGCGAAGCTGAGACCCATTCCCCTTGCTAGCGTATCACCCTTTCTCACCCACTCGAATGCCGAGCTTCGCTGGAGCGCAGCCTATCCGGTGGGCCGAACTCTCGCGCCGTCGGGCGTACGTGCCATGCTCGGAATGTTAGGAGATAGGAGCGCGCCAGTACGTGCTCTGGCGGCGCGGACGCTGGCTCGTACAGCTGCGGGGGACTCTCTGTCGGCCGCAGCACTCGGTGCGCTCGACACGCTGGCTCGAGACAGCAATGCTCACGTCCGAATAAACGCCGCCAGGTCCCTGGCTACCTACGGGGGCGCCGCCACCACCGCGCTGGTTGCTCTTACAGTTGATCCCGATGCCAACGTGCGAATTGCCGCGGCACAGGCTCTCGGCGGGGTGTTGCCGGCGCAACGTGCGGTCTGGGTGAGCGCATGGAATGCAGACACCGGGTTCATGTACAGGGGCAGCCTGCTCGCATCGGCTGTCCGCGCGGGGGTGGAGCTTCCGGCGCTCGTTCGAGGCGCTGACAGTAGTTGGGCCAGCCATCCGGATTGGCGATATCGGGCGGCTGCAGCGGAGGCTGGCGGTGGGGCTCGCTCCTCGGCAGCGCTTCTGGAGATGGCGCTGCCGTACCTGCGGGATGCCGATGGGCGTGTCAGGGTTGCCGCGTATGGCGCGTTCGCTCCATACGCGGATTCGAGCAGATTTGCCTGGAGAACTCAGATCCTGGTTCCGGCACTCATGGATCCGGATTTCTTTGTTCGCGCGACGGTTCTGCAGGCACTCGCATCACGCGCGTCGGCCGCTGAGACGCCAGCGATACTCGCCAGCTACCGGCTTTCCCTCGCCGATTCCCTGAACGACGCCCGAATCGCCGCCGTTCGATATGTGTCCGCCGCATGGAAGCACGATAGCGCCGGATTCCCGGATTCCCTGCGCGCAGTGGTGCGAGCGCTTGCGCCGTCCGAAGATCCGCTTGTGCGAGCGGAGGCCTTGGAATCGTCGATCTTTTCCGCATGGGTTGCAGCTCCGCCACCCGTGCGGCCCCTGGATTGGTATGAGCGGAAGGTTCGCTCGGTGATAGTTCCTGCGCTCGCGGGCCGCGCGCTACGCGCCACTATTCAGACGGAACGCGGTGATATGACTCTCGAGCTGTTCGCAATCGATGCACCGCTCACGGTGGATAATTTTGTGTCGCTCGCTCGGGCCGGGTACTACCGTGACGTTCGCTTTCATCGAGTGGTGCCGAACTTCGTGGCGCAGGACGGAGATCCGCGCGGGGACGGAAACGGAGGTCCGGGGTATGCGATACGGGATGAGCTGAACCGGCGTCGGTACGGCCGCGGGGCGGTTGGCATGGCGTTGTCAGGGCCCGATACTGGCGGCAGCCAATATTTCATCACGCATTCCCCGCAACCGCACCTCGACGGCGGTTACACGGTTTTCGGTCGCATCCTCGATGGATTCGAGGTGCTCGATGCCCTGGTGCAGGGCGATCGTATTCTGCGGGTTCAGATCCGATGACGACGCTAGCGCAACTCCTTCGAATTCTTGTGGTTCTCGCCGCAGCGCTTCCAGGCTGGCGCGCGGAGGCCCAGTTTGGCGCCTTTGGAAAAAACAAGATTCAGTATCATGACTTCGACTGGCACGTGTTGAAGGGAGTGCACGTCGATGTTTACTACTATCCCGCCGAAGAGGCGATCGCCAGGGTAGCGCTGAGCTACGCGGAAGACACCTACGATTCGCTCGAGGTGCGGCTCAATCATCACATGGAGCGTCGCATACCCCTGATAGTATATGCGTCGCACGCCGATTTCGAGCAGACCAACGTGCTCCCATTTGTACCGCCCGAGGGAATTCTTGGCGTGACCGATTACCTCAAGCAGCGCGTGACAATGCCCTTTCGGGGAAGCTATTCCGAATTTCGGCACACCCTGCGTCACGAGATGGTTCATGTCTTTCAGTTATCCATGGCGGAGCGATCGTTTTCCCTGTATCCCCGAGCACGCCGGCCAGGTATTCCGCTGTGGTGGACCGAAGGGCTCGCGGAATATCTGTCGTCTCCACAGGATTCCCGCGACAACATGGTCGTGCGCGATCTGACGCTTAACGCCAACCTGCCCACAATCGGCCAGCTCAACGCGACATACAGCCCGATCGCCTATCCGGTCGGGGGGGACCTGCACCATTTTCTCGCGGATAGATATGGAGAGTGGCGCATCAATCTCTTGTATCGAACCCTGTGGAAGTACTCCTCCTTCGACGACGCGCTGCTCGGTGTGTATGGAAGAAATGCGGAGCGCCTCACGGAGGAGTGGCACTTTGCCCTCAGACAGCGTTTCTACCCGGCGGTGGCGGGGCGCACGCCAGTCGGCGTGGCCGCGCGCAAGCTCGCGGACCTCGCGCTGAAACCGGTGGCGGTGCAGCGTGGCGATACAGCGACGGAGATCGCATACCTCTCGCCGCGTAGCGGCTATACCAATATTTATCGCGTTCCCCTGAGCGGACATGGCAAGGCACGCGTGGTCGTCGCCGGCGAGCGCAGCCAGGAATTCGAATCCTTCCACGAGTTTTTCTCCCGCATCGATGCGCGGGACGGCGTGCTTATCTTCGGGAGCAAGTTTGGTGATCGCGATGCACTCGTATTCTGGGACATTGCCATGGATCGCGTCGTCGGGCGGTATCAATTCGACTCCCTGGTGTCCGTGCTCAGCCCCGCCTGGTCCCCCGATGGAAGCAGGGTTGTGTTCAGCGGACTGAGCCTGGGCGGCGTTTCCGACCTGTATCTGCTCGATATCGCATCCGGTCAGTTGGCGAGACTTACCAACGACCTTTACGAGGACCTGGATCCGACCTGGATAGCCAAAGGACATTCAATCGCGTTTTCTTCCGATCGCGCCGCAGGCGGGGACAATGGCGCCGCCAATATTTATCTCATCGACACTGGCAGGAGCGTTGTCACTCCTCTGACTTCGGGACGGTGGCGCGACGAGGCGCCGCGGTGGGATTCGGAACGGGGCCGGATCCTCTTCTCGAGTGACCGGGACGGCACGTTCAATCTTTACGAAGTAGATACGCTCGGTGACGGCCGGCGTGTGACCGAGTTGGACGGCGGTGCCTTCGATCCCGCGCCCATGCCGGGCGATGACCGGATCGCAATCACGGCATTCAGCAAGCTGAGCTGGTCGCTCTATACACTGCAGCCCGACAGCCAGGCTGCGCCGCTCAAGTTCACGCTCGCGGTGGCCGACTCTTCGTCACGGTGGAGATGGCGCGAGCTCGATGATCTACGTGCCGCCAGCGCGGAGTCGCGCCGGTATCGTCCCGATTACACACTCGATTTCGCGGCGGGGGGCTCATCGAGCGCTCCAGGCGTCGGAAACGTGCAAGGCGGCGAGATTGTCATAAGCGACCTGCTGGGCGACCACCTGATCGCGGTCAGCCTCGCGTCGTTTCAGTCTGCTGGAGGAGCGGGCGATTTTCTCAGTAATATCAACGCCAATATTTTCTACCTGAATCAGTCGCAGCGCGTGAACTGGGGCGCGGGAGTCTTTCGCATAGCCGGCACATTCTACGAGAGCGGGATCAGAGACTTCGAACTCTACAGGGAAACCAGCATCGGCGCGTATGCGGCGATCCGATACCCTCTGTCGCGTTTTACCCGCGTCGAAGGACAGGTGAGTGTAGAGCGATCCGATCGCGATGACTTTGCCAATACGCTGGTGCGCGGACCGCGTCAGCGCACCGGCATCCTGACAGGCAACTTTCTCAGCGTGGTGGGCGACAATTCTCTCTGGCTGAACACCGGTCCCATCGACGGAATGCGCTGGAACCTCACGGGCGGCGTAGTGAGCGATCTTTCACATGGAGTGTTCGAGAACTGGACTGGCACGGGCGACGTAAGAAAATACATACGCACTTCCCAGCAGGGTGCCGTTGCGCTCCGGCTATTCGGCTATGTTTCCGAAGGAACCCGGCCTCGCGCCGTGCAGCTCGCCGGATCGTGGATGCTGCGCGGGTATCCCCGCTACTCCATCGCCGGTACACGCGCCTGGCTCGCCAACACGGAGTGGCGATTCCCCATCGCCAATTTCGTGGCGTTCGGCTTTCCGTTCGGAGTTGTGCGCTTTCCGCAGCTTCAGGGTGCTTTCTTCGCCGATGCGGGCCAGGCGTTTTACAAGGATTTCGACGACCGTCGCGTACCGGGCTCCGCTGGAGTGGGCTTCCGCATGGCGCTCATCCCCGGAATTGTGCTACGTCTGGATGTGGGGCGCCGCTTTTCATTCAACGGAGACGATGCCAACCGGGACGTTCGGGAGTTTTACCGCCGCCGATTCGTCGACTTCTTCATCGGGTACAACTACTAGTGCGCGCCACGCTTTTGCATGCCCTCGCGGTCATTTTCGCGCTTGGATGCGCCAGAGCTCCTCACGCGCCGCCCCTGGCAGGCGCGCCTTCGAAGGTCCGGATTCCCGACACCGACCTGCCCGCTGGTCACCGCAGCGTCACCTTTCGCTGGACATATTCGGACCCCGATGTGCGGATGCGCGGTGACGGGGTGGCGCGCATCGCCGCGCCTGACAGCGCACGGATTGACTTCTTTCTTGACGGTGGACTCGGTGGCGGGCGCGCGATCCTGATCGGCGATAAAGTGCGCATTCCGGGAATGAACCTCATGGCGCGATTCCTACCTCCGCCTCCCCTGTTGTGGGCAACACTCGGTAGACTTAGAGTTCCTCCGGCGGCGGATACACTCGTCCGTCTGGACGGCGAGACCCTGCGTGCCGACATTGGGCGTGATCCCATTTGGCGTTCCGCTTTTGCGCGGGGTGAGCTGCGCCGGCTGGAACGGATTGACGACGATCGCCTCAGGGAGTGGGTGGTGCGCGACAGCACGGGCGGATCACGATACCAGCAGCCGGTAGCGCGCCGGACTCTCGGTATCACTGTGATCCGGACGGACACTACCGCGGAGTTCGATGCTACCATTTTTCGCTAGATGCCGCTCGCTCTTTCTCATCGCGGTGGCCGCCGCGGCGTGCTTCCCATACGGATTCGCGGGCGGCGGATTGCCCTCCAACATCAGGACAATCGCGATTCTTCCATTCGACAACGAGACGCCCGCCACGACCCTGCAGCGCGAGCTTCTCGACAGAATGCGGCGCGAGATTGAAAGCAGGCTCGGCTTGCGCAGTGCTCCCGAGTCAAGGGCGGATGCCATTGTTCGCGGACGCATACTTCGATATGACGTCGACATACCGATCGGGTATAGCGCAGACCCGGCACGAGCCAACACGGCGCGGCGCAGGCTGCAGATCGTGGTGGACATAGAGATCATCGAGCAGGGTTCCGGTCGGGCGTTATGGTCTCGCAAAGCTCTCAGCGCGGACGGCGAGTATGAGGAGCGCTCCGAGGTTGATGGGAGGCGTCAGGCCGTTGAGAAAATCGTCAGCGATGTCATTGCGGGAGCCCAGTCGCAATGGTGATGAGCTTTCGCCGGGGCGCGACCAACCTCGGCTGTCTCTTCGGGCTTCTGCTCATGGTAGCCATGGCTTATTTCGGCTTCAACGTGGGGGAGGCGTACTGGCGCTCCTATAAGTTCGAGGATGCCATGCGTCAGGAAGTTCGATTCGCGCTGCAGCGCACAAACCCTCAGATCACTTCCGCGCTTCGAGCCAAAGCAGATTCCCTGGGTTTGCCGGACGGCGCACGGCGCGTCCAGGTGCGGCGCACCCGCGTCGGGATCTCGATCTCCGCCGCTTATGTGGAAACCGTGGAGTTGCCTCTCTTCGTCAGGCGGATTTCCTTTACGCCGCACGTTGAGAGGACGTTTTGAACGTCCGTCATCCCAGGGGAAAAGTGATGTCGTGGGACGCCGCGCGCATATGGAGGGGTGCCATTCGTGGCCGCGTAGTTTTTACCAATGGGGTCTTCGATCTGCTGCACACTGGCCACGTCGACGTGATATCGTGCGCACGCGCACTGGGTGATGCGCTAGTCGTGGGAGTCAACAGCGATGCTTCGGTTTCGCGCTTGAAGGGACCTGCGCGCCCCGTGCGAGGTGAGCGGGACCGCGCATATGTTCTCGCGTCGCTCGAAGCGGTCGATGCTGTCGCTATCTTCGATGAAGACACACCGCTCGCGCTCATTCGGGCCCTCAGGCCTGACGTGCTGGCCAAGGGAGGAGATTACTCGCTGGAGACTATCGTAGGCCGGCAGGACGTTGAGAGTTGGGGTGGGGAAGTGGTGGTCATTCCGCTCACTCCCCGCCAGTCCACCACCTCCATTATCGAGAGGATGCGTGGCAGCGACTGAGCCCGCCATTCGCGCAGGACGAACCGCCGAATCCCTCCGGCCCGTGAAGCTGGAGCGCGGCGCGGCTCCCTACGCTGAAGGGAGTTGTCTGATTTCATTTGGGTCCACGCGAGTGCTCTGCACGGCCTCCGTCGAGACTGGCGTCCCCAATTGGCGGAAAGGCCGGGGCGAGGGCTGGCTGACGGCGGAGTATTCCATGCTTCCACGTGCGACGCATACACGCACGACGCGCGAACGGCAACAAATTGGCGGACGAACACAGGAAATCCAGCGACTCATCGGCCGCAGCATCCGCGCGATGCTGGACGATTTCCACTTCGGCGAGCACACCATCAGGATCGACTGCGATGTGCTGCAGGCCGACGGAGGCACGCGCACGGCTTCCATCACGGGCGCATGCATTGCCGTGATAGACGCGTTTGACTGGATGGTACGTGAAAAAAAGATCGCGTCGTCGCCAGTCAGGCGCCGGGTGGCCGCAGTCAGCATCGGGATCGTGGGCACCGAACCCAGAGTCGATCTGGACTACGGCGAAGACGTGCGCGCCGCAGTCGACATGAACGTCGTCTGCACGAGCGAGGGGCGTTTTGTCGAAGTTCAAGGTACTGGAGAGCACGGAACCTTCGATCGCGACGCGCTCAACCATCTGCTCGACCTGGCGTCTTGCGCCATCGCGGAACTGGACCGCATTCGGATGGCAGCTCTGAGCGGATGAGGTCGGAGGTCCTGCTCGCTACGAGAAACGTGGGCAAGCTTCGAGAGCTTCGTCCGCTCTTTGCGAAGGCCGGCATTCTTGTACGAGACCTTGCAGAGGCGGGTCTGCACGAGCAGTTCGCTGAAGGCGCTCTGGAGTCTTTCAGTACGTTCGAGGACAATGCCATTGCCAAGGCGCGCTATTTTTTTCGGCTCAGCGGAATGACGGCAGTGGCCGACGATTCAGGGCTGGAGGTTCCGGCTCTGGGTGGGGAACCCGGCGTACGAAGCAAGCGCTGGAGCGGTCGGACAGATCTCTCGGGCAAGGCTCTGGACGAAGCCAACAACGCAAAGCTGCTGTCAGCACTGGGTGCCAGCGGTGATCGCCGCGCGCGTTTCGTGTGCGCGGTTGCCTGGGCGGACGGCTCCGGAGACCGCGTGGCAAGAGGGGAATCGCTCGGACAAATACTGCTGGAACCTCGTGGGACCCTGGGCTTTGGTTACGATCCATTGTTCGAGTCGGACGACCTCGGTATGACATTCGGTGAAGTGGATGGCCCGGTGAAGGAGAAAGTGATTCACCGCGCTCGCGCGTTTCGTACGCTTCTGGGTGCTTTGCTCGTTGACCCCCTTGTGGGTGATGGCTAGCTTTGACCGGGCACGGGGCGTAGCGCAGCCCGGTTAGCGCGCCTGCCTTGGGAGCAGGAGGTCACCAGTTCAAATCTGGTCGCCCCGATTTCACGCATACTTGCTGCTGTCGTCATTGCTGCGGGGGTGGGCAGCTCCGTTGACTGTGCATATGGTACCGACTAAGTTGCGTCCTCTTGCCCGACGACGGGGCTGGCTCAGGGTCGAGGCAACCTGGTTTTAGTGGTCATGGGAGAAGGGTTCGGCCTGCGAGAGGAAGCGCCAGTAGCTCAGGTGGATAGAGCAACAGCCTTCTAAGCTGTGGGTCGGAGGTTCGAGTCCTCCCTGGCGCGTTGGAGGGAGTTGGCGCCCTTAGCTCAACTGGCAGAGCAAGTGACTCTTAATCACTAGGTTGAAGGTTCGAAGCCTTCAGGGCGCACTGAGTTAACCGCATGAATTGGCTCCTAACGGGCTGTTTCCGGCGGACACTCCAACTGTGATTGCT
>JBPCJT010000022.1:0-5734 GCA_051005015.1 Gemmatimonadaceae bacterium | reverse complement strand
AACTCGTGTGATATGCCGCACATAAGGGGCCCGACACATCACAAGTTAGAGTGGGCCCCACGCGGAATGGAGTAGCTATGCGCAGGATCGTGCAGTTAGGGGCGCCACTGGTGGCGCTGTATGCGCTGGCGTGCGGTGGCGGAGAAAGGGCAACCGACGCCGAGCTCAGCAAGGACCTCGCGCTCGCCTCGGTCGAGAGTCTGGAGCTGGCATCGGAGCAGAGCGCCGGCGGATCACAGGTAGTGTCGTCCATCGAGCTTGGCGGCGCTGGCGCACATGTTCGCGCGAAAGTGCCCACCAGGCGGGCACGCGCGCGCGCTGCTCCCTCGCCGCAACCTGATGTAGAAGTGGCGGAGCCGTCGCCGTCAACTCTGCCAGTGCCCGTACCAACCATCGCAGAGGGTGAAGCCGTGTCCGTTGATTCGCGGCCGTCGCCGCGGCCTCAACCAATGCCGGTGGTCTACCCGGGCGGGAATCAGGCCGGAACCGATGAGGACGGTAGTGGGGACGGTATTGGTGGCGCAATCGGGGTAGTGATTCGTGGTGGTGGCGTGGGCCGCGACAAATGTGAGCTCCACGATCGCCGCCGTCCCGTGTTCGTCAACGACAGGTTCCCAACTACTTTTCCGAGGTCAGGCGGCACGTTTCCGAGGTAGCCGCTGATCTCAGGTGCGTAACGATCGAGGTGCCGGTTGCCTGGTGCCTGGTGTTAGGTTAACGGCGCGGTGTCAGGTGTACTTCAACCAGACCGATTCAGCCCGGCACCGGCACCCGGCACCTCAATCGTTGCTAAATGAACTCAGCGACGGCCCCTCTTCGAGTCCGCCGTCCGGAAACTCCGGCTGGAGTACCGCGTGCTCAGCACCGCGCTAGCTGGATTTCGAGGCGGGCGAGGAACGTAGCGCGACGCACTCTTCTGGTCGGGGTTTTCTCGGGAGCTGCGTTCGTCGCCGTTCGGGTAACCATGGTTCTTGTCCCACGCGGCGCGCGCCGCGTGACACGGGTAATACGCGCACAAACGAATGTCCGCTCGGACACTTCGACGCTCGTGGCCGCCGTGGAGCGATCGAACCTGCGGCTGCGCGGCGCGGAAGCAGCCCTCGCCGAGGAACGCGCCGTCAAGCCTCCGGCCATCGCAATATCGCCGCCAGACACGCTCTCCCCGGTTTCGCGCGCTCGCAGAGATTCTCTCGTGGCAGACGTCGCGGCTATCTCGCGACTCCTGCGTCGTGTCGAAAGCGCACCCTTGCCGGCGTCTTACCGCGCACTCGGTGAAGCGAATGAGATGCTCGATGTGCCCGGCGTACGCGCGCTGCTCGACTCCCTCACCGAAGTTGAGCGAAGCAGGGCGGAGTTCGGGGCAATTGGCGGGGTTGATCCGATCTTTGTTTCGCTAACGGCTCGCGCTGCCGACATTGGGCGCGCAATCAAGGCGGAGGCGGAAGCCAAGCGTTCACAGATTTGGCGCCAGATATCGACGCTCACACCGAAGCCCGTAGCGGCGGATACGGCGCGGCTTGCGCGAACCGACACCATGCCATTCATCGCAGCTCGAGCTGCGGCGATGGCGGAGCTGACCGAATCGCGCCGACTGCTCGCGGCTGCGCGCATGCGCAACGACTCGATATCACGCAGGGATGCGCGCGCGCGTAAACTCGCCTCCGCAGCCGCGTCTCCAATCGCGATGCTCGCGGCGTCGCTTGTGCTTGGGTTGGCGCTTGGCTTCCTGATCGCTCTGACAGGCGAGATTCGACGCCCGCGAATCAGCGATGCGAGCGAAGCGGAATCTTTTGCCCGCGCGCCGGTGATCGCACGGATCTATCCGAGAGTGGAAGTGGCGGAACGGAAGCGAAGGAAGTCTGATCATCTGGTGCCGCCACTGATTGACTTGCCTACGCCTGTATACAGACAACTGTACGCTCAACTCGCGGATTCCGTATCGAATCTCCCACGCATGGCGGTCATTGGGGATGCTGCGGGAACCGTAGCCACGGTCGCGGCCAATTTGGCTACCGCGGCAATTCATGCATCGCGCACGGCAATTCTCGCCGACACCGATTTCGATACGCGATCCGTCTCGAGTGTCATGCGGGTTCGCTCGACCCCCGGACTGGGCGATGTGCTGGCGCGCCGGACTGAGTGGACCAGCGCCACGGTTTCGGCGGTTGTGGGACGCGACTACGGGCTGGCCGTGCTCACCGCTGGCAGCTCACGCGCCACGGCCGTTCTCGGCAGCGCAGCGGAGGCTCTGGCAGAGGAACTGGCGCATCTCGGCCGGCACTACGACACCGTCATCGTTAGCGCGCCCGCTTCCAGACGCGGTACCGTGGCGGCAGTCTCGGCGTCGATTGGAGAGGTTATTATTTGCGTTCGCGTATCGCGCACCTACATGCAGGTGCTGCAGCGTCTGGCCACTGAGGCACGCGAGGCTGGCGCTACAGTGCGTGGCGTTGTCCTGTGGGACACGGAAGATCCGGTGCTGGAAGCAGCCGAGGAAGAGGCCCCGCTCGCCGCTCGCCGTGCCGTTACCAGGACGGAAAGGGAATCAGCCCACGCGGAAATCGCATAGCGTGCGGGTCCGATCTCAACTCCCACTCCCCAGAGATGGACCGCCTCGCCGAAGCGAGTGCCGCGCTGGTGCAGCGTTGCATCCGGAGTTGAACTCCGTCGTCAAGAGCTTCTGCGAGAGATCGACAGCGCGTCCCGACTGGCGTATCCGTACATCGTTCCGGTGTACAAATCGGGCGAAGCGGAGGGTGTGTTGTACTACAGCATGCCATTCATCGAGGGACGCTCTTGTTCTATGCTGCTTCGCGATATCCGCGGCCGGAGCGCAGACTCAACCACTGAGGGAACCTGTAACCGATGTGCCGCCCCCTGTGCAACGCGAGTTCCGCGCGGCGTGGATCGCGAGCGTCGCAAACATCGATTGGCCGTCGCGACCGGGCCTCTCGGTTTGGGAGCAGCAGCGCGAACTGATAGCGATCCTCGATCGCGCGGTGGTCCTCAGGATGAACGCCGTGATCCTGCAGGTGCGTCCGGCTAGCGATGCGTTGTACAGCTCACCGCACGAGCCGTGGTCGGAGTACTTGACAGGGGAAATGGGACGCGCGCCGGAGCCGCTTTACGATCCTCTCACATTCGCTGTCGAGGAAGCACACAAACGCGGTCTCGAGCTGCACGCGTGGTTCAACCCCTTTCGCGCGCACCATGCGTCCGGCGGCACAGACTTCTCGACAAACCACCTGAAGCTCGCCCGTCCAGGAATTGTGCGTGAATATGGCCACTCGCTGTGGCTTGATCCGGGAGAGCCCGCCGTGCGCGCGCATTCGCTGCGGGTGGTGCTTGATGTGGTGCGCCGGTACGACATCGACGGCGTGCACATCGACGACTACTTCTATCCCTACCGGGAGCGCGATTCGGCCGGGGCGCTGATAGAATTTCCCGACGACAGCAGCTACGCAAGCTATCGAAAGACGCAAGGAGCGCTCGGCAGGCACGACTGGAGAAGGCGCAATGTGGATTTCTTCGTGCGTGCGGTGCATTTAGGCATCAAGCGTGTAAAGCCGTGGGTAAAATTCGGCATTTCTCCCTTTGGTATATGGCGGCCTGGGTACCCCCCCCAAATTCGCGGCTTCGATGCGTACGATGAGATCTACGCGGACTCGCGCAAGTGGCTGCGCGAAGGGTGGCTCGACTACTTCACGCCGCAGCTCTACTGGGAGGTAGATTCCCCAGACCAGAGCTATCCGGTTCTGCTCGAGTGGTGGGTGACAGAGAACCTGAAGAAGCGGCACATCTGGCCAGGACTCTTCACCAGCCGTATCGCTACTGAGGACCTGGAGCGCCGGTGGGAGGCAGGGGAGATCATGGAACAAATTCGGCGGACGCGCGCGCAACCAGGGTCGGACGGGCATGTGCATTTCAGCGTACGGGCGCTTTTGCGAAACCTCGGCGGAATATCGGATTCGCTCCTCACGGGACCTTATGCGGTGATGGCGCTGGTGCCCGCGTCACCGTGGCTCCACAGGGTTCCTCCCCGTGCGCCAACGATCGTGGTGCGACGGGATACGATCGCTGGCGGCGTTGTGGTAACCATGACACCTTTGGCGAAGGAAAGGGTCTGGCTCTGGGTCGTGCGCGCTCGAACGGCTGGTGTCTGGTCGACAGCGGTGTTGCCCGGATGGCAGAGGCTGCACACGTTGACGCGAGACGATTCCGCTGCCGTGCCCGAGCTGGTAACCGTCTCCGCGGTTGATCGGGTGGGGAACGAAGGAAAGGCGGCGCGGCACCGGCCGAAGTCAGTAACGCCTCGATGAGCGGGAGCGCGCGCAGTGCAGTTTGCGTTTATCTTGTGGATCCAAACCACGGGCGGCTTCGGAGGTGGTACATGAGGATACTCGGCATCGTTCTGATCGTTCTCGGCGCTATCGGTCTGGCCTACCAGGGGATCACCTACACCAGGAGTCGCGAGACTGTGAAGCTCGGCCCAATCGGGGTGACGGCGGAGCGCAAGGAAACCATTCCGATTCCGCCTGTCGTGGGAGTGTTGGCGCTCGTAGCTGGAGTAGTGCTGGTGGTAAAGGCAAAAAAGACTTGAGCGCGGATTTCTCCGCGCCCTCCGCCTGACGTTACGCTGGTCCGCCTACCGAGCAGCCGCATAAGCGGCTGGTCGAGTTGTGCCCCGAGCTACGGAGCGTGAGGCATGATTGATCGTGACGCTGAGGCAACACGGAGTAGCTGATTCTAAGCCGCCCTGTTGACGAAAGTGTATCGCGAGACGGACATTCAATGCTCTCGTATTGCCACATCCTCCGGAGCACTCATGCCCTTCAAAGGACTTTCGCGATTCGCCTTGACCGGGTTCGCCGTCGTAGCATTCCCCGCCGCCGCGGTGCGCGCCCAGCAGCCGGATGTTTCCAATGCGCCGATCAACCTGATCCGCCTTACCGAGAGCATGCTCATGCTGGTTGGAGCTGGCGGAAACATCGGAGTTTCAATTGGCGAGGACGGCACTTTTCTCGTCGACGATCAATTCGCGCCCTTGACTTCAAAGATCCTCGCGGCACTCGATTCGATTGACAAACGCTCCGTACGATTCGTTCTCAACACGCACTGGCACGGTGATCACACCGGTGGAAACGAGAATATGGGGAAGGCCGGGGCGCTCATCGTCGCGCACGACAACGTCCGCAAGCGGATGAGCGTCGAGCAATTCGTAAAGGCATTGGGCGATACCGTGCCGCCATCGCCAAAGGGAGGCTTGCCCGTGGTTACCTTCACGGAGACAGTAACCTTTCACCTGAACGACGACGAGATCCACGCCTTCCACGTTGATCCCGCCCACACTGATGGCGATGCGGTCGTATGGTTCAGGAAGTCGAACGTCATCCACATGGGCGATGTCTATTTCAACGGCTCGTACCCATTTATCGATCTCTCGAGCGGCGGCTCGGTGCAGGGGATGATCACCGCCGTGGATCGAGTCGCGGCGATGATCAACGACAACACGCGCGTCATACCGGGACACGGACCTCTGTCCAACAGAGCGGAGTTGAAAGCCTACGGGGAAATGCTCACGGCCATTCGGGACCGTGTGCGCAAGCTTGTCATTGCGAAGAAGACTCTGCAGCAGACACTCGCCGCGATGCCGAGCGCGCAATGGGACGACAAGTGGGGAAAGGGCTTCATGAAACCCGAGAAATTCGTGGAGAGTGTTTACGAGTCGCTGGTC
>JBPCJT010000021.1:0-15678 GCA_051005015.1 Gemmatimonadaceae bacterium | reverse complement strand
GACGAGGCTGAGCGCGAGACTCTGACAACTCGCCTGGGGAATGGAGACGGCCGCGGAAGCGTCAACATCCAGCGGTACAAGGGTCTTGGCGAAATGAACCCCGATCAGCTTTGGAAGACGACGATGGATCCCGAAACGCGCACGATTCTCAAGGTGGACCTGGAGGATGCGGTGGAGTCAGACCTCATCTTCCAGCGGCTTATGGGAGACGAAGTCGAACCTCGCAGATTGTTCATCGAAGAGAAAGCAAAATTCGTCCGGAATCTGGACGTATAGAGCGTTTGGCTGGTGCAACAGGACACCGGTAACGGCGCGGCCAAATTGTCGCGCCGCCTGAACCTCTAGTCGGATCGCGTCGCCTCGTAGGACGTAACGCCACGATCGGTCACGCGGTGCGACACAAGGACCAACGGCGGCTCCGCTTCCTCGCTCACCTGTATCGCTTCAGCGAGCGCGGCGCGGCCGGCGCGAATCCCATCGGCATTGCGCGCAAAGACCGTCGCCAGTGGTTCGCCTGCGTCAACCCAATCGCCGGGCTTCGCGGTTATCACGAATCCCACCGTGGGATCTATCACATCCTCCATGCGAGAGCGGCCGCCTCCCAGAGCGATAATGCCTCGTCCGACAGCACGAGGTTTCACGGATGCGACCATGCCGCTCTGCGGCGCCTCGAAGAGCTCGCATGCCGCTGCCTGGGGGAGCACCGCGGGATCTTCGACAACGCCTGGGTTCCCGCCCTGCGCTTCGATAATCGCCGCGAACTTCTCCGCCGCTCGGCCCGAGGCTATCGCCGTCTTCATCTGCTGGAGCGCATCCTCAGGCGACTTCGCAACGCCCCCGAGCATTAGCATCTCCGTGCCGAGCGCGTATGTGACCGCTAGCAGGTCTGGTGGCCCTTCACCCTTGAGCGCGTAGATCGCCTCTTCCGTCTCGAGGGCGTTGCCGCATGCCCTGCCGAGTGGCCTGTCCATCGCGGTAACCAGCGCCACCGTCGGACAGTCATGGTCTGCCCCGAGGGCGATCATGGTGCGAGCCAATTCGAGCCCCTGCTCTGCGTCCGGCAGAAAAGCGCCCGACCCGCGCTTCACGTCCAGCACGAGTCCCGTCAGTCCCTCCGCGAGCTTCTTGCTCATGATGCTGGCCGCAATGAGCGGAATCGACTCTATGGTCGCCGTAGCGTCGCGCAGCGCATACATTTTTTTGTCAGCCGGCGCTATCTCCAGTGTCTGACCCATGAGCGCGCAGCCGATAGACTCGATCTGCGCGCGCGCGTCTGCAAGCGAGAGATCGGTGCGCATGCCGGGAATCGCTTCCAGTTTGTCCAGCGTACCGCCGGTATGCCCAAGTCCGCGTCCCGACATCATTGGGACCGCGACACCAAGCGATGCGATGAGCGGAGCCAGCACGAGCGAAACCTTGTCGCCCACCCCGCCCGTCGAGTGCTTGTCGATGCGCGGCAGCGCAAGATGAGAAAGTTCCAGCATGCCCCCACTTCCCATCATGGCTTCCGTGAGCGCGCGAATCTCTGCGCGGTCCATCCCCCGGAAGTACACAGCCATTAGCAGGGCGGCCATCTGGTAGTCGGGCACATGCCCTGAGGCGTACGCGTGCGCCAGCGCGCGCCATTCGCCGGCCTCGATACGCCCTCCATCGCGTTTGCGCTCGATTAGTCGGTACGCGAGCATTGACCGTTTGCATCTCTCCAGACGATAGTTCTACGAGCGACGGGTGATGTGCCGGGCGCCAGCGTACCGGCGCCGTGAACGGGCGTGGTGGGCTTGCCGCACCGTTCGGGTTGGCATGTCCCCCTGGAATCGCACATCAGTTTCGTGTCCCAATGTCGGAGATTCCATGCACAAGCGCTACCTGGCGTTCGCTGCAGCGATGACAATTGCCGCCAACAGTGCGGGTGCGCAGCCCCCGGCTGGGCTCATAACGCTCGGCGATCAGGCGCATTCCTCGATGAGGCCCGCCCAGGCACTCGAGCATTACGAGGTAGCCATCACGGCGGACCCGACGAACTACGAAGCGTTGTGGAAAGCGGCTCGCACCGTGATCGACCTCGCCGAATTCGAAAAAAATTCCGAGAAGCGCACCGCGTGGTTTGCCACGGGAGAGACTTACGCGCGCCGAGCAGTGGAG
This sequence comes from Gemmatimonadaceae bacterium, assembly GCA_051005015.1. Classification (GTDB taxonomy): domain Bacteria; phylum Gemmatimonadota; class Gemmatimonadetes; order Gemmatimonadales; family Gemmatimonadaceae; genus JACMME01. The sequence continues at coordinate 13,536 of JBPCJT010000021.1, read as the reverse complement.
GCCAACCCGGCGGATGCGGAGGGACACTTTCAACTTGCTCGTGGCCTGGGAAGGGTGGCACTCACGCTGGGCGTCAAGGAGCGAATCAAGTACGCAAAGGAAGTGCGTGCTCACGCTCTGGAAGCGCTCGAGCGAAACCCTGATCATGCGGGGGCGTTGCACGTGATGGGGCGCTGGAATGCGGAAGTTCGCCGCACTGGAGGATTCCAGCGCTTCATGGCGGAAAACTTTCTTGGGGGGAAGGTTTTCGGCTCCGCGAGCTGGAGCGAAGCCAGGCGTTATCTTGAGAAAGCCGTGGCATTGGAGCCCGGCCGTCTCACGCACCATCTGGGGTTGGGGGAGGTTTACGCTGACATCGGCGAGACGGCAAAGGCTCTCGAGCGATTCGAGTTCGTTGTTGCCGGAGAAGCTAAAGATTATAATGACAGGTTCTACAAGGAGGACGCTGCGAAACGACTGAAGGAGCTGGGGAGCAGGCAGTAGGGAGCAGGGAGTGAACGCCAATCCCACTCCCTGATTCCCAGCACCTACCTTCGCGTCCGATCCACTACATCCTCTGCGGCCCAGCGGCCCCGGGTAACACCGCGCCGAACACCACGCTTGCCGCGACGCGATGCGTAGCGAAGCTCGTCGCGCAATTCGTCCCATGTGTCGGCGGCTTGCCCGCGCAGCCCCCGAGCACGATCCCCAATCTTCTCCCGCACGTCGGCACCACTCATCGGTGCCATCAGCAGGGCAACGCCCGCACCAACAGCAACTCCGATCGCCAGGCCCACGGCCAGGGTCCCGAAGCGTCGCCAATCGGCCCCCTCTTCATGACTTTGACCCAGTGGACGCGCTGGGAGCCTGGCTGGAGCCATATCCTCTGGGGGAAACGGCTTGACTGCTTCGCGTTCGGTGTCCGCAATTCCTGACTGCGTGCTCGCGAAGTCGGCGGAACGGGCCATGGACTCGACTCCTTCATTGATGTTGGTAAGAAAATTGCTTCTGTGCGCAAGACGCCTCGCTGTCCGGAGGAATTGCGCCCCTGCCGGCCCCACATGCGGGAATCGTTCCCGGAGTGGTTTGGCTACTTCAAGATTCGCTCCCGTGGTTGGACAATGCGTCGCCTGGTCTCAAGTTACGTGCGGTCATAATGTCTCATAATATCTAATGAGTAATAATGGCAAAACGGTGCTGCTCGTGGAAGACAACGAGGACAACCGGATCGTCTATTCTACCATTCTCGAGCACTTCGGCTACACCGTAATCGAAGCGCTGAACGGGGAGGAAGGAATCGCGAAGGCCCGGTCGGAAATGCCTGATCTTATATTGATGGATATTTCCATACCCGTGATTGACGGCTGGGAAGCGACCCAGGTACTCAAGCGCGATCCCGCAACGCGCTCCATTCCTATCATCGCGCTTACTGCGCACGCGCTCGCAGCCGATCGGGAGAAGGCCTTCGAGGTCGGATGCGACAGCTATCTCGCCAAGCCTTGCGAACCGAAAACGGTTGTGAGCGAGGTAAGAAAGTTCATCGGGGTCGGGAATGGCAGATGAGAAAGGGCGTGCATCGCGCATTCTGATCGTCGACGACCAGGAGGACAATATCGAGGTCCTTCGAGCGGGCCTCGAGGCGCGCGGTTACGATTGTGACAGCGCACAGGACGGCGAGGAAGCGCTGCGGAAGGTTGATGCTCTGCCGCCGGACCTCATACTGCTCGACGTCACCATGCCGCGCATGGACGGCCACGAGGTTGCTCGGCGAATAAAGTCGAACCCCGCCCTTCCGTTCATACCCATCATCATGCAGACCGCGCTTGATTCGATCGAAAGCAAGGTTGAGGGTCTGGGCGCCGGCGCCAACGACTACATCCCGAAGCCGATAAATTTTGCCGAGCTCGAGGCGCGCGTTCGCTCCATGCTGCGCATCAAGAAGCTCCAGGATGAGATCGCCAAGGCCAACGAGCAGCTCACGCGCATGGCGGTGACCGACGGGCTTACGGGTTTATACAACCGACGGCATCTCGAGGAACGGCTCCACGAGATGTTCGACCATTCCTCGCGTCTGCACGAGCCACTGGGCTGCGTGATGTTCGATCTCGATCATTTCAAGTCGGTCAATGACACACATGGGCATCAGGCGGGGGACGAGGTACTCAAGCAGGCCGCAGGCATCCTGAAGAAGGTTGCTCGCGAGGTGGACCGGGTGGGCCGGTATGGCGGCGAGGAATTCATGGTTCTTCTCCCGGGAGCCGTCCTCGAAGCCGCAGTGACCTTCGCTGAACGAGCGCGTCAGGAAGTAGAAGGGCACGTCTTCACGTTTGAGGGTGGCACGCTGCGGCGCACGATGAGCTGCGGAGTAGCGGCATGGCCGCATCCGCAGATAAAACATCGCGAGCAACTCGTGAAGGCTGCGGACGATGCCCTCTATATGGCCAAGGAGCTGGGGCGCAATCGCGCGGTCCCCTTCGATGGTGCCGAATTCAACGCCCACGCCGGGAGTGATAATGAGCATGCCGAAAGTACTGCCGGTGCGGGAGGAGTCGCGCCGGGAAAGCACTGAACTAACCGAACGCCTCGAGGCGCGAATCGCCGAGCTGGAGCGTGAGCGCGATCAGTCGGTTGCCGTAATCGACATCCTCCAGGGCATCTCCTCCTCCCTCCACTTCGAGGAAATTCTCCAGACAATTGCCCGCAAGCTCGGCGAGATGTTCGGACTCGATCGCAGCTCCATCTATCTGGCGGCGGACGCTCGTGAAGCGCGCCTCGTCGCCACATATGAGGATCCGGGAATGCGAAATCTCATCGTGGATCTGGAACGTTATCCGGAGCTCAAGCAAGCGCTCGAGTCCGGCAAGGCGGTCTTCATACCCGATGCGGCCACAGATCCTATGCTTCGCTCGGCGCGCGCGGTGCTCGAGGGTCGCAATGTTCGCTCGATAATCGTCGCTCCCATCATGTGGCATGGCGCCACCATCGGCGCAATCTTCCTCAGAAGCGGCGAACGGGCCACGGCGCCCTTCTCCGATCACGATGTACGCTTCTGCCAGGTTATCGCGTCACTCACGGCGAGCGCGCTTCGCAACGCCCATCGCTTCGAGGCTCTCAAGCGTGTTCATGCAGAGACGCAGAGTGCGCAGCGTGGGGCGGAACGCGAACGCCTGCTGCTCCTCGCCTACATGCGCCGGTTGCTCGATGGGTACCTGAAGGGACCCGAGCACCGTGTCGCAGAAACACTCCTCCCGGACGCGACGCACCAGGAGCTGGACCGGATGACTTCCCTCGCCTGGACAGCCATAGGACGGGAAGGAACCGCCTAGGACGCTGCGCAGCATGGCACGGGAGTTTCGGGTGGAGCAGCCGCGCGGCGTCAGCCGATGCGCTGCTCCCTTTTTTTTCCCCTGCGCTTCCCACTGACTTCCTCGCATTGCTCTTCGCCGCTGGCACTCATCTCCGCGCTCCAGTGAAGTATCCCTCGTCCGAAGTCCCTTCTTTCGCTACCTTTCTGGAAGTCCAGCCTTTCGAGCGACCAACGGAGCGACCGGAGAACAGCACCATGTTGATCAGTCCCGAGATTAACGGCGTCCTCAATGAGCAGATTGGCCACGAATTTGGCGCTTCCCTGCAATACGTCGCCATCGCAGCCTACTTCGATTGCGAGGGACTGCCCGCGTTATCCAAGCACTTTTACAAGCAGGCACTCGAAGAGCGCGAGCACGCCATGCGCTTTGTGAAATTCGTTGTCGATGCCGACGGACGGATCGAGATACCGGCGATTCCAGCACCCAAGAGCAAATTTAATTCTGCGGAGGAGGCGGTCAGTCTTTCGCTGAACTGGGAGGTGAGCGTCACCAAGCAGATCAACGGCATCATGGATCTCGCCATAAAGCGCAACGATCACATGACCAAGAATTTTCTGGAGTGGTTTGTAAATGAGCAGCTCGAGGAAGTATCGAGCATGGATACCCTCCTCAAGATGATTCGCCGGGCGGGGGAAAACGGCTTGCTGTTTGTGGAGAATTATCTGGCGCGCAGCGACCACGGGGGTGCAGGCTCGAAGGACGCCGAGGGTCAGTGAGGCACCGCTAGCGGCGCGACTGCGGGCGCCAGCAATGGGTCTTTCGATTCATGAAAATGCCGCGCGCGCGGATGCCCTTCGCCAGCGCATCGAGCGCGCCAATCATCAGTATCACATGCTCGACAGCCCGGAAATCTCCGACCTCGAATACGACCGGCTGTTCCGTGAGCTTCTGGACCTCGAACGCGACTTTCCCGAGCTGCGTACACCCGATTCTCCCACCGCACGGGTGGGAGCACCACCGCAAAGCCTCCTCGCCAAGCATCGGCATCTCACCACCATGCTGTCACTTGGCAACGCTTTCACTGATGCCGAGCTGCGCGAATGGGAGGGCCGCGTCCTTCGCGTGGCCGGTGACGATGTACGCGCGCTTGGCTACACGGCGGAGCTCAAGATAGACGGAGCCGCCGTGGCATTGACCTACCGCCGTGGCGTACTCGAGCATGGAGCGACGCGCGGCAACGGCGTCATTGGGGAAGACGTGACGCCGAACATCCGTACGATCCGTGACATTCCGCTCCGCCTGCTCGACTCCAATCCGCCGGAGATTGTAGAGGTTCGCGGCGAGGTCTATATGCCCTTCGATCGATTCGAACGCATGAACGAGGCGCGCGCGCGCGCCGGAGAATCGCTCTTCGCGAATCCTCGTAACGCGGCGGCCGGCGCACTTCGCCAGCTAGATCCGTCAGTCACGGCCGCACGCCCGCTTCGCTTTTTCGGGTTCGCCGCCGCCGCCCCCCCCGGCATTGCCCTGCCCTTCGCATCTCAGTGGGACCTTCTGAATACACTCGAGCGTTGGGGAATTCCGGTTGAGCCACACCGGGAACGCTGCGTGGATATCGAGAGCGCCGGCAAGTTTGTGGCGCGCATTGAGGGAAGTGGACGGGCGTCTCTCAACTTCGGAATTGACGGCATCGTACTGAAAGTCAACTCTCTCTCGCTGCAGGATGAGCTGGGCATCGTGGGGGGACGCGAGCCGCGCTGGGCCATAGCGCGGAAATTTGCCCCGGACATCGCGGTCACCAGGCTGCTGGACATCCGCGTGAACGTCGGCCGCACTGGCGCCCTGAACCCATACGCCATTCTAGAGCCTGTGGAAATAGGCGGAACAACGGTAAAGCTCGCGACTCTTCACAACGAAGATCTCGTGGTGGCGAAGGATCTCCGGGTCGGCGACTGGGTGCAGGTCAAACGCGCCGGCGAAGTCATTCCTCAGATCATCGCTCCACTTCCGGAGCGGCGAACCGGCAGCGAGCAACCATGGCGCATGCCCCGTCTCTGTCCCGCTTGCAAAACCAAAGCGGAGAGGGGCGAAGAGGAAGTTGCCATCTACTGCCCCAACGTTGCGTGCCCGGGACGGCAGCTCGAGGCAATCGTTCACTTCGCCTCACGGGGTGCCATGGACATCCGCGGGCTGAGCTACGCACGAATCGAGCAACTCATTGCAGCCGGACTCGTACACGATGTCGCGGACATCTTCAGTCTCACGGCTGATCAGCTAATGACGCTCGAGCGCTTTGCCCGGAAGAGCGCGGACAACCTTGTCGCGGCCATCGCCAGCTCAAAAGAGCAACCGCTTTCACGCTTGCTGAACGGACTTGGCATCCGTCACGTCGGCATGGGAGCGGCTCAGCTGCTGGCGCATCACTTCGGCTCGCTCGACGCGCTCGCGTCATCCTCGGAAGAAGACATCCTCGAGGTTCGCGGAATCGGCGAAACCATAGCGCACGCGGTGACCGCGTATTTCTCGAACCCTACTACCAGAGAGCTCATTGCCAAGCTGCGTGCTCACGGCGTCGAGTTTGCAGAGCACGGCTCAGCCGCGACCGATGGTGCCCTTGCGGGCCTTACGGTCGTCATTACCGGGACTCTGCCTACGCTGTCGCGACAGCCGGCAACCGAGCTGGTTGAGTCGCACGGAGGCCACGTAACAAGCTCCGTTTCCAGGTCCACGAGCTTTGTGGTGGCGGGTGAAAATGCGGGGAGCAAGCTGGAAAAAGCACGAAGTCTTGGCGCTACCGTCATCGATGAGGCGGAATTGCTACGCCGTATCGGGCGCTCACATACAACGAAATAGTCCAATGCCACACACCTCGATCAATCCGAACGATCACCAAATGGTTGCATTTAGCAGGGCCGCGCTTGCTTCGCTCCGGGGAGCTCTGCTCAATGACTCGGTTATTTCGGGAGCTTCGTATCTGCAGGAAGCCGGATACGCCGGGAGCGAGAGCTTGTTTCAGTCTTTCAGGGACTGGGCGAGAGACCAGGTGGATGGGGATGCCGGAGAACTTGGCATCGAGCAGTTTGGTGAGCTTGCCTCGCGTTACTTCCGAGACGCTGGTTGGGGATCGCTTACGCTAGGGTCGCTTGGCGGCGCTGTGGCTACTGTGGACTCGGCCGATTGGGGGGAGGCCGATCCGACAATTCACTTATCTCAGCCGGCGTGCTTCCTCACCACGGGAATGCTGGCGGGCTTCTTCGGCCAGTTGGCTGAAGTGCCGCTCGCGGTGCTCGAAGTCGAATGCCGGTCGATGGGCGCTTCTCGCTGCCGATTCCTTGTTGGTGCGAGCGAAGTGGTCGGGCACATTTACGAAGGAATCGAGCAAGGGCTGGAGTACGAGGCGGCCGTGCAGGCGGCGTAATAAACTGGCTTTCGGATTGCGGATTGCTGACTGATTTAACGCCCCCCTCACGGTGTCGGCGTGAATCCATGAATAGAGTGCCCGCAGTCCGCAATCTCCTCACGCCTTTCCAAGCACATCCGCGTATTCCGGTCGTAGTACGAGAGTCCCATCCCTGAGTATTTCGCGATCCCATGGAAGGATGATGACGCTCTCCGTCTCCAGAGCTGCGAAGTCGGGCTCATAGCTTCCCGTCCGAAATCCCACTGCGATGCGGACGTCGGAAGCTCCCGCGTTGACAACTGCCGCGACCGCCAGGCGCAGGGTATCACCGCTATCGCAAGTCTCATCTACGATCAGCACGCGGCGACCGCGCACCTCCGCTGGAGCGGCACCCAGAACGGCTGGAGTGGCGCGGACCCGCTCGGTTCCGATACGACGGCTCACGACGATGGAGTGAAACTCGCGCCCCAGGATCGCCGCGATCGTCGCACCGGGAATCACTCCAGCCGTGGCGATCCCGACGACCAGCTCGGGGTCGTACCCGCGCGCGACCTTGAGAGCGAGCGCCCGGGACAGCTCGCCGAAAAGTTGCCAGTCCACTTCGAAGATTCCGCGGCTTCGGTCGATTGGCTGGCGGCGTGGTGACATGTGGCTACTCCTGGTGGATGAAGTCTCCGGCTTCGAGCGGCCAAAGTCGCGGGCGGCCAAGGGCCACGCATCCAAAATATCCACCCAGCGCAGCACGCGGAAGCGCGGTTGCCGCCGCGAGGCGAAGACTATAACTTGGCGGTCGCCAAGAGATGCCGCGTAGCCCGGTTCGCGCAGGCACTTCCCATCGCTCCGTCGCACCCTCCCCGAACGCGGACACAAACGCATGTCCTGGTGGCGCCGCTTGATCGGCGATAATACGCGCGAAGCGCTCAAGCCGCAGCGGCTGGATTACCTGAGCGAAGCTCTGGCCCTCGAGCGCCAGGGAGATTTCGACGCCGCCCTCACGTCCTACCGTCTTGCTATGCGCGACCGCCCAAACGATCCGCGTATACACCAGAACATGGCGATCGCATTCTCCAAAACTGGTCGTCTGGATGACGCAATTCGCTCCTACCAGCGCGCACTCGAGCTCAATGCGGGGCTCTCTGGTGCGCATTATGGGCTTGCATTTCTGCTCCTGAAGCGCGGTGATGTCTCCGGCGCTGGGGAACACCTCGACGCGTTTCTCTCGAACGCGCCGGCGGGTGGCGGAGCGGAACGATGGGTTAGCCACGCGCGGGAGACCCTCGAGCACATCAGGACGGACAGCGATGCCGGCACAGTGCAGGAACGCGAGTAGCAGGTGGGGCACGTTCTGGCCATAGTCAGTCAAAAAGGAGGCGTCGGTAAAACGACAACCGCCGTGAACCTCGCTGCGGAGTTCGCGTTACGAGGCGTCAAGACGCTGCTGGTGGATTGCGATCCGCAAGGCGCAGTCAGGTATGGAGCGGGGCTGCGACCAAACCATACACCCTACGGTCTCGCCGACTATATCGCGGGAATTCGCACACTCCGGGAGATAATCCTGCCCACAACTCTTCCCTGGCTCCGAGTAATTCTGGTGGGGACCGTGACCAACGAAAGTGACCAGAGCGCATTTCAGGAGTTGATGGTCGAAACCGACATGCTTCCCGCTCTGCTGGCGAGCGCGCGCGAGCGCTGCGAGGTAGTGATTGTCGATACTCCTCCCGGGCTTGGTGGCATCGTGCGACGGGTATTATCGGCAAGCCAGCATGTCATCGTGCCACTTCAGTGCGAGCCGCTCGCGCTCCAGACTACGCCACAGATCCTGCGCGCTCTGGAAGAGATTTCCGCCGCGAATGAAGAGCTCACTCTGGATGGTATCGTGCTGACCATGTTCGATGCGGACAGTGAAGTCTGCGGGCGAGTGGTGGACTATGTCCGGCGGCACCTTCCCCCAAATATGGTGTTCGACATGGTTGTGCCTCGCACGCCCGCTGCGGCGGAGGCCTTCGCGGCGGGCCAGCCCGTCGTGCTGCGCAACGCCGCCGACCCTTCGTCGCGAGCCTACGCCCAACTCGTGACAGAGCTTCAGGAAAGGTTTCAATGATTCCAGACACACTCCCAAACCGGTGGTGGCGTTCGGTGGTACTGCCCGTCTTCGCCCCGCTCGCACTGGGCGCAGCAATGCTGTCATGCAGTGAGTTCGGAACCGACGCGGATGCAGCCGTGGCGATCGAGATTGATCCCATCGAATTGCCCGCGATAGTTGTTGGCGACTCGCTTCGCGACGCGACCGGCCAGGTCATCTCTCTGAGCGCCCGCGCGTTCAACTCGAGCAACGATGTGATATCAAGCGCGCCGATCCGCTTCTACGTTCTGGACACCGGCATTGTCACGCTCGACAGCATCACGGGCCGAATCTTCGGGCGCCGGCCCGGACAGGCAACGGTGATCGCCAGCATAGGCGGTCTTCAATCCGAGCGAATCACGATTCGGGTAACCCTGCGCCCCGACACGCTCTTCGGACTCGACAGCCTTCGCAGGTCCATGCCGTTCTCGCTGCTTGGAGCCACGAACAGCGGGGACCTTCGCGTCTTTCTGGGCCACGACAGCCTTACGACGACAGGTGCAGACACTTCACTGGCCGTCCCGAACTATCTTGTTCAATTTCGAATCGCTGCCCCCACCGGTGATTCAGCTTCAGTAAGCGATACCACGAGAGTGGTCTTGACGAACGAGGCGGATAGGCCGTCCGTCGTCGATACCACGGACGCGCAAGGTATCGCTGCCCGACGGCTCCGCCTCTCGGCGGCTGTCAATGTCGTTCCCGATTCTGTCGTCGTTGAAGCGACGGCGACGCGTCCGGATAACTCGCCTGTACCCGGGAGCCCGGTCCAGTTTATCGTTCGGATTATTCGACAACCGTAGGAACTGGAAACAACTCTTGCCGCTGGAGGCCGATGACCGCGACATTGCCCCGCGCACCCCAGACCTTCGCGACCGGAGGGCCGGTAACCTCGCCCCCGGGAACACTCACACGTCTCTTCTTCGACGCGGTAACGATGTACGACAGGCCAGATGCGCTTCGGTTCAAGGCGGGTGCGCAATGGAGATCGATTTCGCATGCCGTGGTCGAGGCGCGGGTCCGGCACATTGCGCGGGGGCTCCGTGCCATTGGTGTGAACACTGGCGACCACGTTGCGATACTCTCGGAGAACCGACCGGAGTGGGCACTGGTGGACTATGGGTGCCTGACAGCCGGGATCGCCGACGTCCCGATCTATCCCACTCTCATCCCCGGGCAGATCGCCTACATCCTCAGGGACTCTCGCTCCATCGCGATCTTCGTTTCAACTGAAGAGCAGGCGCGCAAGGTGGCTGAAATCCGCGCCTCGGTACCCGCGATCGGTCGCGTGATCGGGTTTACAGATGGACTTCCGGGCGCGGATATGTCGCTGGAGCAACTCGAGAAAAAAGGCGCCCATGGCGAGACGGCTGATGACATTGCGCGCTACCGAAAGGAGGCGCTGGATGTGAAGCCAGGCGATCTGGCTACGATCATCTACACCTCCGGCACTACCGGCGAGCCGAAAGGGACCATGCTCACGCACGGTAATTTTTACTCGAACGTGCAGGCTGTCATGAGTCTCGTGCCGATGGCTCACGACGATATCGCGCTCAGCTTCCTTCCCCTTTCCCACAGCTACGAGCGCACGGTAGGGCATTACCTGATGCACGGCAGCGGCGTGTCGGTGGCATACGCGGAGTCAGTGGACGCGTTGCTCGCGAATTTCGCCGAGGTGCGGCCGACGATCGTCGTCTCGGTGCCACGAATATACGAGAAGATCTATGCGCGCGTACTCGAGAACGCGCTCGCAAGCGGGGCAATCAGGAAGCGTATTTTTTTCTGGGCCCGGCGCGTGGGGGATCAGTGGGCTGACGAAAGACTCGCCGGCCGAACGCCCAAGGGGCCGCTGGCATTCAAGTATGCGATTGCGACCAGGCTGGTTTTCTCCAGGCTGAAGGCGCGAGTTGGCGGACATCTCAGGTTTTTTCTCTCCGGCGGAGCCCCATTGTCACCGGAAATCAACAAGTTTTTCTACTCCGCCGGTCTCATGATCCTCGAGGGATATGGGCTGACTGAAACCTCTCCTATCATCTCCTGCAATACGCCGCAGCATTTCCGGATCGGTACCGTGGGCCGCCCTATTCCTGGTGTCGACGTGAAGATCGCCTCTGATGGGGAGATTCTGGCACGCGGGGCCAACATCATGCTGGGTTACCTTAACAAGCCTGAAGAAACGCGCGAGGCCATTGACGCTGAGGGATGGTTCCACACCGGAGACATCGGCGAGCTACAGGACGGGTTTCTGCTGATCACGGATCGCAAGAAGGACATAATTGTTACGGCCGGCGGCAAGAACATCGCACCACAGCCCGTGGAGAATCAGGCCAGGATGAACAAGTACGTGTCACAGGCAGTGATGATCGGCGACAAGAGAAAATTTCCCGTAATGCTCGTGGTTCCCAACTTCGAGACCCTGGAAATGTGGGCAAAGCTTAAAAATCTTTCCTGGACCAGCCGCGCTCAGCTGCTCGGCCAACCGCTGGTGAAGGCCAAGCTCGAAAAGGAAGTCCTGGGCAGCTTGCGTGGCCTGGCCAAATTCGAGATGCCGAAGAAGATCGCTCTCCTGGACCGGGACTTCAGTATCGAGGGCGGCGAGCTCACACCAACTCTCAAGGTCAAGCGACGCGTCATCGGCCAGCGGCACAAGGCGCTTGTGGACTCGCTGTACGTTGATGCGGGTGACAAGTGATTCGGACCCAGGACGGCTTCCGGGAACTCGCAGCCGGCTGGTATGTCTGAATCACCACCACACCGCATTACCCATATCTGCTCGCCATATGTGTCAACCCGCGGAATGTGAATCGCCATGGAACCTTGCGCTGGACCTCGCGGTATCCGAACGTGAAGGCGGCTGGCGCGATGGCGTCCCGGAAATTGCTATCAGACTCAGGCGGAGGATGTTGCCGTGAATCGAACAGTGGCGTTGCTCGCGTTCATTGCGCTTGCGAGCGCGTGCAATTCCCTGCGCCGCGGGCGACTCGAGGAGAGGACTCCAGCGCACACACCGGCGCAAAGCGCAAGCATATTCGGAGCCTGGATACTCGCGACGTCTTCCGATTCGACTGCATTCGTGGGTGCGCGGATCGTCGAGCTGAATCTTTCACCCGGACGATTCACTCTGACCGCGCATTACGTGGCACAGCCGCCGCTCGTGATTACCGGTGACGCATTCGCTGACCCCAGCGGCGGCCCGCTTACTCTAACGCCCCGGACGAACAGCCGGGCGCAGAGCGGTGGCACCGACCTTGTGATGCCGGTCGGCACCCCGGTCTCCGTGATCGCAACAGCGGCTGACAACTCAATGCTGTTCGCCAGTTCCCGGGGAGAATCAATTCAGCCCACGTCGGTGTGGCACCGGAAAGCGGCCGCGAAGGCGGCCGGGCAGAGTGTCGATCCCAAGGTCGCGAAGCCTTGAACGCGGAGGGCGGAAAGGTGGAGAAGCGCGCGCGGAAGGCGGGAAGCGGAAAGCAAACCTAGCCTAGCCTGGAGCCGGCCGGCTGCGAGCGATTTGCACGACGCTCGCCGGTCGAGTCGTTTGTGCTACCCAGCTTTGCGCATCGCGCGCGAGAAGCGTCAAGTCTCCGGGAATTTTAGCATCGGCGTGAGCCAGAATCCGCCCGTGCGCTCGAATTGCCGCAGTTGTCTCGGCGATCCATTCGGGTGTGGAATGGAGGGCGTCCAGGGCAGCTCCTCTGGAGGAGCCCGTCCGGACCGGGACGTTTGCCTGGCACAATACAACGGAGACGCCGTATCCACTCGCTACGTGCGTGGCCGGATTCAGCACTAGCGCGTGGACGCCGTCCAGGAGCGCGACCAGCTCGAATGCCGCCACGCTCCAGGATCCGGCAAGCAGTACAAACCCCCCAGGCGTGGTGACATCGAGCAGCGCTGCGGCACGCAAGGCGAGGTCGCTGGCTGCTGGGAGATCGGCTGGTACTAGCCAGGCAGAGTCTAATGGTACACTGTCCCCGTCTTGTTTCCAATCGACCCTGAAATCGGCGACACCATTACCGATCACGTATTCGGTGCCGCACGCGGGACAGCCAAGCCGGCCAGACATAATGTCGCGCTCCTCGACCCGATCCACCGACGCAACCAGCCAGCTCGGCTCGTGCGGCTTCACGCAGCGAAGGAATTCGAGCAGGTCTACGTGCATGGGCTATTTGACGATTGCGGGCTAAGTCCTGGTAAGGCGAAGTTCGTCGACATTGACGGTTTCCGGTCGCGTCACCGCATACAGGATCGCGTCGGCCGTCGCTTCCGCTGACAACATGGCGGCGCGAGGCGGCAGATCGGCCGAGCCCATTTCCATAGAATCCCATAACGGTGTGTCCGTGGGGCCTGGCGACACCAGCGTGGCTCGAACGCCGGTGCCACGAAGCTCGGCCCGCATCACTTCATGCATGCCGCGCACTCCGAACTTGCTCGCCGCGTAGGCCGCATTCCCGGGAAAGACCTGTCGGTCGGTTATCGAGCCGACCGTGACAATGTGGCCATTGCCGCGCTCGCGCATTTTCGGGAGAAAGGCTCTAACAAATGCGAAGGGCGCGATGAGATTTACGCCGACCGATGCCGCAAAGTCATCCTGCGAAAGCGTGTCGATTCCGCCGAGCACGAACAGGCCGGCATTGTTGAACAGGATGTCCGGCGCGCCGCCAAGCTCGGGCGCGATCTGTTGCGCGGTGCGCGCGATCGTGGCCCGGTCGGCACGGTCGCATAGTACAGTG
>JBPCJT010000020.1:0-9447 GCA_051005015.1 Gemmatimonadaceae bacterium | reverse complement strand
TTCCCGTCGCGCGTGAGCGTCGCGCAAGCTTTTGCATCAGTCTTCTTAAATCCGAAGGAGAACTCGTCGCGCTTGTGCTCGCACGCCGACCGACTCTCGGCATACATGAGCGCATGCAACCGCCCGGCCGCCTCGGGCTGTTCGTGCTTGGGTAACGCATTGAGCACGTTAACGATCTTGTGATTCCAGCACCGTTGCTCATCGCCTGCCGGATGCAGTTCTCCGAGGGCTGACCAAATGCCCACTTGATTAGCGACGTACCTCAGTAGGCTCACCTGGCGAGCTACCGGGGATGGAAGATGAGTTCACCACCACAGGAGGTGAACCATGGCAATGAACCGAGTGCAGTTTCAAGCCGGACTTTCGATGGTCGAGTTCATGGAGCGATACGGTAGCGATGACCAGTGCGAGGCGGCGCTGGTCGAGGCACGCTGGTCGACGGGCTTTGCCTGTCCGGCGTGCGGCGCCGGTCAGAGCACTTCGTTTCGGCGCGAGGGACGGCTGTACTTTCAATGCTCATCCTGCCGGCACCAGTGCAGCGTCATCAGCGGCACCATCTTCGAGGCCACCAAGCTGCCGCTGACGCGCTGGTTCCTGGCCATGCACTTGCTCACCCAGTCCAAGAACAACGTCGCGGCGCTCGAACTCAAGCGCCACCTGGGGGTTTGCTACAAGACCGCGTGGCTGATCAAGCACAAGCTCATGGAGGTTATGCGCGTGCGCGAAGAGTCGCGGCAGCTCGATGGCCGCGTGGAGATCGACGACGCCTACCTCGGCGGCGAGCGCTCGGGCGGCAAGCGCGGGCGAGGCTCGGAGAACAAGGTGCCGTTCGTCGCCGCGGTGCAGACCACGCCCGACGGTCAGCCGCAGTTCATGTGCTTGCGCCAGCAGCCGCATACCGCGGAGGAGGTGGCGGTGTTCGCCGCGCGCTCGATCGCGCCGTCGGCCAGCGTCGTCTCCGACGGCTTGTGGTGCTTCGGCGCAGTCCAGATCGTCGGCGCCGAGCACCAGCGCGTCGTCACCGGCGGCGGCAAAGCCAGCGCCGAGCTGCCCCAGTTCCGCGCCGTCAACACCGTGTTGGGCAACCTCAAGCGCGCGCTCGGCGGCACCTACCACGCCTTCGACTTCGCCAAGTACGCTCATCGCTACCTCGCTGAGGCCCAATACCGATTCAACCGTCGCTTCAATCTGCGCTCCATCCTAGCGCGGCTCCTTCGGGCCGCCACCGTCACAACACCCACGCCTTCCTCGCTCATTCGTGCGGCTGAGGCAAGTCGCTAATCAAGTTGAGGTTTGATGCCCGCGGCTTTCATGATCCGCGCGGCCCTTCCACTCTCGCTCAGCACAAAGCGGGCGAACTCGGGCTGTGTAATGCTCATCGGGTCGGCTCCGTGTTTTGCGAGCCAATCGCGCAGATCTGGTCCGGCAAGAGCGCGCGCGACGTCGGTCGCAAGCTTGTCAACCACTCCTGCTGGAGTACCAGCCGGCACCCATACCCCGTACCAGATCGGGAAGTCAAAGCGAGAGATGCCTGCCTCCGCGATCGTCGGCACCTCCGGTAGCAGGTACGAGCGCCGCGCGGTGCTGACGCCCAACGCGAGCAGTTTGCCGGTAAGAATCTCGGGAAGAGCGAGCGGGATGGGCGCCATCATGTAAGCGGTACGCCCTGCGATCATTGCGGCGATCGTGTCGGCGATAGCATCGCCGGGCCGGGCGGGTACGTGCGTCGCTTTGATGCCTGCCTCGAGGTTGAATTCCTCAATCCCCAGGTGCGTGCCGGTGCCCACACCGGAGGACCCGAACGTGAGTTCGCCCCGCTTCGCCTTCGCCGCCGTAATCAGTTCGCCGACCGTGGTGATGCCAGTTTGCTTACCTCCGATGACTACGTAGGGCTGTTTAGTGAGTGGCGCGATTGGGATGAAATCCTTCAAGGGGTCATATGCAAGGTTCTTCACAAGCGCCGCACTGTATGCCTGAGCGCTGGTGTTCACGAGCAACGTGTAGCCGTCGGCCGGTGACTTCGCGACCAGGGCGGGTGCCACCGTGCTTCCACCACCGGGGTGGTTCTCAACTGTCACCTGCTGGCGCCACAGCTTAGAAAGCTCTTTGGCGACGGCGCGGGCCAGCACGTCAACCCCACCGCCCGCACCGAAAGGCTCGATCACGCGTACCGGCTTGCCAGGATAGGCTTGTGACACATTGACCTGCCGTGAGGTTATCGCCGCCATTGTGCCCTCAGTCCCGGGCCTGTTGCGACCGTCCGCTATCGCAGTTTTCTACGTCCGCTTTGGAGACAGCCGAGCTGCCGCAGTGGGTCGGATTGCGACGGTCACAGATCGGCCAACTGGAGACATTCAGCAGCGACGCTAAAGTATCCCGAAAGCAGTCATCGGTCGGCCAGCATAAAGTTACACTGGAAGACGTACTACGATTGGACTTCGATTCGTCGACGAGGTGATTCAGTGATGATGGACCGGCGGACATTCGTCACCCTCGTCGCCGGCACTTGCCTGCTCGAGCCGCTCGCGGTTCGCGCACAGCAGACCGACAGGGTCTTCAGGATTGGATTGCTTACTCCGGCGACCGAACCGACACCTGGGGGCCGGATCGACATGGAAGCTCTTCGTATGGGTTTGCGGGACCTGGGCTGGATCGAAGGGAAGAACCTCTCAATCGAAATCCGCTGGGCGGGTGAGAGTCCGCAGCGTCAGCGCGAACTCGCCGCCGAACTCAAGGCGCTCCCAGTGGCGCTGATCCTTGCTCTCGGCACGACTGCCATCGGCGCGGCGCGTGATGGTGCTCCCGGTCTGCCCGTCGTCATGATCAACGCCGGAGACCCGGTGGGCGCGAGGTTCGTGGCCAGCCTGGCCCGGCCAGGTAGCGACCTGACCGGCACTTCTGCGGCGGGCGAAGAGGTTCTTGCTAAACAACTGGAGCTGCTGTCGGCGGCCGTGCCGCAACTCAAGAGGGTTAGCGTGCTGATGAACAGCGCCAACCCTGGCAACGGATTCTTCTTTGACGCGATGTCGCTGCGCGCAAGGGCTCTTGGCCTGCGCCTTGATCGTATCGACGTCGCGGTGGAAGACGAACTGGACGGGGCCATTGCGCGCGCCAAAGGCGGCGCACTCGTAGTCGTGGGCGACCCGATGTTTTTTCGGCACCGTGTCCACATCATCGAGCTGACGCTTCGCTACCAGGTGCCATCCGTTTTCGGCGGTCGCGAGTATGTCGCTGCCGGCGGTTTGATGTCCTATCTTTCATCCAACGCGTGGCATTGGCGCAGCGCAGCCAGCTTCGTTGACAAGATTCTTAAGGGCGCGAAGCCCGCCGATATTCCGGTGGAGCAGCCCACCAAGTTCGAGCTGGTGATTAATCTCAAGACCGCCAAGGCCCTCGGCCTGACGGTCCCGCCGTCGCTGCTGCAGTTCGCAGACCTGATTTAACAAATCTGTCGGCCAGTGCCCGCTCTCGCCGAGCTGCTGCTGCGCGAAGACGGCGTTGCCGGGATTCCACGAGATCCACAGGTGCTCGGCACGCGGCAGCACTTGGCGCAGGAGCTCGAGCTGCTTGCCGACCACAGCGTGGCTCAACCCGGAGGCCGCGGTGACCGCCGGACCCTTAACGGGGAGTGAAGAAGCCTGTCACCGTCCCAAACCCCACTATGCTGCCCTCGGGAATAATCCGCGTCCAGGCGAGGATGCAGGTCACTGGGTCTTCGCGCGGATTTTTCTTTGAGGGCGTGAACGTCTCCGTCTCGATCACCGTCCCGTCATTCGCTAAGAAGATGAACGTGAGGTCGAAGGACTGCGGGAGGAAGGTTTGGGTGCTGCCGACCACGTGCCCGGGCGTTATATCGCCGTTCCCAATTACGACGAACTCAACGGCCTTCCCGTCGCAAGTCAGCGGAACCGTGACGCTGTTCTTTGCGTTGCCGGGGTCGGCCGACGCTCCCTGCGCGAATAATGCGACACCGACCGCCGCTGCAATAATAGTGGTGAACCGTCTGATCAACATAATTCCCCCTGATTGGCTCACAGAACCTGCCCCTGCCTGTCCCCAAGACGGATTGCTCCCGCCGGATTATGGCGACGCGCAATGGCGGTGGGCAGAAACACTCCCGTGGCCGCGACGCAAAGCGCGTCGCGACGAGAGAGAATTCTTTACGAACAAACGTCGAGAGGCGCCCTCGATGGAGCTTCGCTACCTCGCTCATCTCAGTGGAGCCAAACCGCGCTTCAAGCAAGCCACATACCTGCGCACATCATCAAAGGGTTAGGCCTCACCCGCTTAGGGGTTCGTAAATGCGGCCGACACCGGGCGAAAGTAGCAAGGGTGCCGGCAATAAACGTCCGACGATCCGTCACGGGCGCCGCTCCCAAACTGGCGCTTCCGGCCAAAAGCCGAAGTTCGCTCCCTCACGGCGCGCTCAGTTGTTGGTGCCGCGCATCACTGTTGGATCACCTTATCCGCACGCAGTCGCAACGAGTTCGGGATGGTGATGCCAAGGGCTTTGGCGGTATTGAGGTTGATCACCAGAAAGAACTTGATCGGTGACTGTACCGGAAGCTCGCTCGGATTTTCACCGCGAAGGATGCGATCGACATACGACGCCGCTCGCCGAAACAGATCTTCAAAGTCGAGTCCATAGGAGATCAGGCCACGGTCCGTTGCGTAAAAAAAACTCGAATATATCGCGGGCAAGCGGTGTTGGGCCGCCAGCGAGACAATCAACTCGCGATGCGTCAAGGTGGTGACGTCCGGCAACACGAGCAGACCTCCGTTCGGCTCGCGCGTGAAGGCTGCGAGGGCACGCTCGATCTCGGCGGCGTCTTGAACGCGGATCGAAATAGTTTTCACGCCGATCGATGGGGCAGCGCTCTCAACAAATGGCAAGTAGTACGTTCCGCCACCGGCAGCCAACCTTGCATTGAACAGGATGCCGACCCGCACTACGCTGGGCGCGATCTCCTTGAGCAGCTGAAGCCACTTGCCTCCCACCGAGGCATCGATCCCTGTGAATCCGGTGACGTTGCCGCCCGGACGCGCCATGCTTGCGACGAGCCCATCGCCAACCGGATCGGAAACGATCGCGAACACAATCGGGATGGTTCGCGTTTCCAGCAGGAGCGCCTTGGCAACGGGGGTGGCGCGGCAAAAGATCACGTCGGGCTTTGACTCAACCAGTTCTTTCGCCGACGTCCTTATCCGGCTAACTTCAGCGCCAGACCAGCGAGTCTCGATTCGCACGTTACGGCCCCCTGTCCACCCCAGCTGCTGCAGCCCCTCTAGGAATGCTTTGAATTGGGCTTGCGCTTGCGCATCGCTTTCGGGGAACGGCATTAGCGCGGCGATGCGCTTCATCCGCTCTGGGTGCTGTGCGTTCGCACCCGTGGCAGCGAACGCAAGTAATGCGAGCAGTGAGTCGCGCCTGTTCAAGTGATCACCTCATCGCACTCACCAGCTTGCCACTTCTCCCCGAGTGAAGATCCTGAACGGACAAGTGGAATTCTAGGCCGAATCGTGCCCCGATCACGAGGAACCCGGTCAAACTGCATTCATTCAACGTCGGCTTCGGGTCGAGCGCCGACGGGGAGATGAACGCAATGCGATCTGATCGGACAGTGTGAGTCAGGTCTAATCGAGTCATCACACTGTGAATTTGCGCCGCGCTGCACGGAGCCAGGGACGAGGATGGCGTAGCTCATCGCCGACGCTTCCCTAGATCGCCTGCAGCAGCTTTGCCAACTCGCGCAGCAGCCCGTGCACGCCTCCCTTGTATGCGTTCCTCGAGACCGTCGCCTTGCCCTCGGGCGATCGTGGCCCCGTCGATCGTTCCCAGGGCCGCCACCGCCGGATCAACTCCGATTGCCGGCGTCTGGCTTCGGGTGTCCATCGTTCGCTCATGCTCTACCTCGTTCAGTTTGCTTGGCGTGTTTTCACTTTCCGCGCGCGCGATATTGTTGATCTGCTGGTGCCCGGCCGCGACGTTGGCTTGGTCGGCCTTTATGAATGCAACCGCCCGGGGGTTCTGGATCTCCGCAATTGCTTCCCAGTTCGACCGGCATTGCGACTGCGCCTTAAACCCCAGCCGCATGTAGCGCTCGGCGGCCTCCGGATAGCCTTCCTCCATGCATCGGAGGCCATAGCGCGCCAGCTTGTGGAACAGGGCATCGAGCGTAGCCGCCTGCTGCACCAGCATCGTTTGTCCGCCGGACAGATCCCGGCTATTCACCGCTTTGGACTGCCGGGCCAGTTCATCGATCAGGGGATTGATTTCCAGCGGTAGCAGCTTTACCCCAGCCTGTTGGATCGTCATCCCGGCATTCGTCCCGGTCGACAGGAAGTAGCGTGCGATCACTTGGGCTTCGGATTCGTCAGGCGGGCCTTCCAGCTTCAGCGTGTCCACGCGTTGCGGAGTCGCGTACTGCTGGCTTTCGTCTTCCGCGGTCATGCGCCGCCCCCCCGGTCCGCAACCAGCGCCCGCGAGAAGTTCGCGCCACGCCTATAGCGATGGATAGAACAGCAGCGCCGCGCTAAAGCACCCGGTCGAGATCCGCGCAGATGTCGCAGTCGTCTTCGAGGCCGATGGAGAAGCGGAACACGCCATCGCCGGCGTAATCGCGATAACGCCGCAGCAAGTCTCCTTCGTGCCGGAACGTCGAGCGCATCAGCGCGGCGGTTGGAATCCAGTAGACAAGGCTTCGATGATGCCCGAGCGACACGGCATAGTGGATGATCTCGAGCTTCTCGACCATTCGCCGCGCCAATGCTTCGCCGTCCTCCACTTGAAATGTCATCATGCCGGAAAAGTTGCGCATCTGGCGGCGGGCCAGTTCATGCTGCGGATGTGAGGCAAGACCGGGATAGAAAACCCGGCGCACGCGCGGATGCGTTTCGAGATAGGCGGCAACCTTCATGGCGTTTTCCTGATGCGCGCGCATGCGGATCGGCAGGGTCGCCGCCCCGCGCATGATGAGCCAGGCATTGAAGGGCGAGAGAACGCCACCGAAATGCACGGTGGCTTCAAGATTGAGCGCGTTGAGGTCGGCTTTGCGCCCGAGAGCCGCGCCACCCATCGCATCGCCGTGTCCGCCGATATACTTGGTGAGTGAGTGGATAACGAAATCGGCTCCCAACGCGATGGGATTGAGACCGATGGGCGAGGCGAAGGTCGAATCCACCGCGACGTCGCGCACGCCCTTTGCATGCGCGAGTTGCGCGAGAGTTGCGACATCGGAGAGCCGCATGATCGGATTGGCCGGTGTCTCAATCCACAGCATCTTCGTCTCGGGCCGGATGGCATCGGCGACCGATTGTGGGTCCGATGTATCGACGGGCGTGACCGCGATCCCGAAGCGCGGTAGGCTGTCGCGCACGAGCTCCGCGGTCCCGACGTAATTCGTGTCCGATATGACAAGATGGTCGCCTTGGGATAGGCGACCGAGCATCAGCGCGTGGCTCGCCGCCATTCCGGAGGCATAGCACTGGCATGACTCGCTCCCCTCGAGAGCGGCGAGCTTGTCCTCGAGCTGCTTTACCGTAGGATTGGACAGCCGGGCATAGACGAATCCCTCATAGTTCGCGCGGTTGCGCGCGGAAAATCCCGTCACTTCGTCAGGCGCGAAGGTCACCGACATGGCGAGATTCGGCGAGGAAGCACGCGTAACGGCGTCGATACCTTCTCCGGCATGAATGGCAATGGTGCTGGGGCCGAGTTTGCCCGCGGTGATGTCGGTCATGATTTCCCTGTGCAGACCCGATGCACTGTGTTTGGTCCGGCGTAAAGATGGGCATCGTCGCTGCACGACAAATCGATATGACAGACGATGGTGTGCTTTATCAATCCTCCTGTCAGGCGAGCAGCGCAGTTTGCTCCGGGTCGGGCGGTTAGATCAACGGTCAGGCAAGCAGCGCGGCCTCTCGGCCGCTCTTGGGCCGATTCAGAACCAAGACACGCCGCGTGACGTAGCGCATCAGCTGCTCGTCGCGGATCTCCTCGATGCGCAGATCGTCCACCCAAGGGTATGCGGTTAGCCAGCCCGACGGGGCAGGGATCGGCCGCGGAAAGTATGGGGACGCCGGCGAATCGCATACCGCATGGGTATACGG
This sequence comes from Gemmatimonadaceae bacterium, assembly GCA_051005015.1. Lineage (GTDB taxonomy): Bacteria > Gemmatimonadota > Gemmatimonadetes > Gemmatimonadales > Gemmatimonadaceae > JACMME01. The sequence goes on along the minus strand of JBPCJT010000020.1, from coordinate 1,338 downwards.
TATCTCGTGGAGTGAGCAATGACTAGCCGCACACCACACGGCGCTTGGCGTAGCCTTTGCATCTGCGCACCATCGGCCGTTTGTATGGCAAATCCCTGCCGTGGCCGGTCACATACCTACCGAGGGAGCAGGCAATGGCTAAGTGGCTGCGGTTAGGAATGCTAGTGGCGGTGTGAGTATTCCCCGGCAAAGCCTGGCAGAGCCGGAGGTTTTTCCGTGGGAGGCTACAAGGACGGCGTGATCGCTCCGACGCGAGTGGCGATCATCTCTCCGATCGCGTCGAAGTCGCCGTCGAGCGCCGTGCAGCGGAGAAACACGCTCGTGTTGTCGGTCGAGATCGTCGCCTCTCCGATCAGCGGTTGCTTGAAGTCGTCGTACGAGATTAGAGCTGCATGACCTTTGACGGCGCCGGCCGAGATGAAGTAACAGGACATGAACCGGGCGTCCCCCCGCGCGATGCCGGAAACGGTTGCAGCAAGTGTGTAGGTTCCCGCCGGAATCGTAACGCTGGAAACCGTCTGGGTAGTCCCGTTCGCGATGCGTCGGAAGTCCGTCGCCCCATAGTTCGTATAGGCGTTGCTAGGACCTGCGGGCCCGGTCGGGCCTTGCGCACCTGCGGCCCCAGTCGGGCCTTGCGGACCTGCGGGCCCTACAAGCCCGACCGCAGCTGGGTCGAGCTGCGTCATACCCGCTTTGCACTTGTCGAGCGCGACGACCGACCCGCTTGCATTTACACACAGGACGAGCGCTTCGGCAGACGATCCGGCCATCACCAACGCGATCACGCCCAACAGCGCAGCATGGAAATGCTTCATTGTTTTGCCTCCCTTGTCTGACGGCAGACTAGCACGAGCTACCGATGTATTGACCGCGTCGGGTGGCGGGATTAGAAAAACCGCACAGGACGACACAGGAACCATGACGAACGTTGGTCTCGTTCGCAGGAAGTGCCCACAGACGACGTAGCCGCGAACGTGCCCAGCCCCGTGGCGCCTTCGAGCATCGCGGCAAACTTCTTATTGCAGTGCTGCTGCCGGTTTCATTGTGCTCGCTTCGTCCGAAGTACCTAGTCCTTCGTACTGCGCTTCGTACCCAGGACTTTTGGACGAAGGACTTCGAGCGCATCGCTTGCGGAAGAAGTTTTCCAAGTAGGACCCGCCCGGCCACACCCCACTGTGCAACGACTCCCGGTCGGGAGCCGAGGTATCCGGTCGACCGTGGATACCGGTCTTTTGCGTGTGATGCCGCGAACGGCGCATTCCTCGCGTGCGCCGCAAGTGCGCCATCAGCTCCTTCTTCAGCGCCCCGCGGGCCTGGATGAACAGGCTGCGATAGATG
>JBPCJT010000019.1:0-3159 GCA_051005015.1 Gemmatimonadaceae bacterium | reverse complement strand
GTTCAAAGTACTGCAGTGCGCGTCCCAGTCCTTCACCGCGACGATTCCAGAAATGCCGCCACTTCAAATAGAGATTGTAGGCGCCAATGTTCTGCGTGTACTGCTTCACTAACTTGGGAGGTGCAGTGCCCAGTTTTACCTGAAGCGCGGCGACGATTGCGCACGCGATCTCGTCCTGAATGGCGAAGACGTCGGTGAGTTCCCGATCGAACCGGTCAGACCAGAGATGATAGCCGTTACTGACGCTGATGAGCTGAGCTGTGATGCGCAGCTTCGAGCCTGCCTTGCGAACACTCCCCTCGAGAACGTTCTCAACGTTCAACTGCTGGCCAATCTTGCGGATATCCTGATCTTTCCCCTTGAAGGCGAAAGCAGACGTACGCGACGCGACTCGCAAGGACTCGAGCTTGGTCAGCGCGTTGATGATCTCTTCGCTCATCCCGTCCGCGAAGTATTCGGCCTCCGGGTCAGCACTCATGTTCGTGAACGGAAGCACGGCGATCGAGCGCGCTGATTGGCTCGGCTCGGCACCCGTGATACGCGCGGACATGGGCGAGGTAACTGCCGATGCCAGCGCGGTGGCGAACTCACCTGCCGTCGCGTAACGATCTCCGGGGTCGCTCGCCAGTACCTTCGTCATAACAGGCCTTACGTGTCCGGCCGCGGCCGTCTCCAGCAAAGTAAAGTCAGCCCCTGTGCCGAGGCGCTTCGCGATCGCCGCCAGCATGGACGGGGCGTCAAACGGAGGCGTGCCGACAATCATCTCGAAGACAACACAGCCGAGGCTGTAGACATCGCTCCGTGCGTCAACGCTTTCCGGTTCGGCGAACTGCTCGGGGCTCATGTACGCTGGAGTCCCGATCGATAGGCCAGTATCTGTGAGATGCTCTTCCGTCGCCTTGTCGATCGCGCGTGCGATACCGAAATCGGCGATTGTCGCGTGGCCATCCTCGATAAGAATGTTCCCTGGTTTTATGTCGCGGTGCACGACGTCGTGCTTGTGCGCGTAGTCTAGACCGTCTGCTACTTCAGCGGCGATTCGCACCGTTTCCTCCAGTGGGAGGCGGCGCTCGCGTTTCAGGTGCGCGGCGAGCGACTCTCCTTCCACGTAAGGCATGACGTAATACAGCAGGCCGTCAGCATCTCCTGAGTCGTGAAGTGGAAGGATGTGCGCGTGGCGGAGCCGCGCGGCCATTCTTATTTCGCGGAGAAACCGCTCGCGCGTTATGCCGAGCTCGGGCTGCAAGACTTTGATCGCCACCGGCCGCTCATGCTTTCGATCCCGTGCGAGGAAGACGATCGCGGTCGCTCCGCGTCCGAGTTCCTTCTCAACCGCGTACCGATCGGAGAGAGCTGCTCTCAGCCGTCCCAGCATGCCGTTACGCTACTCGCCGGCGCCACATTCTCACTATCTCCCGGTTGACGAGAAAAGCCTCGCGAGCAAGGCAGAGTGCTTGCCCAGATATACCCGCAATAATGTGATAGAGACGGGGTAACGCAAACGCCCCGCGAGGAATCGCGGGGCGTCAGTCGGTGCTCTCGTGTGCGGTTGGGCCCTTATCCCGGTTTCGTCACGTCCGCGGCCTGGGGTCCCTTCTGCCCCTGCACGATCTCGAACTCGACTTTGTCGCCTTCCGCCAGAGACTTGAAGCCGCTTCCCTGGATGGCGCTGAAGTGGACGAAGACATCCGGACCTCCCTCACGCGAGATGAAGCCGAATCCCTTCGCGTCGTTGAACCACTTCACAGTTCCCGTGATCCTTTCCATTTCTCTTGCCTCCTGCCCCTCCGTACGCGTCCGGCCCACGAACCCGTGAAGTGCGCCGGGCTAATGCTCTCAGGCGCGGCAATTTCTATGCACGAACGAAAGGCTACGCGGCTCCGGCGATGTACCTGGCGATGCGTCCGCACTCCTTGCAGGTAAGCGTAACGTGCGTGGTTGCCGGGGGCGGTTCCTGGTCAGGGTGGCGGGAGATCGATCCGGAGCAGGAAGGACAGCTCAGCGGCTTGCCATGGCGGTCGTGGGTAATGAGGCTGAGCGCTTGAGCGGGGTTGTACGTCGCGGGACGAGGCTTACGCATTCAAATCCTCCAATAAGCGACGCCAAAGGCTCCGTAGGGAGGAGCCGAGCTCGCTGCTTTTGTAATGTAACAACGCCTGGAAGGGCTATAACCAGATGTTCCTGGGCCCCTGCCGCAGATGAGATTCCGGCGAAGGGGTATACCCGCCTCGATTGCCCTTGTTCCTTAAGGGGTTGGCCAGGTCTGGTTGGTCCTGTCCAGGTCCGGAAACACCATTTCCGGATCGATTTGGACCCGCGTCACGGTCCCGGCGCCTTCTATCGAGTGGACCGTGCGGGACTGTCCGCGCAACCACACTTCGACCGGAATTTCCGCGCGTTCGGTCGTTCCGTCCGATCGCGTGATCACGAGCCGCGCGGGCATGGGCGCCGAGCCGCGATCCTCCACCGTAACGAGCAGCCGGTCGCCCGACCGCTCGACGCCGGCGATGGCGTGGTCGAGGGTCCATGTCTCATAGAACCAGGTCCGCCAGAACCACGACAGGTCGCGGCCCGTAACGTCGTTGAAGGTGTTGAAGAGGTCCTGCGGCTGCGGATGGCGGTTGGTCCATCTCCGGCCATACTCGCGATACGCGCGCATGAACAAGTCCTCGCCGAGTAATCCGCGCAGCGCGTGCAGCGCCACCATGGGCTTGTCGTAGGCCGCGACCGTTCGGGCGTTGTCGCGCATGTAGTGATCGCCGTGCCGCGTGACTTCCAGCTCGGTGCCCGCGCGCGCTGTCCGGAGGTATGTGGTGCCCATCAGTGTTTCCGGGGAGATACCGGGAAAGAACTCCACCGAGCCGTTCCAGTCGTTGAAGCTCGTGAGTCCTTCGTCCTGCCACATGTTCCGCTTCTCGTCCGAGCCGACGATCATGGGAAACCACATGTGCGCTATCTCGTGGAGCGTCACGCTCTGCAGCGCGACCGAATCGCTCGGCGCCCCGAGTATGAAAGTGGTCATCGGGAATTCCATTCCACCGCCGACGGCCAGCCCTTCCACGACCGTCATGTGCGGGTACGGATACGGCCAAAGAAACCGCGACAGGAAGTCGATTGAATGGCGCGCGTAGCGCGCAGTCTCGCGCCAGAGCGTGTACT
>JBPCJT010000018.1:0-4828 GCA_051005015.1 Gemmatimonadaceae bacterium | reverse complement strand
CTCCAGGATCGTCCCGAACATTTGGGTGGTCTGGTAGATGTCCGGCTCGCCGCTCGCCGACAGGTTGATGACCTTCGCGTCACACCCGCCCTCGAAGTTGAACACGCCTTCCTCTGCCCAACCGTGTTCGTCATCGCCAATGAGATATCGTTCCGGATCGGCGGAGAGCGTTGTCTTGCCGGTGCCTGACAATCCGAAGAAAAGGGCGGTGTCTCCATTCCTTCCGACGTTCGCGGAACAGTGCATGGAGAGAACCCCCTTCCTGGGCATCGTGTAGTTCATCACCGTGAAAATCGCCTTTTTGAGCTCCCCGGCGTACCGCGTACCGCCGATCAGGATCATCCGTTTCGCGAAATTGAGGACGATGAACGTCCCGGACCGTGTGCCATGTTTGTCGGGTGTCGCCTGAAACTCCGGTGCATGAATTACGCTGAAATTGGGCTCGAACGTCGGGAGATCGCTCACTTCAGGCCGGATGAACATGTTCCGGACGAAGCTCGCATGCCACGCGTTTGGCATGATGTAGCGTACGCCGAGGCGGTGTTTCGGATCCGCGCCCGCGTAAAGATCCTGGATGAAGAGCTCCGGTTGAGCGTTGAGGTACTGCTGCATGTCCTTGAGAAGGAAATCGAACTTTTCCGGAGGGAAGGAACGGTTGACCGTGCCCCACCATATGTCATCTCTGGTGCCAGCTTCGTCCACCACAAACTTGTCATTGGGAGACCGGCCCGTGTGGGGTGAAGTCACCGCGACAAAGGGCCCCATGTCCGCGATCTCTCCTTCGCCGCGGCGAATGGCGGCCTGCAGGAGCTCGGGCGCAACGAGGTTCCAGTGCAGAGTCCCTGAGGGCTGGAGCCCCTGCTTCTCGAGGCCTGTCTGTCCCTTTCGTTCGGAGCGCACCGCGCGCGGTTTTGTTTCTGTACCCATGATCTGAATTGTCAATGTTTGTACTGTATGCCTCGCTACGGCGAGAGCCGGCTGAGCGGACGCGATCTCCTGGTATTCGCGGTATCCGGTTGTCCGATCTCCCCCTTTTCAGAAGGCATTTCGTTGCTCACTTGTGGCGCGCTCGGCATCCAAACTGGCAAATTCTAATCCAAGGCGTCAATCTTCGCGACTCGTGCGGCGTGACGGCCACCGGCAAATGGGGTTGCCAAAAAAACCTCGACGATCGCCAGAGCGAGTCGCGTTCCAATGAGCCCAGCTCCAAGTGTGAGAACGTTCGCGTTATTGTGCTCACGAGCGTTTAGCGCCGTCGTCACATCGTAGCACATCGCCGCGCGCACGCCGCTCACCTTGTTGGCGGTCATACAGCTTCCGATTCCGGCGCCATCTACCATTATCCCGAACTGAGCACGCCCTTCGGCAACTTCGCGGGCAACGGCGATTGCGAAATCCGGATAGTCCACGGCGGCAGGTCCTGCTGTGCCGAGGTCGTTGGTTGTGTGGCCGAGCTCGCGGACATGTGCCGCGATCGCATCTTTGAGTGTTACCCCACCGTGATCCGCGCCGAGCGCGATACTGAGGGTAGAAGGGGATGCAGTGGTTGAAATGGGGACGGAAGGTTGGGAAGGTGAGGCAGCCACCGCTTTAACTTTCTGTTGGGGGGGGGCCCCCACCCGGGCTGCCGCCTGGTCCCCGCGCTGCAATTCCACGCCCAGAGCCAGCGCCACGTCGCGTGCGCTTGGGGTAACGACAGCGTCTCGCGCGTCGAGTGTCTTTGCCCCGTCCCGCGCAGCGCGCCGCACATCGCGCTCCGTAACAACACGACGCCTCGTCACAACTCGAGATCGGATGGTTGGTGCAGCAACCACCGTAATGTCCGCGCATCGCGCGAGGACGGATCCGTAATGCTGGGCGCCGTAAACATCAGATCGTCAAAGTCGCCGCTGTGACTGGCGATCCCGAGCACGTGCCCTATCTCATGCGCTACAATTGCGAAAAATCGCTCCCGTGTCGCAATCTGGATCGGATCACTGCTGATCGTGACGTCGAACTTTACCCTGCTCCGAGAGCTCGATCCCACGAAAGAAAGAGGAAGCACGGCGGTAAGTCCGTCATCGACACAGAAATACGTGACACCGCCCGCGCCCAGCAGTACGCCCTCGCAGCTGTCAGTGTCGACGACGGGGGCCGCGACGTCGAAGTGAAAGGTCACGTCTGCATCTTCCGGTCTATCCACAAGGCGGATATCGAATTCCCTGTAATACACCGCAGCGTTCCAGCCAGCGGCGCCGGCCACGATTGCGGCGCGGAGATCGCGATCCCCCGACATGCCTGACTCATCGGCGTAGATCGAGATGGTCCGGCCGAGCGGCCAGTGGTAGATGAGCCGGGTCTCGGAGTCTACAAAAAGCGACGGCTCATATGCCGGACCTTCACTCGGCACACTCGGCAGCTCGCAAGCGACGCACAGCGAGGCCGCGAGTACTGCTGCGAGACCGTTGCTACAAGCCATAGCGGCCACCGAAGCGAAGCTGCAATGTCGTTCCGGGTCTGCTTATCGGATCATCCGCTCTACTCCCGCCAAGCCGAAATGCATGGGCCAGCAGAGTTGCGGAAAGAGGCCGCTTCACAAGAAGCCGCACCGCCACCCCAAGCTCGCCGGCGGGATGGATACCGGCGCCACCAAATCGAAAAGGGAGCACCTTGTCGGAGCCCCTGAGCCATGTACCGCCAAGTGCGCCCCGTGCTGACGTGCATCCACGGGAGCCGCGCGCCGCACATCCGGCAATCTCGCGTTCCACACCAGCCATGATGTCGACCTGCAGGGCGTGGCCGCCACTCCACGAAGTGCCGCCGTCCTCCATCTGCAGCGAGAAAGCGCTGCCCTGAATTCCAAGCGTGAGCATGGTCCGGCCTCCGGCCAGCCACGCCGCCATGATTCCGCCCACTGGGGCGACGCCTGGCTTTACAATTGTCCCATTTCCATCCTCTACAAGGGGACGTGCGACGGCTACCGCGGCCTCGGCGTACCAGGCAGGTGCTCGCGGGCTTCCCTGCGCCCCGGCAGGCGCGGGGAGCGCGAACGCGAATACAGCCGCAAGGGCTATCTCTGTTGCGCGATCCGGATGAGCCATGCTATGAGCAGGAGCGCGCCGGAGACCGCGATTATCGCGGGACCCGTGGGAAGATCGAACACGACTGATAGCGAGAAGCCCACGACCGACGCGGCCAGACTGGCAACGATTGCCACGGCAAACATCCCGCGCATACTCCGTGCGACGAGTAGCCCTGCGACGGCGGGAAGAACCAGGAAATTGAATACAAGCAGGACGCCGGCGAACTGCATTGCGAAGGCGATTACCAGGCCCAGCGTCAGGTAAAAGAAAAGATTCCAGAATGTCACGTTATAACCGAGCGTTCTCGCCGTCTCGCGGTCAAAGGAAACGAAAAGAAACTCCTTGTAGAACACCGCGTGCACAATCAGAATTGGCGCTGCAATGGCCAGCAGGACATACGTGTCCGTGCGGGTTATGCCGAGTATGTTGCCCTGGAGGAAGATGTCGTGAGCCTCACCCACGGCCGCCTTCGCAATGAGCAGAATGCCGGCAGCGGCGGCTATGGCGTACGCCGCGCCGATGGTGGCATCGGGGGGTACACGCTGGCGTCCGCTGCCCGCAAAGACCATTGCGCCCGCCAGTGTGACGATGAGCGCCATGGCCACCGGTTGCCGTGTCAGCCCGAAGACTCCAATACCGATGCCAGACAGAAAGAGAGCTAGCGCGATGCCAGCGGAGGAGATCTGCGCGAGCGCGGCACCAACGAATACGATCCTCCGCAGCACTACATAAACGCCGAGCGTCGAACACGCGACCGCTATGACGAGTGCCCCGTACAGGGCGTCCGCGAACAAAAGTATGGCATCGATCATGAATGGCGAGACTCGGTGCCGCCGCGCCGCGCGACCACGATCCTGAGCCCGTTGAAGGAGCTGACATCAACGGGAATCCCGTACATGTTGGATAGAGTCTTCTCGCTCATTATCTCGTCAGTCGAACCGATGTGCACTTTTCCATCAGCCACAAGCGCTATTCGTTCCACGTAGTTCGCGACTTCGTTGAGTGCGTGGCTGACCATGAGTACCGTCAATCCGTCGCGTTCGTGAAGTTCGCGCACCAGTCCAAGTATCTGCGTCAGGGATACGAGATCCATTCCGTTCGTGGGCTCGTCGAGAATCAGTACGTTCGGATTACCTACGAGAGCACGAGCGATCAGAGTTCTCTGCTTTTGCCCTCCCGAGAGATTCGCTAGCGGACGATCGGCGAGGTCGCGTATTCCCACGTGCTCGAGCGCATCGCACGCGAGCTTCCGGTCAGCATCGGTGGGCCGCTTTCCGAGGCCTATGCGGTCGTAGCGCCCCATGAGTACTACGTCCACGACCGACAGCGGATAGCCGTAGTCCACCTGATCGCGCTGTGGTACGTAGCCGAACCGCAAACCCTCCGCGCGCGTCACCGTTCCAGTGATCGGCCGGAGCACACCGAGTATGGCGCGGAGAATCGTTGTCTTGCCGGAGCCGTTCGGACCGACCAGTCCGAGAAAATCTCCTTCGAGAATCTCGAAGGACAGACTGGAAAGCACCGGGCGTCGTCCGTAGCCGAGCGACGCGCGGTCGAACGTAACAAGCGCGCTCACTTGAGTGCGCTGGCGAGCTGCTTGATGTCGTGGTCCAGGAGCGCGATGTAGTCGTTCAATCCCTTGATGCCGCCAACTGAGGGTGGAAGAACCAGAACCTTCCCTCGCGCAAACCCCGCCACGCGGTCCGCCGTCTTGCGGTCGTAGAATGGCTCCATGATGACAACGGACGCGCCCGTACGTTTCATGG
>JBPCJT010000017.1:0-8537 GCA_051005015.1 Gemmatimonadaceae bacterium | reverse complement strand
CCGTACGGCTGCTTCGCAGCAGGGAGGAGCGCGCGCGGTGGGCTGCGCTGGCCGCCGACTATCGGGAGCGCGGCGCGGCGCTGCGCCGCATTTCGGCAGGCACGCCGGCGGGTGACGTGGGGCGCCGCGCATGGATGATCTGCACGATGCCGACTGTGTGGGGCATCAAGCTGGAAGGCGTCGTCTCGCTTGCCGCTCGAGAGGCGGGCTATCGGCCGGAGGTGGTGGAACTTGCCGAGGACACGTGGGTGCGGCGTTACCACGCGCTGTTCGGCAATCGCAACGTACAGACGTTCGTGCCGCGGCGTCACGCGGGGTCTCCCACGCTCGGTGACCTCCCGCCTGAGATTGCCAGCTTCCTCGAGAGTAGACCGCGCACGCCGGAACTACTGGCGCTCACTCATGCCAATGTGGACGTGGGCAGAATCGCGCTCTCCAACGTCCTGTATCGAAACAAGTTCAGCAGATTTGACATCACCGACAGCGACACGCTCGCGGGGCTACGCGTGGAGCTAGCAGGCATTGTGGAGCGGGTCCGCGCCGCAGAGGAGCTAGTGGCACAGCGGCGCCCTCACATCGCGTTCATGCTCGAAAAGGGGCTCTCGCCAGCGGCGGAGCTGTTCGGGGTGTGCGTCGCGGGTGGGGTGCCCGTGGTCCAATACGTCAACACGCAGAGTCTCAACGGCTTCGCATTCAAGCGCTACCGGTGGGGAACTCGCCATCAGCACCCCTTCTCACTGGCCGCCGAGACGTGGAAGTCGGTGAGGCGCACGACGTGGAGCGCGGAAGACGAGGAATCTCTCATGCGCACACTGAGCGAGTCCTACGTCTCGGGCACGTGGTTCGACCGCAAGCGGCTACACCAGGACAAGCGCATTAAGCCGGTGGAGGAGGTGCGGCGCCAGCTCGAGCTCGATCCCGAGAAGAAGACCGTGGTGGTGTTTTCCCACGTTCTGTGGGACGCCACCTTCTTCTACGGGACGAGCCTCTTCGACGACTACGAAACGTGGCTGACCCAGACGATCCGGGCCGCGTGTGCGAATCCTCGAGTGAACTGGGTGGTAAAGCTGCACCCGGACCTGGTGTGGAAGCTCAAACAAGAGGGTTATAGGGGTGAGCTGCGCGATCTTGTGGCGATGCGCGCGGCGGTGGGGGCGCTGCCGGATCACGTCAAGGTGGTGCTGCCAGATACCGACATCAGCACGTACACGTTCTTCTCGCTCACGGACGTCTGCCTGACGGTGCGTGGGACCATCGGCATCGAGATGGCGTGCCACGGCGTGCCTGTACTCACCGCCGGCACTGGTCGATACTCCGGTCTTGGCTTCACGATCGACTCGGGGACTCGAGACGAGTATCTCGCTCGGCTGGCTTCCATCGAGGACACGCTGCCGCTGACAGATGCCCAAATACATCTGGCTCGGCGGTACGCACATGCGCTCTTCGTACTGCGCCCGTGGCAGATGCGCAGCTTCGAACTCATCAAGCGGCGCGTCGCGGAGTCGAGCGGCCACCCGCTGGAAACGAACTTGGTTCCTCGTGTGCAAAGCGCGTCCGAATTGGCGGGCGCGGCCGACCTGCGGTCACTCACTGCCTGGATTGCGTCCGACGAGGCCGACTACTTCGAAGCGGCGCCCAAGCCCAGCTGATGCGAGTGGTGCACATCGGCACTTCCGATAACAGTGGCGGCGCCGCACGCGCCTCGTTCCGTCTTCACACGGGGCTGCTCGCGCGCGGCGTGGGGTCGCGGATGCTGGTGGGTATCAAAACCGAGCGCCGCGCCGACGTCGACGGGCTGCCGCGTCGCGACACCCGGCTACGCCGTCAGTTCATTCGCGCCGTTGGGCTCTTGGAGCAGGCGACAGGACTCCAGTACCAGCTCTTGCCGTGGAAGCGCCAGTTTGCACGCCATCCCTTCGTGAGGGATGCCGATGTCATCAACCTGCACAACCTGCACGGCGGGTTCTTCTCGTTCAATGAGCTGCCGGGGCTGAGCGAGCTGGCGCCGTTGATCTGGACCATTCATGACCCGTGGAGCATGACGGGCCACTGTAGCTACCCCGACCTGTACGGCTGCACCCGATGGCGGGTCGGGTGCGGCCGGTGCCCAGCCCTTGGCGACTACCCGGAAATCTCGGTCGACACGACGGCCCTGCTCTGGCGCCGCAAGCGCGCGGCGTATGCACGCGCGGAGATCACCGTGGTTGCTCCCTCCACCTGGATCGGCGGAATGGCCAAGGAGAGCCCACTATTTGGCGGGAGACCCGTGCACGTCATTCCCTACGGGGTCGACACTGCGGTGTTTCGCCCCATACCCAAGCGCGCCGCGCGCGAGGTGTTGGGACTGCCGGAGGCGGCACGCGTCGTGCTGTTCAGCGCCAGCAGCCTCGAGAGTCCTCGCAAGGGGGCGAAGGAGCTCAAGCAGGCGCTCGAGCTCCTTCGTCCGCGGCTGGACGACCCGAGCGACGTCGTCGTGCTCAGCGTTGGCGCAGGATCGATTGCGGCAGATGGGCGCGTCTCCGGATTTCCGCTCCGCGCGGTCGGAGCGGTTGAAGACGACCGCCTCCTTGCCGCCTGCTACTCGAGCGCGGACGTGTTCGTCGTGCCGACACTGGCGGACAACCTGCCGAACGCGTTGATCGAAAGCGCAGCCTGCGGCACGCCGGCGGTGGCGTTCGGCGCCGGAGGTGTACCCGATATCGTGAGGCACGGGGAGACGGGCGTGCTGGCAGCACCAGGTGACGTTGCCGCTCTCGCCGACGGGATTCGCCAGTTACTCGAAGACGTGGCGCTTCGCACTGCGCTTGGCCACAGGGCGAGGGCTATGGCCGAGGAGGAATTCGCCATCGGGAATCAGGCGAGGCGCTACATCGATCTGTATCAGTCAGTGCAACGTCGAGATGTGAGGTCTGATCCCCAGCGACGCTGACCGCCGACGCCGCGAAGCGAACGGGGACAGGCTACACTCACGCGCTCTGGCGACACGGGGCGTATTCAGGTCGACGTGACTGCAGGCATCGCAGAGTCATACTCGCCCCCCGCGCGGATGACCGGTCAATCGAACAGGAGAGCACGATGCAGGAGGTGACGCACGTCAGGCACAGCCGGTGCCGGTGCTGCGAGGCAGAGACGCTGACACCGGTGCTCGACCTCGGCGAGATGCCGCTGGCCGGAGGATTTCTCAAGGAAGACGAGATTCCCGGTGAGCAGCAGTTTCCGCTGGTGCTCCAGTTTTGCCGCACGTGCTCGCTCGTCCAGGTCAACGACGCGATCTCAGGCACCGTGCTCTTTCAGCGCTACTTTTACTTCTCGTCGGCGATCGGGACGCTGGTGGAGCACTTCGCCAACCTCGCAGCCGAGGTCAAGTCGCGCTTCCTGGACGGTAAGACCGATCCGTTCGTGACCGAGATCGGCTCGAATGATGGTGTCCTGCTCAGGCCGCTGCGTGAGCTGGGCATCCGGGCGCTAGGTGTGGATCCGGCCGAAAACGTCGTCGAGGTGGCGAAAGCTGCGGGGCTGGACGTGGTGAACGACTTTTTTGGTGAGCAGGTCGCGCGAAAGATACGCGAGCGTCACGGCCCTGCCGACGTGATCCTCTCGAGCTACTCGTTCGCCCACATCGACACAATGATCGATGTCATAAGAGGCATTAAGGCACTGCTAAAAGAAGATGGTGTCTTCATCTGCGAGGTGCACTATCTTGGGGACATGGTCGAAGAGCTCCAGTACGACATGGTGTATCACGAGCACTTCAACTACTACTCGTTAGCTGCGCTCGAGTACTTCTTCGCACGTCACGACATGGAAGTGTTCGACGTGCTTCGACTGCCTCTCCGAACGGGAACCATTCGCTGTTACGTGCGCCACCGCGGCGGCCGACCTGAACCGGTATCGGACGCTGTTGAGGAGGTGAGAGCGTATGAAGACCAACTGAGGCTCGCGCGGCTGGACACGCTCCTGAAGTGGGGGGAGCGCGTTCGGGGCACGCGCGCGGAAATGCTGGGGCTGCTCGGCGAGCTGAAGGCGAAGGGCAAGCGGGTCATCGGTTACGGTGCATCGGGTCGCGCCAGCACGATCATGAACTTCGTGGGTCTGGACCGGCGGTACCTGGACTGCGTTGTGGACGACGCGCCGGCGAAGCACGGCTACCTGACGCCGGGGAGCCACGTGCCCATCAAGTCCTGGGCTGAGGCCGCGGGAGACGGGAGACCCGACTACGCCCTTGTGTTTGCATGGCCGTTCATCGAGGAGGTGAAGCGCAGGCGCGCGGATTATCTGGAGGAAGGAGGCCAATTCATCGTGCCGCTGCCGCAGGTACACGTCGTGGGGGCTGGCGCCTAGGCTGATGGCAGCTGAGCGCGTGCTGGTCGTCGGCGGCGCCGGCTACCTGGGAACGCACATTGTCGACTTGCTCCTCGAGGGCGGGTACGAGGTGCGCGTCTTCGACAGCTTGCTGCATGGTGCGGAGGGGGTGGCCGGCTTCGCGGCCGAGCCGGGATTTGAGCTTCAGGTAGGAAAGCTCACTGACCTGCACGCGGTGCACGGGGCCCTGAAGGGGGTGGATTACGTCATTCACCTGGCGGCGATTGTGGGTGACCCCGCGAGCCAGGTCGATCCCGATTCGACGGTAGTCGTGAATCTGCTCGCCACCGCGAGCCTGGCGCACGCCGCGATCAACGGAGGTGTGAAGCGGTTCTTATTCGCTTCTACGTGCAGCGTCTATGGGTTTGGCGAAGAGGAATTCAGTGAGCAGTCAGCGCTCAACCCGATATCGCTGTATGCGAGAACGAAGATCGAATCGGAGCGAATCCTTCTTAGTCTCGCGTCCGAGGCGTTTCACCCCATCATTCTGAGGAAGGCCACCATTTTCGGGTTGTCCTACCGCATGCGCTTCGATCTGGTGGTGAATCTCCTCTCGGCGCTGGCCGTACGGAAGGGGCGCATACCCATCATGGGCGGCGAGCAGTGGAGGCCGGTCCTCCACGTGAGGGACGCCGCCCGGGCATACCTGGCGTGCCTGCGGGCGCCGCTCGAGAACGTGTCTGGCCACGTGTTCAACGTGGGGGACTCGCGATTGAATTTCACGGTGGACGACATCGGTCGCGTCGTCGCAGACGCGGTGCCCACGGCGGACATCCAGCGGCAGGCGGAGGTCAAGGACGGCCGCAGTTATCGCGTGTCGTTTCGGAAGATCCATGAGACGCTCGGTTACGCGGCGACGATCGACCTGGAGGACGGTGTGCGGGAGATGGTGAAGGCGCTCCAGGGCGGGCAGTATGCGGACTTTCAGGACACGAGGTTCAACAACTTTCTGGCCGCAAAGGAGGAGTACTACCGGCGGGTACTGACGGCGGACGCGCCGGACAAGCTGTGAGCATCCTTCGGGACTCGGTAGTGCTCATCACGGGGGGCACCGGATCGTTCGCGCTTGACGCCATTCCGGCGCTCTCGCGCTTGGGTCCACGTGAGATTCGCGCCGTCGCCCACGGCGAATACGGACTGTTCCTCGCGCGTCAGGCGCTGAGTGACTACCGAGTGAACTGGCAGATGGCGGATATACGCGATGCGGGCAGGACACGCCAAGTCATGCAGGGCGTCGACTTCTGCATCCACGCGGCCGCGCTGAAGCAGATTCCTGTTTGCGAGCAGTTCCCGCTGGAGGCAATCCAGACTAACGTGCTCGGTACGGCGAACGTGGTGCAGAGCGCGCGGGCCGCGGGTGTTCGGTGCCTCGTCAGTCTGAGCGCGGACAAAGCGGCATACCCCGTGACGACCTACGGCGCAACCAAGCTCCTGTCGGAGGCGCTCGTCGCATCGGCGAACGACGACCCGTCGCATCGCTTTATATCGCTGCGCTACAGCAACGTCCTGGGGAGCCGTGGCTCGGTGCTGGAGATCTTCCACCGGCAGATCTCCATGGGCGAGCCGCTCAGAGTTTTCGGCGCAAACATGACACGGTTTTTTCTGACGCAGACGGACGTGATCCAGCTATGCTTGGACGCGTTCGAGCGGGCGGCCGGGGGTGAGGTGCTCGTTCGGGAGACGCGGCCCGTTCGTATCGCGGATCTCGCGGCGTGCGTCGTCGAGCGCGCTGGGCAGGGGTCGGTAATGGTTCAGGATGCCGCCGAGGCACACGAGCGGCTGGACGCCGTGCTGCTGACGAGCGCTGAGAGCCGGCAGGCGGTACGGCACGAGGATCTCCTCATTGTCAACCGGCTGGGCCGAGAACACGGCTGGCAGCCCGCCGAGAAGGTCGAAGTCCGCGACTACACGGCCGAGGACTACGTTCCCCTTGAGCGATCGGAGATCGTGGAACTGCTGGCCAAGCTGGGTCAGTAGCGTGGGGGTGGTGCTCGTCCTAGGAGCCGCCGGCCTCTTGGGGCACCGACTCGTGGCCCGCCTGGCGGAATGGGGGTTCGGGGTGGTAGGCACGGTGCGCGCCCACCACGATCGATCGGTTTGGCAGGCGCTTGCGCACTTCGGGCGGATGGAAGTGATCGACGACGTTCGCGACGTACATGCCCTGCGCGTGCTGATGACAGAGACTCGTGCCGAAGCGGTGGTCAACTGCGTGGCGACGCCGGCGCGGACGGGCTTGAGTGTGGTCCAGCAGACGGAGACGAACGCGCTCTTTCCTCATCGGCTCGCGTCAGAGGTGTGCGACCCTGCCGGCGCGAGGCTGCTGCACGTGAGCACTGACGCGGTCTTCAATGGGACCTCTGGACCATATCGGGAGGATTCGACCGTGGGGCCAAGCACAATCTACGGCTGCACCAAGTTCTTGGGGGAGATCTCGTACGGACGGCACGTGACGGTTCGGACTTCGCTGTATGGCAGAGAGGTCGTCAGCCGGCGGGGGCTTGTGGAGTGGCTGTTGAGCGCGCGGGGCCAGATCAGCGGATACCGGCACGTTCTATTCAGCGGTGTTACCGCCGACACGATGGCCAGGTTTGCCGCCGAGCGGCTCCTTTGCGGAGAGGTGAGCGGGCTGATCCACCTCGGCGCGGCGCCCATCAGCAAGTATGACCTGCTTCGCCTACTGGCCGCCGAGTTCCGGCTCCCGGTCGAGATCGCGCCGCTCGACGTACCCGTCGGCGACTGGTCGCTCCACTCGATACGGACAGACGTCGCCGCGTTCCGTGTGCCAGACCACGAGCAGATGGTGGCGGAACTTGGACGGACTTCCCGAGAGCCTGCGTTTTCCTACGTCTGGCCACCAACGGTATGAGACTGCTGATAGGCATCCCGGCGTACAACGTCGAGTCAACGCTGGCGGAGGTAGTTGGACGCGTGCGGCAGGCGGCGCCGACAGCACAGGTCTTAATAGTGGACGACGGGAGTACAGACGACACGCTCGCCACCGCACGCGCGTGCGCGGACGTCGTGCTCCGGCACGAGGTGAATCGCGGCTCCGGCGCAACTCAGAAGGCAATTGTGCGCTTCTTCCTCGAGAGTGTCGAGTATGGTGACGACGATTGCCTAATCTTCATTCATGGCGACGGCGAGATGAGGGCCGAGGAGCTGCCGCTGCTGTCAACGCCGCTGGCGGATCCGAGCGTGGATGCGTGCCTCGGGTCGCGCGACCTTCGACTCGCGAGGAAGCACCGCTTCGCCAATGTCGGGCTGATCCGGCCGCGATGGAAGCGCGCCGTCGACCGCACGATGGCGGTCGCGCTGAATCTCGTCTATGGTCTGCGGCTGACCACCTACTGCGGCGGGTTCCGCGCAGTCCGGAAGCGAGCGCTGCGCGGCCTGGACGCCAGCGCGCTGCACGACCGGCACTTCTTTGACATCCAGTTTTTGACGTGGGCTGGGAAGCGTCTCAGGTACGTCGAAGTGCCCATCTCAAACGTGGATAACGGCGCCGTGTCGAACTATTCGATGGTGCGGGCAGGAGCATCGGTGGTGATGCACGTTCTGAATGGCTTCAAGAGACGTGGCCGGGTGGTGGGGGACCGGATGCGTCCACAATGAGGGCATCACGCTGGTCGGCCGCGCTCGTGCTGCTGCTTGCGCTCACGGTCCGCGGAGCGGTGTTCACTTATAACGAGACTGTGAATTCGGAGCCAGTAGGAAGCGGTGCGGCGCAGCTTCAGCTGGCCAAGGCGCAAGCGATGCTGGCAGGGAAGAGTCCGGAACATACCTACGTGGAAGACTACGGAATCAGCTACGTGCACGTTGCGCTGGGGTTGTGGGATGGGGCGCCATCGTTCCAGCGTCTTATGGCGTTTCAGATGATCGTTGACGGTCTTATGGCGGCTGCTGCGTGGCGAATAGGACTACTGCTCGGAGGCTTGACAACCGCAGGGGTTGCGGGCGCGCTATACGCCCTGTACATCCCGCAAGTGATCTTGAGCGCTACGCCTGACTATGACGTGTGGGCAACATGGGGGCTGCTGACGCCGACACTGCTGGCGCTCGAGGCGCGGCGTCTAGCCGGACCTGGACAGCGCAGCGTAGTTCGCGCCGGCGGCGCGGCCGCGGTGGCAGGGGCGACAGTCGCGGCGGCGGCTGTCGTTCGCTCCTCGGTCCTGTAC
>JBPCJT010000016.1:0-4231 GCA_051005015.1 Gemmatimonadaceae bacterium | reverse complement strand
TTGCCCGACTGGACGCGCAGCGTCTTGTCGAGAATCAGCAGCGGCTCGCGGACGGTGTCGACAATGTCCTGTGCGTAGGTCTCGATCGCTCGCAGATCAGCTTCGGAGCGCCGCCGCTCGGTGACGTCCTCCATCGCGAGCACGATGATCGCTGAGTGGCTGCCGGCACGAAGCTTTCGACCGTTCAGCAGCATCACGCGGCGGCCGATCTTCGGGAACGTATGCTCCAGCTCGAAGTCGTTGAAAACCGAGCTGGTCGGGATGACGTCCTCGAGGAGTGTTCTCAGGTCAGGAATATCCCACTGTCCGTTTCCGAGCTCGTAGATGAGCTGGCTCTCGGTCTCCTCGGCCGAGACCTTGAAGGTCTCATAGAAGGCGCTGTTGGCGCTCTGAACGCGCAGGTTCGTATCAAGCATCAGCAGAGGCTCGCGGACAGTGTCCACGATGTCCTGAGCGTACGTTTCGATATCTTCCACAAACGGCTTCTGATTCATTCGGGTCTCCTCGGAGTCAATCTAATCCGACCATCGTGCCCGGCCAGCGGCTGACATGCGCAGATGGTGGAGGCGGTGGGAACGAAGCATCGGGATCATGCGTCCGTTACTCCAGCGTCTTCGCCGATGGACTTGAGTCCTGTTCAAGAGGAACGGCTACATGTGGATAACCACACGCGCTCTCGCTTTCGCCGTCATTATCGCAGGTTCGTGTGCCACGTTGCCCGCACTGGGCGCGCAGACCGTCGACGCTGCCAGCCGATCGCCCGCTCGCAGCCCCCGGGCTGGGGATGTCGCATCGCAGGATGCGATTCTCGCCGCGCTCTACGACGTGATCTCTGGTCCGGCCGGGCAGAAGCGTGACTGGAATCGCATGCGATCCCTGTTCGTTCCCGGAGCGCGGCTCATCCCCGCGGTGTATCGCCCCGATAGCGCTGGAAGCCTCCGCATGCTGGATGTCGAGCAATACATTACACGGGCTGGACCGGGCCTCGAAGCGTCAGGGTTTTTTGAACGCGAGATCGCACGGCGCACCGAGCGATATGGCGGCGTCACCCACGTTTTCAGCACTTACGAGAGCCGGCGCACACTTGCCGACCCAGCCCCCTTTGCCCGTGGTATCAACAGCATTCAATTGTTCTTCGACGGGCGGCGATGGTGGGTCGTTACAGTCTTCTGGGAGGGTGAGCGGCCCAGCAATCCCATTCCATCCTCCTATCTGAAAAGTCCGGTCAAGTGACGAGAGGGAAGTAAATCTCTTGGCGAGAATGCCTGGGAACGGGAAGCGCCGTGCGCGTGCTCAGCGGTAACGCTCGCGTCGGCGGCAAGCGGTTCGACGGTGAGGCTGTGGCAGATGCGCGACACTCAGAGGAGGAAGCCGGCCGGGGAAACCCGAACTATCCGGCAGTTAGCTCCGGCAGCGGCTGTGAACCCCGTGGGAGATTGCTACTTACGTGAGGCATCGCGGCCAACGCGACGGAGGGAGCGCCGGCGGCTAGGCTCCTTCTCCAGCGTCGCGAGATACTCAACCCGCGCCTCGGCGGGCCGGTTGAGCTCCATCAACATGTCGCCAAGCAACTCACGCGCTGGAGCCAGAGGCCCGGGTGTTACGGGACTTTTTTCGGTCGCATCCTCGCGCACGACTGCTTCGCGCATTCGCGCCAAGGCTTCAGTCTCCCGCTTCTCGACGACATCGAGCCACGCACGGGCGGCGAGATGCTGGATTGCCACCTGCTCGGCCCAGAAGGCCTCGCCCTTCGCGCTCAACTGCTGCTGAATTGACGCCAGCGAATCGATGGCCACTCTCGCTTTTGCGGGATCGCGGGTGCGCGAAGCGCCGAGCGCGCGCGCGAAATATGTCATCGCCTCAGTGTACGGATACGCGGTGGCCCTCGGCTCGAGCGAGGCGGCTTCCGCCCACGCGTCCCGCTCCAGCGCCCAGCGCGCAGGGATCGCCGCGAGCGCGAAGAAACCCGCCGACCCGGGTGCGGCGCCGGTGATTGCATTGGGATCGAAGCGGGCCCGGAGAGAAGGCAGACCGTCGAGAATTGCCTTTGCCTCGGACTTTTTCTCCATCTGGAGATACGCATACATCGCGTAGTCAGCGGCGTGCAGCGCCTCCGCTATCGAGCCGCTGCTCAGCGCGACATTCATCGACCGTTTGTTTGTGTTGACGGATTCCTTCCAC
This sequence comes from Gemmatimonadaceae bacterium, assembly GCA_051005015.1. GTDB lineage: Bacteria > Gemmatimonadota > Gemmatimonadetes > Gemmatimonadales > Gemmatimonadaceae > JACMME01. The sequence goes on along the minus strand of JBPCJT010000016.1, from coordinate 2,050 downwards.
ATCCCGACCCGGGTGAACGTGTGTGAAGGCATATGAAGCGCGTGCGCGGCGGACGGCGCGATGCTCGCATAGGTCCGGGCGGCCTCGCGCGCCTTTTCCGCGAGCGGCGGAAAATCGTAGCTGTGGATGATGTAATGCGAGAGCCCGGGGTGGTTCGGCTGCGCCGCCAGCAGCGGCTGGAGAATACTGCCTGCCTTGAGCTGATTCGCGTAGGTCTTGTCGGTCGGCGGCGCGGACGCGGTAAGGGATATTGCGTAGAAGATCCGGGCTTCGGTGTCCGCCGGGTGCTGCGTCACCAGCTCGCTCATCGCGCGCTCGTACGCGACGATGCGAGCCCGCTGATCCGGCCGCCCGGCGTCATACAGGCGGCTGACGGCGTGAATGTAGCCTCGCTCACGCGCTGATGCGCGAGCTGCCAGCCGAAGCGCCGCATCGACGGCTTGCCTGCCCTGGGACAACTGCGCGGCGGTGCGGATTCCAGCCGCTGTCGGATTGGTCCACCGGCTGAGCGCGATGCCCCAGTGGGCCATCGCACAGGTGGAATCGGCAGCGAGCACCTCGTTGAACCCCTTGATCGACGCGCCGAATTCGAACGAGTGAAGCAACGCAACCGCGCGATCGAATTGCGCCGCTACGCTGGGGCTGCAGGAAGTCGGGAAGTGAACCGTGCCGAGTTTTTCGGCCGCCTTTCCCACTGGATGGGTATGGTCCTGCGAGTGCGCTGTAAACGTTGGGAGTGTGAGAAGAACCGCTGTCGCGGCGATACAGACGCGTTTCATTTCTGTACTCCTTGAAGTAAGCAACAACCGGCTGCCCATTGCCTCAGGCGGCTGGCAGCCGCAGCGTGAAAAGCGAGCCCTCGCCAAGCGCACTCTCGACGATAATATCACCACCCATGCGACGCGCAAGACTGCGGCTCGTGGCGAGACCCCCTCCGACGCCAACACGCGTGCCCAACCCGCTCCCCACCACTCTGCCGCCCTTCTCGGTGAACTTGATCGCGTTGGACGACAGGTTCACGAGAATCTGCACCACCCGCTTGACGACCGAGCGCAGCAGCTCCGCGCATCGGTGCAGGGAGATCAGGAGTTTGGCTCCGAGATCGCTGCCATGCAGAGTCTCAATCCCCGCGTACATCAGATTATCATTTCGTACGAGACTCGCTAAGAGCGGCGGGCCATGCAGCTGATCGAGGAAGCCGAGGAGTGACTGACTTGAAATCCACGTATGTCGCGGCACTGTTTCTGATCATCACCGCAGCAACGCCACTATCCGCACAGCGCAGGGTACCATCAGGCGCCGAATCAGTGCTCGTCGGACGCATTCTCCTGGCGGAGGATCGTCGCGACAGTACCGATGCGGCACTCGCGCTTGGCCAACGTCATGCCGATACGCGGATCCGGTTGCTTGCGGTACGAGCCGCAGCGCGAACCCGCGACCCCGCCTTCGCGACCCGGGATTCTCTCCCACCGCTCCACGAACCAAAAAGATGGCCAAATGCCGCATGGCGCGCGCGTTACCGTTCGCTCAAATCACAGGGCGATGATTGCACGGCAATCCGCGCTGCCCTGGCAGACCGTGCATGGCCGGTTCGGCTCCGCGGTGCCGACCTGGTGACGACCGCGTGTGCTGCTGACGATTCGTTGACGTCTACACTCCGCAACTGGATCGATGCTCTTCCAGCCGACGTCACGCGCCGCAACCGCGGCACCGTTTCCTGGCATGCTGCTGCGCACGCACTCGTTGCCCTAAGCAAACTTCAACCGGCCGAAGCGGCGACCCGCCTTCCGAAGCTCGCCGGGCACGGTCAATGGCAGTTGCGCGTCTATTCGGCGCGCGCGGCCGCAATACTGGCCGACGCGGCGACTCTTCGCGTTCTTGCTCGTGACGCCAACCCGAACGTCGCCGAGTCAGCGATCGAGACCCTCTCGAAGCTGACGAAGCATGCAGACGACGATCTGTTTGTCACTTCCCTGCAACGCAATGAAGCGCAGGTGGTGCGAGTCGCTGCCCTTGCATTGGCCGGTTCACCGCGTGCGGACGTCATGAC
>JBPCJT010000015.1:0-3162 GCA_051005015.1 Gemmatimonadaceae bacterium | reverse complement strand
GCTATGACGATCGGCGGTAACGCCCGCGTACGTGGCTGCAGCTCATCGAGCGCGCCAATGAGACGGCCGTGCCGCACCAGGTCTATCGCTGTCTCTTCCAAAGTCTCGCGAATTGCGGTTGCGGTTGCGGATTTGTCTGTGTCCTCGCGGCGCCCCCCGGGGAGTGCGACATGCCCGCTCCAGGGGTCTCCGGCGAACTCCGCACGCTTTATGAGGAGCAGCTCGAGTGCGGCATCGTCTCCCAGCCTGAGGACGACTGCCACGGACGCCCGGCGCAGCGGGTCGGGAGCATTGATGCGGACACCCGGATGCTCGGTAAGCGCTTGAGAGAGTCGCAGAACGTCCGGATGCGCCAGCACGCGGTCGAGCGTGCTACTCAAAGTGCTCGCGAAAAAAGGACAGTGTTCGTGTTATCACGCGCCGGGTGCGCGAAGGCACGGGCGAAAAGAGGGGATGCTGAGCGCCGAAGGTATGATTGCCACCGGCAATGGTAAGTGTTTCCACCGACGCAGACGTCGCGGCTTTCGCAAGCTTTTCGCCCTCGGTAAACGGCACGGCCTCGTCCATCGTGCCGTGCGCGATCAGCCACGGAATGGCTATCCGCGACGCTGCGGACAGGATGTCGAGATCGCTCGTGGCGAGCTTCTCGACGTCGTCCAGCCCCGCCGTGCCCAGTGCCAACACCTGCCCCGTGCGCGCATTGACGATTCCAATCCGTCCGTCTTCTCGCCACTTCTTCTTGACGTCGCCGGACCAGCGGTCAACAGTGGAAATTGCCGCCCAGGTTGCGAGGGCGCGCACGAGGGGCTGCCGAGCCGCGTGCAGGATCGCTATTCCTCCGCCTCGTGAGTGGCCGAAGAGACCGTAGTTCGCGCCGAGCCATTCGCGTCGTTCGGCTTCTTTTTCCACGAGCTTGAGGTCGGCTAGCTCACGGGAGAAACTGTTGGAGAAAAACGCGCTCTCTTCCGTGAAGCTCTCGCCGTCGGCGCCCACGCCGCTGCCCGAGAAGTTGAATGTGATTGTGCCGACTCCACCGCGAGATAGCGTTTCCGCGAGCAGCGGAAAGAATCCCCATTTGGCGAAGCCCTTGAATCCGTGGCACACGATGACGGTGCCGCGGGACCGCCCGGCGTGCCACATCTCCCCGCGAATGGGAAGCCCCTCCTCGTTCACGAGCTCGAAAGGCTCCCGGCGGTTGGGTTCGAGGATTCCCATTACTCGCTATCCACCTCACCGCCGGCATTCGCCCACGCCGTTATTCCGCCAGCGAGCGATGTGACGTCGGTGTAGCCCTGCTTTAGCATCGAATCGGCGGCTAGCGCTGAGCGATTCCCACGCGCGCAGTACACGATCACCTTCTTGCCGGGTGGCACCTGCTCGGCGAGCATCTCATCGATGTCGCCTAGCGGCACCCACACGGCTCCCGGAATTCTGAACAAATTCCATTCCTGTGGCTCGCGCACATCCAGGTAGACGGGATCGCCGCCGCCAGCGCTGAGCGCCAGTGCCTCCTGCGCAGTGATTTCGGTGATGCGCGTTTTCGCCTCCGCCACTTGCTGCTCATAGTCCTGTTCGTCCATGTCATCTCCAATCCGAAAGCGGTGTGTTGGATAGCTATTGGCCGCCGCCCTCATCCAGAATGCTGAGCGTCTTCGCGCTCGCGTCGAGTTGCGCAGTTGCGCCTATCGGGAAAGTCCACTGATCGGGAATGTGGCCGACAGGTGCATTCACGATGCATGGCACACCAGCCGCATCAGCGGTCTCGCGAAACAGCGCGTCCAGCCGGGCCGCATCCTCCGACTCTCCGCGCTCCGTGAAGGCTCCAAAGATGATACCCGATATTCCGGTAAGGGAATCGGATAGCAATAGTTGCCGGAAAAGGCGATCGATGCGATAAACCGGCTCATTTACATCCTCGAGTACAAGGATCGCGTCGTCCAGGCGCGCCGCAAATGGAGTTCCGATAAGCGCGCAGACAAGAGCGAGGTTGCCACCGGTGAGAGTACCCGTCGCGCGCCCACTTATGAGGGTATGTGCGTACGGCGCCCTGCCGCACATGGCGCTTCTCTCACCACCTGCACTAACGGCGCACTCGAGTGAAGCGCGGGAAAACTCGGAGAGGGCGCCGCGCGCCGTAGGGCCGTGAAATGAGAGCACGCCGCAACGAGCCGCGATGGCCAGGTGAAGCGCGGTAATATCGGAGTAGCCGATTATGGCCTTTGGCCGGCCGCGCAGCGACTCGTAGTCCACCCGATGGAGGATGCGCATCACGCCATACCCACCTCGCACGCACCATATTGCATCAACAGTGTCATCCCTAATGGCGTAGTTGAGATCGGCGACACGCTCGTCGTCAGTGCCCGACAAATATCCATGACAGCCACTTACATGACGGGATAACACCGGTTCCCAACCAAGCGCGCGAGCGTTGGCGACGGCCCGCGGAAGGTCGTCCTCATGCGTCAGTGGACCTGCGGGCGCGACGAGGGCGACGCGAGCGCCGGCACGAAGGCGTGGTGGAGAGATGGGAGGTAATCTGGGCAAATAAGTTGGTGAAGATTGCGGATTTCGGATCACGGATAGATCGCCACCCAATCGTCTGAATCACGTAATTATGACAGCAACCTTAAGCAACTCCGCAAACCCCAATCCGCAATCCATAATGCGCGGTCAGTGATCCGCAATCCGCGTTACCCTTTACCGTCGCGCAATCCGTAATCCGCAGACCGTAATCGCAACCCGCAATCCCCGATCCAGTTGCATGTCGGCAACCTACATCTGCCGCGATTGCTGGCATGACCGTTGCTTTCCGAAAGCGATCCTTGGCGGCTCCAGCATGATTCTCGGTGGGGACTTCGAGGTTTCTTCATGACGGGGGCCGCCGCCAACGTTACTCAGCAGGTCGGAGGAAACGGCAATGGCAGATCGGAACCAGGACAGGGAGTCCCAGCAGGGCGATGGTCAGATTGATGGGGATGATCGCGGACGCTCGGCGTCAGGTGGCAAGTCGCAGAGCGGGTATGGTAGTTCAGACTTCGAGAATGAAGACGCGGGAATGAGTGCTGGTGCAGGTGGAGGCGGCGGATCGAAGGGTGGATCAGGTGGCGGTAGCGGTGGTGGAAGTGGTAGCGGTGGCGGGATGGGTGGGGGCGGCGGCTCCGA
>JBPCJT010000014.1:0-11957 GCA_051005015.1 Gemmatimonadaceae bacterium | reverse complement strand
CGACGGTTGGGGAAGGGAAAAGGAAGGGGGCGCGGCATCCCTGCCGCCCCCCTTTCATCTGGCCGCCACCAGCCGCTCGTTAACGCTTATCAATCTTCTGTTCGGCCTTGCCGAAGTTCTTTTGTGCTTTGCCCTTGAGCTCCTGCGCCTTGCCCTTCAGCTGCTCGCTCTCGTTGTCGGTCGCATCACCGATCTTCCCACGCACCTTGCCTTCGAACTCTTTCGCGGTGCCCTTGACCTGATTTTCAGCGCCGCGCGTATTGAGATCCTTGTTTTTGTCCATGGTTCGTCTCCGATGCGGGGGGTGTGAACATGCCGCCGTTGGGCGGTCCTCAGCTGGTAAAAGGCAAACGCTGTGCCCGCAGAGCGAATGGGTGATTTCCGTCACGCCTGCCCGGTCAGTAGGGCAAGTGAAAGCCCCGCCGGCAATGCCGGCGGGGCTTTCCTGAGCTTCCGGGGAGCGAACTACTGTCCCGAGTGCTCGACCTCCTCTGCCGCGGTTGGATCCTTCTCGTTCCGATAGGGACCAGCCGGACCTGAGGCGGGAATGTAGATCTTCACCCGGCCGACGTTGTTCGTGTAGCTCGATTCCTCGAAATTATGGCAGAGTCCGGTCGCGGGATCGGTAACCCGCCTGCAGCCCGAGGCATCTGGAGCAAACGCCGGGTTGACAGTGATCTGAATGTAGTACCAACCCTCCGGCACCGCCTTTTGCCCATCCCCGCCGTCCAGAACAAAGTACTGACCGCCCAGTCGCCATACATACGTGTCCGACCAGCCCTTCGAGATCCCCTGGAAACCGGGGCGGCCCGGGGCGCCGCAACTGTAGTAGTTCCGCGGCGCATCGCGATACTCGGGGAGCCACGGATCGGTGTCGATCATGCAGAAGCCCTGCTTGGCGGCACGCCACACCTTACCGTTACTCGCAGAGATCAGAGCGTACTCGGCGTAGTTGTCAAAGTGAAAGTGGCCGTGGCACGTGGCGAGTTCGTACAGGCCATCGTTCGCCTCATAATGCGTGTTGGGGTCGCCGATGTAGACGTCGGCATCGCCCTGATTGGGTGTCGTCACCGTGAAGCGCAGCAGGCGCCGCTCGCCGGGCGTCACGCCGCCTTCCTGCACACTGCAGAAATTGGCTGACAGGTTCTCGGTCTTGATGCGCCACTTGTTCTCGGTGCTCTTCTCGTCGACGATCAGATCGGGCATGCCGATCGTGTCGATGCGGGACGGATCATTGAAAGCGAAGCGAGCACCCGTCGTCGCCAGGGAACGATCCCCGGCGGGGGTACAGGCAGCGGCGAGCAGGGCGGCAATTGCAAGGGAACGACGAAGCATGAACACCTCGACTGCGGGGGGGCTTTGACGCGGGGACGGGACGCAACCGGCGTCGGCGGCGGACACCGAGCATAGGCCCGCAATCCGTTTTGGGCAAGACTAAAGTTTGCGGCATTCCCGTCGCGCCGAGCCCATCCTGTGATCATGCGCCTTCGCGACGCCCCGAGCAGGTCCTCCCTGCCCTTGCCGCTCGCGGTACCCCGCGGGCATTCTAAGCAGTTGAAATCGCTGAGGTTTCACCCTTTGACTGGCCGTCGTGACCCTCGTTCAGATAGAATCCGCGCCGCGCGACAAGATTCTCGCCGACTTCATCGTGAACGGTGAGCCGGTCCACGTCGCTTTCGCTCCCAACAAGAGCCTGCTGGAGGTGCTCCGCGAGGACCTCTCCCTTACCGGAACCAAGCACGGCTGCGAGCTCGGCGAGTGCGGTACGTGTACGGTGGTGGTGGACGGCGTGCCTATCCTGTCGTGCCTCGCGCTCGCCGTGAGCCATCGCGGGCAGCGCATCGACACTATCGAAGGTCTGGCGCACGGTGCCGCGCTGCACCCGCTCCAGGCAGCCTTTGCCGATCTCGGCGCCGCGCAGTGCGGATACTGCACTCCCGGCTTTCTCATGGTCGGTAAGGTCCTCCTCGAGCACAACCAGGCGCCATCGCGCGAGGAGATCAAGCTCGCGCTGAGCGGCAACCTGTGTCGCTGCACAGGCTATCTGAAAATCTTCGAAGCGGTGGAGCTGGCGGCGGATCGCATGCGGAATTCAGCTGGGCCCGCACGCACATGACCGACGTTGCGATCGAGCCCGTGAACGCGCGCGAGACGATGGAGGTTCCTCCTCGCGGCTCTGGCGTCATCGGCTCCGCGGGTCGCAAGGTGGACGCGTCGGCGAAAGTCACCGGCGCGCTGCGCTTCGCCGACGACCTGTCGCTTCCGCGCATGCTCCACTGCAAGCTCCTGCGGTCGCGGCATCCGCACGCGCGCATCACCCGCATCGACACGAGCCGGGCGGCGGCGATGCCCGGTGTCGTCGCAGTACTGACGGGAAAGGAGCTGCCGATTCCCTTCGGCATTCTCCCCGTGTCGCAGGACGAGCACGCGCTCTGTCCCGACCTGGTCCGCTTCGTCGGCGATCCCGTTGCGGCGGTGGCGGCCACGTCGGAAGAGATTGCCGGCGACGCCTGCAACCTGATCGACGTGGAGTACGAGCCGCTGCCGATCATCGGCTCGATCGAAGATGGCCTGACGATGCGCGAACCCCTGATTCACGACTACGGGGACGACGCAAACGTCCACAAGCGCGTGTCGCTCGAATTTGGCGAGGTTGACGCGGCAATGGCGGGAGCGGATCTCGTGCGTGAAGACACCTTCTTCTACGAAGGGAACACGCACCTCCCGATGGAGCAGCACGCGTCGCTCGCCGACTGGTCGCCCGATGGAAAGCTGACGATCTGGTCGAGCACGCAGACGCCGCATTACCTGCACCGCGCGATTGCGAAGGTGCTCGAGATGAAGCCCTCGCACGTGCGAGTCATCGCCACGCCCAACGGCGGCGGATTTGGCGGCAAATCAGACCCGTTCAATCATGAAGTTGTCGTAGCGGCGCTCGCCCGCAAGACGGGCCGGCCGGTGAAGGTCTGTCTCACGCGCGAAGAGGTGTTCTACTGTCATCGCGGCCGGCATCCCGTCCTGATGTCCATCAAGACGGGTGTGAAAAAAGACGGATCCATCGTCGCGATGGACTTCACGTCGTTCCTCGATGGTGGAGCGTACGGCTCCTATGGTGTGGCGAGCACGTACTACACGGGCGCACTCCAGACCGTGACCTACCAGGTGCCGACCTATCGCTTCCGCGGCGCTCGTGTCTTCACGAACAAGGCGCCCTGCGGGCCAAAGCGCGGACACGGCACACCGCAGCCGCGCTTCGCGCTCGAATGTCATCTCGACAAGATCGCCGAGCAGTTGAATCGCGATCCCGCTGACCTGCGAAAGCAGATCCTGCAGCCCAGGGACTCAGTCACCGCCAACTGGCTGCGCATCGGCACGATGGGACTGGGTCCCTGCATCGATGCCGTCGTGAACGCGAGTGGCTGGCGCGAGAAGTTTCGTAAGCTGCCTTTCGGGCGTGGCGTCGGCATCGCGTGTTCATCCTACATCTCCGGGGCGGGACTGCCGATTTACTGGAATTCGATGCCGCATTCCGGCGTGCAGCTCAAGCTCGATCGTTCGGGCGGCGTCGCTGCGTTATGTGGTTCCACCGACATCGGACAGGGCTCCGACACGGTGCTCGCGTACTGCGTTGCCGAAGTACTCGGCATTGATCCGTTCGACATTCGCGTCATCACCGGCGACACGGATCTCACACCCGTTGACCTTGGCTCCTATTCATCAAGAGTCACGTTGATGACGGGTAACGCCGCGATCGAGGCGGCCGAGCGCGCGAAGAAGATCCTGGCGACGGCCGTGTCGACGAAGCTGAAAGTACCGGCGGGCCGGCTGCACTTCGCCGGACGTCGCGTGTTCGACGTCGAGAATCCCGAGACTGGCGTGACCTTCGCCGAGGCGGTGCAGATCGCGGAAACGAAGGAGGGGATCATTGGAACGACGGGCTCGTATACGCCGCCGAGGTCGCCCGGACGGTACAAGGGCGCGGGCGTGGGACCGTCGCCGGCGTATTCGTATTCGTGCGCGATTGCCGAAGTCGAAGTCGATCCGGAGACGGGAATCGTAAGAGTGCCGAAGATCTGGGTGGCGCACGACGTCGGACAGTCGATCAACTCCAACCTCGTCATCGGCCAGGTAGAAGGCAGCGTCTACATGGGACTGGGTGAGATACTCATGGAGGAGATGACGTATCGCGACAAGACCCGAAATCTCGTGCATCATCATCCGAGCATGCTCGAGTACAAGAGTCCGACGACGTTCGAGATGTGCGACGTCGAGACGTTCCTGATTTCGGACAAGGATCCGCGGGGGCCATTTGGCGCGAAGGAAGTGGGACAGGGGCCGTTGCTGCCGGTGATGCCGGCGGTGGCGAACGCCGTGTACGACGCCGTTGGTGTGCGGGTGGACGAGGTTCCGTGTTCGCCGCACAAGGTGTTGCGCGCGTTGAAGGAGAAGATGAAGGGGCGCGAAGGGCGGTATGGGCCGGACAAGGTACCCGTGTATTCGTTCCCGGAGGCGGCGCGGGTGAAGACGCCGGCCGAGGGCGGTACTGGGCGTGAGGAGAATGGGCGCAGTCACAGCGAAGTTGGCGGGCCGGTCGGTGGGAAGGGTGATGCGGTAGAGCAGGCGGGTGAGACCACGGCGGCGGAGATTTCGGGTCTGAATACCGAGAAGATGTCGGCTCGGGAGCGGCGAGATGATCGCTGACCGGATGTCATCCCGCAGACGGGCCGATCCTCGAAGCGCGATGGTCTGACGGTGCTCCGCCTACCGCGCTTCACCTATCTGGAGCCGACGTCAGTCGCTGAGGCCATCCGCATGCGGATCGAGGCAGGTCCCGATGCGATGTACGTGGCTGGCGGTACCGACCTGTACCCGAACATGAAGCGGCGTCACCAGACGCCGGCAACGGTCGTGTCGCTCATGCGGCTTCGCGAGCTCCAGGAAATCACCGGAACACCGTCCACAGGCCTGACCGTAGGATCGGGTGTTAGCCTCACTTTTCTAGCCAACAACGCAACAGTAAGGCAGCACTATAATGCTATCAGTCACGCTGCAGAGGTTGTGTCAACCCCTCTGCTCCGGAACATGGGCACGATTGGAGGCAACCTCCTCCTCGACACACGCTGCAACTACTATAACCAGACCTACGAGTGGAGAAAGGCCATCGACTTCTGCATGAAGCGCGATGGGGAAATTTGCTGGGTCGCTCCTTCGAGCCCCCGGTGCTGGGCCGTTCAGTCCTCCGACGGCGTTCCCGTTGCCGTAGCCCTCGGCGCTGAAGTCTCCCTCTTTGGGTCACAGGGAGGCCGGCGCATTCCCGCCGCTGCGCTCTACCACAACGACGGAATGGCCTATCTCACCAAGCAGCCGGACGAGCTCCTCATCGCGTATCACCTCCCACCGGTGAACGGCTGGCGGGCGAGCTACGTGAAGCTCCGGCGCCGAGCGCAGTTCGACTTCCCGGTGCTTGGCGTTGCTGCGCGGGTGGACCTTGCCGATGATGGGACCGTTCGTGACGCGCGCATTGTGCTCGGAGCGGTGGCGTCGTATCCGATGGAGATTCCGGAAGCCGCGCGCGCCATTATTGGCAGCCGACTCGATGCCGCTGCGATCGCGGCAGCCGCGGATGCGGCGTTCCGTCCTGCCAAGCCCATGGACAACACCGACTTTACGCTTGGCTGGCGGAAAGAGATGGTGCGGGTGTATGTGCAGCGTGCGTTGACGCAGCTGGCCGAAGGCACGACACGCAGGTGATGCTCTGGAGCTAGACCACAGCCCACCATGGCGCAGCGAGAACCCCATCTCCTAGTGTGCGGACAACGGGATCACAGCTGAGGACGACCGCGCGTCTCGTATTGGCGTACTTGCTCCGGAATGTCCGCAGGTGCCGCGCTTCATCACGGCCGACGTTTGAGGATGCCTTCACCTCAACTGATACCAATTGCCCATTTTCCTCGAGAATGAAATCGACCTCTTGGCCGCTACCGAGGCGCCAGTGGTACAGACCTCGCGCCGCGCCTTCATCGCGCCAGACCGCGAGGTCGGAGGCAATCATGTTTTCCAAGTGGAAGCCGGTTGGCGTGGTTTCACGCGCGGTCGCAAGCGCGAAGGCCGAATCGACCATGAATACTTTTGGTGCCTTGATGACCCGGTTGCCCGGGTTGCGCGAGTACGGCTCCAGAAGCTCTATCAGATAGCTGCGGATTAATGCATCAAACCACCGTCGTATTGTGGTCACTGGTATTCCCAGGTCGCGTGACATTGTTGAGTGGTTTGACTCCTGACCGGTCCTTGCCGCCGTCAGCCGGAGGAAAGCTTCAAATCGCTCAGTGGACTCAATGCCAAGAACGTCGCGAATATCGCGACGTGCGAAGACCTCCGCGTAATCGTTGAGTACGGTGAGCCGCTGAGCCGGGGGGGCCAGCACGGCCCGTGGAAATCCCCCGGTGCTGGAAACATCGCGCCAGTCCAGTTCGCCGCTTGCTGCTTGCCGGCGTCCCAGTTCTTCCATGACGTCCGAATCTTTCTCGGCAAACAGGAAGCTCCATCCCGGATGGGTCTCAGTCAGGCGTAGTTCACTGAGTGTCAGCGGGCGCAGTGTACGGTAGGCGGCGCGGCCCAGCAGTGAGTCGGAAACACTACCAGTAACTGCGGGTTGGTTGGAGCCGCTCAACAAGTAGCGACCGGCTCGTTGCTCTCTGTCAACTACAGTTTTGATCGCCAGGAAGAGTTCGGGGGCTCGCTGGGCCTCGTCGATAAAACCGCCTGCATCCCCAAGGTCATCCAGAAAGCCGGCCGGATCCTGACGCGCCTGATCGAGGAAATCCCGTTCATCAAGTGTGCGGTAGGCCATCACACGTTCGCGGGCTAACTGTAGGCAGAGAGTGCTCTTGCCGACCTGACGTGCTCCCATCACCGCGACGACTGGATAGAGTTCGAGGTCGGCGGCGATACGCTGATACAGCGCGCGGGGATATTGGGCGTTTGCGTAATCGTTTAACAACGTTATATTATCCTCATGCGGGCAATATAACGTTTTGAGGGCTTATGGCAAACACGTATTCAGTGGCCGATCTACTGGACTTCCTGGAACACGCCAGCGACAGGGGGCTCATGCCGGCCGCTACCGCAACCGCACTTGCGGTAGCAACGCGAAACGTCCTCGGAGTCCTCGATGACGCCGAATCGCAGGATGTCCGGGGTCTTGATCTGGACGCCGTTGCACGACGGTTCGCCAACAAGCGAGCTCGTGACTTCAACCCGTCATCGCTGAAGGAGTATGGCCGGAGAGTTCACAAGGCGGTCAACCTCTTTTTGCAATGGCGAGAGGACCCTGCGAATTTTACGGTCAAGACCCGCGCGACGGGGAATGCACGCAGGAAGGAAAGCGCGAGTAGGCCAGAGACGGATCAGCAGGAATCAATACGCTCTCCCGCAACCCCTGGTGCGGCTTCTCCGGACGACCGAGGCTACCAGTCCGCCTTTCCGATTCGTCCCGGAACCGTCGTCACCGTCTCGAACATTCCCAGCGATCTCACACCCGCAGAGGCTGAGAGGCTGGCGGCGTTTGTGCGAATGCTCGTCATAGAGTGACGGGCAGGGAAGCCATCTGCGTTACCTCCGCTCTCTGCATTGGCAATTTCCCACTAAACCTGGACTGGTCGCCGATTCGCCTTTCGACAAATGGTGCGTGGATTTGCATTTGTGTCCTTTGTCCAGAAGCCCTGACGCGGCTCGTGGTACTCCCAGCGTGTGGAGCTAGGAGACGCCTTTTCCAAACGTGCCTGTTCCTTCCACGAGAGGTAGAACCATAGGGCGCCGGACAGCGGTCGATTGTCTTCGTAGCGCCAAGGCCTGATGCTGCGTTGTTGGCCTTGCGTCTTGCGAAGCCGCGCTGGTTCCTTCCGCTCTGCCGACCACAATTTGTCTTTAGCGCCAGCTAACAGGAGCGCGCTAACAAACGCGGGGACGTTTCTGTGCCTGCGTCCTGACGATTTTCTTAGCCCCTTTTTGAGTTCCCGCAGCACAGCCGAGGCATTGTTTCTTCCCAATCTGGCAGCCTGCAACTTCGGACTACCCCCCGCATCCCAGCATTTCGAACCGGCGCACGCAAACAGTTCGAATTGCCTGCGCGGCACCAACAACTCGTAAAGAACCATCGCCAACGAGAACACGTCACGGGAGTACCTGCCCACCGACGTTCGCCATTCGGGAGGACAGTATCGGTCAGTACCCTGTCTGCGTAGCAAGTCGGGGTGCAACGACGGATAGGTCGCGAGGCCGAAATCACCTACGTAACAGTCACCGAGAGATTCGTTGACGAAGATGTTTTCGGGTTTCAAATCGCGATGAACTATACCTTCTTCCTGTAGTTTGGTGAATGCAAGTAACAGCGCTTTCAAGAATGCTCGAAATTCCGTCGGCTTTACGGGAGCGTCCGAACTGATGACTTCACGCAGTGTTTTGATCGTGAAAGGTTTGTAGACCACCAACCACGTGGGACCACCCGTCTTGAGGAACCTGGGGAGTCGGCGGTATGACTTGGCCTCCACTACCTCCCTAAGATGCGGCGCTCCTCTGAGAGCGTTCATGCAGTACTTCTCGGTGGTAAACTTCTGCTCCTCGCATGCGAAGACAGCTTCGTCGATTGGTTGTCGAACTAACTTGATCGCCCGTGCTTCGTTCGAAGCTGTGAGCGCTCTATGAACCACGGTCCACTTCCCGTCAGGAAACACCGGTTTGATTTCTACCTTCAAAGGCTCATCGCCGCCGAGCCGAAGCCTTTCGTACTTCTTTCGCGAATTCATTTGGAGACCGATTTAGACAACGCTCACAGGCGCCGCGCAACAATCTCCTCCATTGCCTCCCGTATGCCGGCGAACGCTCTTGGCGATTCGACAAGCTTCGAAGTCCCAAATGATCCGTGGAAAATCGCATTGCGCAGATAGTAGATAAGGGTTGCAAAGTCTTTCGAGTGACTTTCAATCCATAGCGACGGCTGCCTCAGTGCGGGTCTGAGATGCTTAAGGCTGCCGGCAATCATTGTCGCGGGATGTATCTTCTTCTCTTCCTCATAGGACGGGAACCAGCTCTCGATGTACTGCGGATTGATTCTATCGCCGAACTGCTTCTCAAAATTACCTGCGAAGCGGAGGACTGCTGGAAAATCGCGAATACTTCTGTTGATAGTCATCACGGTGGCTTCCTGAGCGCGCTTCAAGAGTGTACCTCCTGACCCTTCGAATGTCGTTTCATAGGCGCGCCAGAGAACAAAGAAATCATCCAGAATCTCATCGGGCTCGTCATGCTCCCCACGCCGTTCAGCGACCCTCTCCAATCTTCGCTCTGCTCGTCGTTTGAGAACTTCGAAATCGTACCTGTTCACACATCCTCCATACTCTGTGTACCTTACTCTATTCTCATCTTCGCGACCTCGATTACGACTCTTCCATGAGCGCCAGGAGGGCGCGAAGTGCTGGAAGTTGTCCAAGGTCCTTCGCGCGACCCGTCGCTTCCTTGGCGCGGATCAATGCGCCCAATTCGAGTGCGCGGAAGCTCACGCCAAGGGCCTCGATCTCTATCGAGTGCTCGTACGCCGTTTCGTATCCGTCGAGGCCCGCTACCCGGTCGAGAAGATCGAGATTGCCCTCCGCTGTCTGTAGCGTGAGCAGCGGCGTGGTGTGAAAGGTTCGGCTATCGAGCTCGAAAGGAAGGCCCGCCTCCCAACCTCGTGGATACGCATTCCACGTACGCAGAAGGCGCGCGAGTCGATCAACATTCTCACCTGAAGCGCGGTAGCAGACGTCGAGATCATTCGTGACGAAGGGCGCCCCGTGTGCGACTGCCGCCAATCCGCCGATCACCACGAATTCGATCTTCGCGTCATTGAGACCACGAAGCATCGACTCGAAGCTCACGAGCTGCCTCTCCTGCGCTTCGCTCCTGCGCCCTTCTGGAGAGCGTCGACGAATTGCCGGTTGTTGTCGAGCTCACGAAGTCGCTCGTCAGGGGTGCGCGCCAACGATGCCCGAAGCTGGTCGATGTCCACGCCGAACGCGCGCGCATCCTCAATCGGATCGGACGACCGCGCTGCTTCGGTGATGAGATACGTCACATCGGAGACGCTGCGCGCCATCGCGAAACTCCAACTCCCATATCGTCCGTCTGCGTTCACCGCGCCAGCCCAACGGTGCGCCGCGGCACCCTTGATGTCGGCCAGTGGATCGAAGCCCTTGGTCTCCAGGACCAGATATTGTCCCGCCGCACCTTCGAGCCTGATGACGAAGTCAGGAGTGAAATCGTGAGGCTGCCCGTTGTAGAGATACGGGATCGTGAGGCCAAGACCCGAGTTCTTGACGAAAGCCTTCACGGCTGAGTGCCTGTCGATGGAATGCGCGGCCTGCTGCTCCCACTTCGCGGTGTCGGCAACGACGTAGTTCACGTGGCTCTTCGCAACCTCACGCACCGGGCGGGCGGTCCAGAAATCCACCGCGGATGTGCTCCCAAATGGCGGCGTCCCAAATCGCGGGAGCTCCGGTGTCTCGCCCGCCGCCCGATCGGGCTGGATCTGCTCCCGAAGGATTTCCAGCGCCCACCCGTAGTACGGCGACATGAACAGATCCAGCCGATCGCTCCCCGATGGCGCCTGGACGAACTCGCGCGCAAATCGATCGACGATCGCTCGAAGCTGCGGAAAGAGCACGTGTGCCGGCAGCTTGGTCTCGGCGACATCGCGATACTGCTTCGTGAGATCACTGGCCATCCGGAAAACGCCTTCCTGAAAACGCATTCCAGTGCGAAACGCCTTCATCGTCACTTCGCGCACCGCTCCGAATCTGGCGGTCGTGATCTTGCCGTCGTCAGTCTGCGTGAGCGCACCGACATCCACCAGCGTCGGCACTTCACCGGGCTTGAGTACCAGCTTCGGCATGCGCGACCAGTTCACGGTCACCCGGTTGCGCACCGCCTGGGTGTAACCCACCACGCGCGGAAACCTGATCTCGAGTGACTTTCGTTCCGGTAGTGCGTGGACGTGAAAGCGCTTCGGCTTGGGAAGCGGAGCGGTTCCCTTCCCCTTGAACGGAATGACCTCGAACGGAACCCCGAATACCTGTGCCACCTCTTCGGTGAACAAGCCATTCTCATCGACATCGTACGACGCGCGCCGCAGACCGCGTCCGACCACCTGCTCGCACAGGAGCTGGCTCATGAACGGCCGCAGTCCCACAATGTGCGTGACGGTGTTGGCGTCCCATCCCTCGGTGAGCATACCGACGCTCACGATGCACCGCACTCGTCGTCCTGGCGGCTCCAGTGATCGCTCCAACTTCTTCGCCAGCTCTTCGAAGCCAGCCGGGTAGAGCGGGCGTCCCTGCGCATCAGCTGGCCAGGCGCGCTTCCCAACGGTGTCGAGCGTGAAACGCATCCAACGCGCCTCCTCCGACTTCGCACCTCGGCCATCGTCGCCGCCACCCTGCGCGTCCGTCTCCGCAATCACCTTCGAGTCCACACGAATGGTATTCTGCTCGCCCTCGACGTTCCGCAACTCGCGGATGCCGAGCGGCGGGATGCCCTCAGGACGGACGTCCTCGGCGATCCAGTCATGGATCGTCTTCGCAAGCTTCGTGTCCTTGCACACGATGATGAACACCGGCGGACGATCATCCTCGTGCTCGCGCGTCCACCGCTCGAGCTCCGATCGCCAATCTCCGGCGAGCATCGCGATCGGCTGATACGCGTACTTGAGCACCGCTTCGGGACGGAAACTCCCGCGAGGGCCGCCACGCTCAGCCGGCGTGAGCTTGTTCTTGACCCAGTCCCAGATATTGAAGTATGCGGACCGCTCCGCGCCGGTGGTGTCTTGTGTCGGCAACTGAGGAATCTTCACGAGACCGCTCTCGATCGCATCGATGAGCCCGAAGTCGCTCACCGTCCATGGGAACGGTCGCGCGGTGTCCCGG
>JBPCJT010000013.1:0-40368 GCA_051005015.1 Gemmatimonadaceae bacterium | reverse complement strand
GGCGGGTGGAGTGGGGGGAGGTTGTTTCGTGTGGCAGAGTGGATGCGGCTTTCCCTCTCCGCCGCCAAGGGCTCCCCCGATGAGGATCGCCGTCCAGCGGGTTCGCATGACGGATACTCCAGCGACTGCCGCAGCCTCGGGGTTTTCGCCCACGGCCCGCAGCGCAAGTCCTGCGTGCGTGCGATACAGTGCCCACCAGGTGACGGGTATGAGCAGGTACAACCCATAGGTCACAAATGGTTGGGCAAACAGTGCCCGGCCAACGAGCGGAATGTCGGACAGAACTGGAATCTCGGCCGATCCTGACGTTTGAACCGACAGCGCCGCGCCGCCAGCGCCGTACAATATGCGGTACAGCGTTCCCGTGCTGCCGAGCACGAGCAGGTTGATCGCGGTTCCCGTAATGATCTGATCGCCCTTTAGCGAGACAGCGAAAAGCGCGAAGATCGAGGCAGTCAGAACGCCGGCGAGAATCGCGAGCGTGTAACCGGCAGCTACGGAGCTTCCGAGAGCTGCTGCGGCCCCGGCATGGAGCTCGGGAGGCAGAAATCCACCCACGAGCGCACCGAATGCGCCAGCTAGAATGACTCCTTCGAGTCCTATGTTTATCACCCCCGCTCGCTGCACTACGGTTTCGCCGAGTGCTGCGAGCGCCAGTGGAGTAGCGGTGCGAATGCTCGCCTCGAGGAAGGACTCCGCGAGTGAAGTCATGGCGACGGATCGATTGCAACGGGGAGTATTGGATGGTGGGCGGTTGGCGATCGCGAAGCATCCCTGTTATTCGGGGGGGCCCCCCAGGGTCGCCGTCTGCTTCTCCCCGCGCCCCAACCCCGCGCCAGTACCATCGTTGCCAGAATCACAACCCCCTCGACCACGGATACAACCACGGACGGCACTCCCGCATCCCGCTGCATCGCCAGTCCGCCCGATTCGAGCGCGGCGAAAAAAACACCGGACGCGATAACCACCAGAAAGTTCAGGCGAGCCAGCAACGCAACCGCTATTGCCGTGTATCCGTATCCAGGCGATATGTTCTCATACAGCGCGAAGGTTACGCCCGTTACTTCGATAGCACCTGCAAGGCCAGCGATGGCTCCGCTCGCGAGAAATGCGCGCGCCGTCACTCTACCGACGTCAATTCGGGCTGCCACGCGCGCGGCGTCCGGGTTGGCGCCCGCGACCCGAACGCGAAATCCGCCGCCGGTCCTTGTGAGCCACCACCAGAGCGCGAAAGCGGACGCGAGCGCCAGGATCAACCCCCAGCTGACGCGGGCTCCCGGAATGAGAGTTGGGAGCCTGGCGACCTCCGGCATTGAATCTGTCTGCGGATAAATGCCCAGCGGCTCCTGCAAGGGACCCCGCACGAGATACGACACGACATTCAACGCCAGGAAGTTGAGCATGATGGTGCTGATCACTTCCAGAACGCCCGCTTTGCGTCGAAGAGCTGCCGCGATCGCGGCCCAAACCACTCCCGCCAGTGTTCCCGCGAGCAAAGCGGCGGGAAGAGCGATGCGTCCCATGGCATCGCCGACTGCCAGCGCACAGGCTGCGGCGGCGGCGGCCCCCATCACGAGCTGCCCGTCAGCACCGATGTTCCAGACGCCTGCTTTAAAGGCGAGGGCGACCGCGAGGCCCGTCAGGATCAGAGGAGTGGCTCGAACGAGCGTGGCTGATGAAAACGCATGCCAGGTGCCCAAGGATCCTGTCCACAGCGCTTGGAGCGCCGCGGTGGAATCGAAACCAGAAAGCTCTAGGAAGAGAGCGAAGAGAAGCACCGCGAATCCGCAGGCCATGAGCGTTGCGAGGATGCGCGGTAACCGTGCGAGAGCATGCATGCCGGAATGGTAACGCGGACTCGTTGCGTATCGTAGTCCGCGTTACCATTCTGCAATGGATGACCGTTCAAACCGTTACTGTATCATCGGTGCGGGCCCTTCGGGCCTTGCGACAGCCCGTGCATTCTCACGTGCGGGAATCTCGTTCGACGTATTGGAACGTCACGGCGATGTCGGCGGAATCTGGAACCTCGAGAACGAAAAGTCACCGGTGTATGAATCGGCGCACTTCATTTCTTCGAAGACCCTCTCGGCATTTGACGATTTTCCAATGCCGCCCGGCTATCCCGATTATCCGGGCTGGCGATTGATCCTCGACTACATTCGCGCTTTCGCGGTGGAGCATGATCTCAGACGGCACGTGCAGTTCGGCGCCGACGTCGAGCGCGTCTTGCCCCGGAACGGCGGTTGGCACGTCCACCTCGCCAACGGCGAGGAAAGACTGTACCGCGGAATCGTCGTGGCTGTCGGACATAATTGGGACCCGCTAATGCCCGAGTACGCGGGCAGTTTTACGGGTAAGGTATATCACTCATTCCATTACAAATCCGCCGACGAGTTTCGCGGCAAACGCGTGCTGGTTGTGGGTGGCGGAAATTCGGGGTGCGATATAGCGTGCGACGCGGCCATTTCCGCGAGCCGGGCGTTCATCAGCCTTCGCCGTGGTTATCACTTTCTTCCAAAACATATCCTCGGCAAACCGACCGACGTATTTTTTCGCGGCGGACCGGAGCCCCCGGCCTGGCTGGCGCAACCGCTTCTCGCCTTCTTGTTGCGCCTGCTGCTGGGAGATCTCACGCGCTACGGACTCCCGCGGCCGGATCACAAGGTGCTCGCGAGCCACCCGATAATGAACACCCAGCTGCTGCACCATCTCGCGCACGGTGATATCACGCCGAAACCGGACGTGCACGAGTTGCGCGGTGGCCGCGTCATATTCACGGACGGAAGCGAAGAAGATATCGATGTGATCGTCTATGCGACGGGATACACGCCTGCGATCCCCTTTCTCGAACAGTCCTTGTCACCCATCACCAGACAACTCTTTCTCAACATCTTCCCGCGAAGTCATCGCGACCTGTTCATAGTTGGCCACTTTGAAACCGATGGCGCGGCGTACCCCATCGTGAGCAAGCAGGCGAAACTTATTGGAACGCTCATCCAGGCGCGTGAGTCAAATCCGGAAGCGGCCGCCGCCTTCGACCGTAAACAGCTCGGTTCCCCGCCTGACCTTTCTGGCGGCATTCATTACATCAGCTCGCCTCGGCATTCGAACTACGTTCAATTCGAGGCATATGGACACTATCTAGATCGCGCTGTGAAAGAGCTGGACAAGGGCAGGCAGGAGGGAGGAGAACGGAGGAGGGAGGAGGTACCAGGAAAGCAGGGAGCAAGGAGCAGCAACGCCGGGACGCAGTGAATACGCGGCTTGAACAAACTCGGTGACTCACTGACTTTACGCATCCCTTGCCGGCTTCCGCGTCCAGCCTCCCTCCTCCCTCCTCCCACCCGCCACTCGAGCCACCCCTGACTCCCGCCATTCCGATGTTCACAGACCTGATAGACCTTGCTGCCGAGCGATTGGGCGGTGCCGTGATCTCGGCCAACGACGAATTCTTCGCGCCCAGGGAGAATCTGCTCAAGGCCGCCGCTCCCGAGTGGCGCGAAGGACTGTACACTGACCGCGGCAAGTGGATGGATGGATGGGAAACACGCCGCCGGCGCGAAGCGGGCTACGACTGGTGCGTCATTCGGCTAGGTCTGCCTGGAGTAGTGCGTGGCGTGGTAGTGGACACCAGCTATTTTCGCGGCAACTATCCGGAAGCCTGCTCCATGGACGGGTGCGAGACCGAGGGCACACCCGGCCCGGATGCGCTCCTGGATGCCCCCTGGATGGAAATACTTCCCCATTCGCCATTAGCGGGCGACACTCACAACGAGTTCGCCATCACTGCAGCCAATCGGCTTACGCATCTCAGATTCAAGATCTTTCCCGATGGTGGTGTGGCGCGGCTTCGCGTTTTTGGCGACGTAGTTCCCGACCCGTCGCGCATTAACGGTGCGCGAGGCGAAGTCGACCTGGCGGCGATGGAAAATGGGGCATTCGTAATGGTATGCAGTGACATGTTCTTCGGGCACCGCCAGAATCTCATTCTGCCCGGGAGGTCGACACATATGGGCGATGGATGGGAGACGAAGCGCCGTCGCGGTCCGGGTCATGACTGGTCGATCATCCGCCTCGCCGTCTCGGGAACCCTTCACCGGGTTGAGGTGGACACGGATCATTACAAGGGGAACGCCCCCGCCGCTTTCTCGCTGGAAGGCATAAATGCACCCAGGGCGACACCAGCCGAACTGACTTCCGCATCGCAACCGTGGCGCGAGATCCTCCCGCGCACGAACCTCGAGCCACACGCGCGCCACTATTTCGGGCGCGAGCTCGGGCCGCAAGTAAGGGCCACCCATGTGCGGTTCAACATCTTTCCGGACGGCGGGGTCGCGCGGCTGCGCCTTTTTGGGACACCTGCCGCGTGACTGGGCTGGCACTGCTGAATACACTCCCGGCACCCGGGGCAGAGAGAGAGCTCGGCTCATGCTGCGGATCCATGGCATGGGCGCGGCGTGTGGCTTCGCGGCGTCCATTTGGTGACGCGAATGAGTTGTACGCGGTAGCTGATGAGGTGTGGTGGAACCTCACACAGAACGACTGGCAGGAGGCCTTTCGCGCGCACCCTCGCATCGGAGAACGCGTGGCGGACGCTCTGCTGCCTTCCGCCTCCATGTCGTGGTCCGACATGGAGCAATCAGGGGTCCGCGCGGCGCCAGGCGACGTTCGCGGCATGTTCGGGCAAGCAAATGCCGAATACGAGGAGCGCTTCGGCTACATCTTCATCGTCTGCGCCACGGGGAAGAGAGCGCAGGAGATGCTGGCGATGCTGCGCGTCCGGCTTGGCAATAACGCCGAGGCGGAGCTACGAGTCGCGGCCACGGAACAGAGCAAGATCACGCGGCTGAGATTGGAGAAACTGATCACGCGGCTTGGCGCGGCAGGCTGAGGCGAGGAAGCGGACCGCGCCGCGATTCCCAGGTCAGTCAACGCGGCTGCAATCCGTTTACGTGCGCGGAGCAAGCGATTGCGGCGCGTCTTCGTGCCATGATACATTCTGATCGTCGGAGAGCTATGCTGTTCCTGGCCGATGTTGTCGTCGCACGCTCAATACCGGATTCATGAGCCGCTCGAGTCTGTCGGCTATGATCCAGGTCCCGCCGCTGATGCCATGAGCTCCATAACCACGCACATTCTCGACACATCGCTTGGCCGCCCCGCGGCGGGAGTTTCCGTCAACCTCGAGAGGGCAGATGGAAAGGGCGACTGGCTTCCCGTTGCGGTCGCCCTCACCGACACGGAAGGCCGCGTGAGGGAGCTGCTCGGTAGTGCTGAACTAATCAGTGGGGGGATATATCGCATGACCTTCGACACCAGTGCGTACTTCAGCGCGCAGGGAGTGCGCGCCTTCTATCCCTCGGTGATCATCGCCTTCAACGTGCAGGACCCTGGCGAGCACTATCACATTCCATTGCTGCTCTCCCCTTACGGCTACTCCACCTACCGCGGCAGCTGACGCGATGCCCGTAACACTGGCGAGTGACAATTACGGCAAACAGCACGTTCGCCTGGTGAAGGTTACGCGACACCCCGATCGTCACGACATCTTCGACATAGCCGTAGGCATCCGATTCGAAGGGGACTACGATACTGTGCACTCCGAGGGCGACAACTCGCGATGCTTGCCGACCGACACGATGAAGAACACCGTCTACGCCCTGGCGAAGCAGGAGTCGTTCGAGGAGATCGAAGGTTTCGGAATCGCACTCGCCAGGCATTTTTTCGAAACGACCGCGCATGTATTCCGAATTCGCATCGATCTGGCCGAGCGCCGCTGGAACCGCCTCGTATTTGATGGCCACCCCCACCCGCACGCTTTTGCACGCGGAAGCGAGGAGCAGCGAGTCGCCACCATATCGGCAAGCCGGGAAGGCACCCCGCGGGCCGAGTCCGGAATCCGTGAGCTCGTGGTTCTCAAGACCACGAGGTCGGCATTCGCCGGTTTCTACAGCGATCGCTACACGACGCTCGCTGAGACGAACGAACGTATTCTCGCGACCGCCATTTCGGCTACATGGAAGTACGAGACATCCGACGTCAACTACAGCGGTGTGCTGAGCCTCGTTCGGCAAACTATCCTCGAAACCTTTGCCGCGCACGATAGCCGCTCCGTGCAGCACACGCTGTACGCCGTCGGTGAGGCCGCGCTGTACCGCTGTCCCGAAATCGCCGAGATCGCGCTGTCGATGCCGAACAAGCATCATCTTCTCGTCGATCTCGCCCCGTTCTCGCTCGAAAACCCCAACGAGATCTTTGTGCCCACGGAGGAACCGTACGGGCTGATAGAAGCGGTGTTGCGCAGGGCGTGAGGGGGAGAGGATTGCGGACTGCGAACCGCTGGCCAGGAAGTGCGAAATGCGAACCGCGAACTGCCGGCAACGGCTACGTGCCAGGGACATGCGGCCATGGGTAATGAACACGTCGTCGAGCTCCTGCGGCGGGATATCGATTCCAGGGAGTACAGCGCAATCCGCGAGCAATGGAAGACCCACTCGATGGCGGAGGACCGCCGTGACATCGCGGGACTCATCTCCACGCTAACGGAAGATTGCGTGTATGAAGTACTTCCGGGTGGGCACACGTGGGAGGGACACGCAGGCGCCCGCCGGTTCTACACGGAGCTACTCACCGCCTTCCCCGACATCGTGTTTGAATTGACGCACATCGTGATTGGTCCACAGGGAGTGTACGAAGAAGCTCGCGTCACAGCGACGCATCGCGGGGAATGGCAGGGTGAGCGTGGAACGGGCGAGCGAGTCGAGTTCGCCGTAGCGATTCTGTTTCCCTGGGACCGCGACAGGAAGAAGTTTTCCGGCGAGCGAGTGCACTTTCTGCGCGGAGAGCCGAGCTCTAACCGCAGTGAGTAAGTACCGAGTGCCAGCTACCGGTTAACGCTCCGCTGTATGGGCGCGGGAGGTTGAGAGCGATCAGTTTCGGGCTCGGGCCAGACGAACGAGTCTCGGAAATGCACTCCCAATCGCCAACTCCCCGGTTCCTACCGCCGGCGGTTCGTCAGAATTCTCAGAAAGCTTCGGCCTCGCAACTCATCGAGAGTAACAGCGGTCCGCGAGAGCGTCTCCTCTTCTGTTAGCGCTCCGCAGTTGATTCCCCGCAAAAAAAAATTCAGCAATCCCTGACCGGTCGCGGCATCGTCAAAGACGTCTCCCGCGAGCGTGGCCTGCGCGGCTCTGCCGACGAAGTTGCGTAGTCGGTCGGCGGCCGCGTCAACACCACCGAGGAAAAAGGCGTACACCGCCGCGAAGCGAGTGGGGAGCTGCGCCGGGTGCAGATCCCATCCCTGATAGAAGCCACGCACAAGCGAATCCTGGATGTCGTCATAGTGCAGCTTCCACGCGCGGTGAACACTGTCGCGATTCTGGCGCGCCTGCTCTTCCGACAGCGACTCGCCATCCGCTACACGATGCTCACCCACCGGCAGCACGGCCGTGGATCCGTCCGACAGCCAGATCCCCGTGCCCGCAAACGCAACCTGCATCATGTGGCGTGCAAAGTCGCACGCTGGGTGGCGCATGCGCTGGTGCGCGGACGTGATGTTTACTCCCGCCGTATAATCGTAGGTGCCAAAATGCGCGGCTATAGCGCGCCCGTTTGCGGCATCGAGAATGCGGGGGAGCGCGGACGTGCCATCAGAGCTCAGGATCACCTGCGGTGTCTCGATCATCATCTCGAAGCGAAGCACTCCGCCTGTAAGACCCAGAGCCTTCTCGAGGGCCGTGAGCGCGCTCGAGAAGAACTCCACTTGCTGGGGGATCGTGATCTTGGGGAGGGTGATCACGAAGTTGGGGGGAAGCTCTCCCCCCGTTTCACGCAGCAGGGTTGTGAGGAAGATCTCCAACGTTCGAACGCTTCGGGCGCGCAGCTCTTCATTCAGGGGCTTCACCCGCAGTCCGATGAATGGCGGCAGCGTTTGCCGTCGCATCCCATCCGCAACCTCATGCGCACCGGAATCCGCGTGTGCATCCTCTTCCGCATCGGGGCGGTTGCCGTAGCCGTCCTCGTAGTCCAGCCGAAAGTCCTCGACCGGCTCTCTGCGAAGCTTCTCGACTACCCGCGTGTAAATGGTGTGCGCGAGTGGGGTGCCAGCGGCTTTACGGTGATCTGCCGGATCCTGTGAAGGCGCACCGGAACGGGAAGGCGGCGCATTCCCGGCTTCCAATGCGAAGTTACCCGTGTCCGGAAGTCCAACGGCGGCGGCGAAGGTCTCCCAGTCGGGCGCGTACTGCTCCAGTGACTGCAGCGCCAGAGCACCGAGCCTGGGTACGGAGTCGTGTGTGAAGAGATGCGCGCCGCCGTACACTGTGTGCACCGGTTGCCGGCGTCCAGAGTCTCCAGGATACCGCGCCATGAAGGCACGGTTTGCAGCCTGAAGTGCTGCGGCGTGAACACGGGTGGATTCCGAATTCAGGAAGGACATGGCAATGGAAAGTGGGCGCCCTGCAGCAACAAATCAGAGCTCAAGAACCATTGAATACAAGGCAGGCACCTTCGACGTTAGAGGTGAGTTCTGGCTGCCCGAGTGGTCCCTTCTGAATCGGGTAAACACGAGCGCGACCAACAGAAGCTGGCCGCGCTAGGTGAAACCAGTCGTACGCGGAATCAGTAATTCGTAAACAGCAACCGGTTGGGCGAGTTGCTTCCGGCGCTGGTCACTTTACCGAGCGTGGCGTTGCTGACAAGCGCGTTGCGCACTGTTGCGGGGGACGCGCCAGGGTTGCCCTCCAGATACAGAGCCGCCACACCGACGACGTGCGGCGTTGCCATTGAAGTTCCGCTGATAGTGGCCGTGGCCGTTGTGCTGGTGTACCAGGCCGAGGTGATCCCGACACCCGGCGCAAAGATGTCGAGGCAGCTCCCGTAATTCGCCCATGACGCCTTCCTGTCCGTCCGGTCTGTCGCGCTCACCGTGATGGCTTCCACGACACGAGCGGGGGACGTGTTGCAGGCGTTTTGCGCTATGCCAGCACTGTTGCCATTTCCGGCTGCAATTCCATAGGTCACGCCGCTCACGATGGATGTCCGAACGGCGGCATCAAGCGCCGTCGATGCGCCCCCGCCCAGACTCATGTTGGCCACTGCTCGTTCCGTGTGATTCCTGGTCACCCAGTCAACGCCTGCAATTACCCCGGATGTGCTTCCGCTACCAGCGCAATTGAGTACACGGACCGCGACGAGCTTTACTCCCTTGGCGACACCATACCTCGAGCCACCGACTGTGCCGGCCACATGCGTGCCGTGCCCGTTGCAGTCGTCCGCCGCGCCGCCGTTAACAGCGTCGAATCCGCTTGAAGCGCGCGTGCCGAACTGAGTGTGATTGAAGCGAATGCCTGTGTCGATTATGTACGCGGTGACGCCGGCGCCTGTTTTCGTGTAAGAGTACGTAGTGCTCAGTGGCAGGCTGCGCTGATCGGTGCGGTCCAGTCCCCACATTGCCCCGGTTTGGGTAGTTTGGGTAGTGAAGATCTGATCAGCCTCTACAAGTGCGACACTTGGACTTTGCGCGATCGCCGCGGCGGCGGCCGGCGGAAGGGATACGGCAAAGCCTTTCAGTGCACTCTCGTACGTAAACCGGATCGTACCGCCGTGGGCGACCGCGAGCCGGCGCGCGAGACCGGGAACATCGGTGACGCTATCGTTGAACTGGACAACGTAGGTGGGGTTGGCCGCCGTGCTGGCTGCCAGGGAAGGTGAGCCCGGCTCGACCGGTCCGGCTGAATCCGAACAGCCTGCCACAAGCACCGCTGCCCCTGCACAGAAAACGCTCAGAATCCGCTTCATCGCTCTGCTCCTCCGCTGTAGCGCACACGTTAGCCATACAGGCCGGAACGGCCTCGGCAAAACCGAACGTTCCGCCAAAACGGAAGAACGGAGACGAACGAGATGAGTTGACTTACAGCCGCTGGAAAAGCAGCCTTTGATTAGGGAAGAGATGCTTGCAGTATCCGAAGGCTAAGGGAGCATGCCGAATGTGTCAACGAGGAAGCTATCCCGACTAACCCGTCACGGCAGCCGGAATGCCATCTTGTTCGCCGAGCGCACGTTAAAGCTCGCTAGCGTCGCGACAGCCGTGTAGTCTCCGGATATGAAGGAGACCGGCGCCCACTGCTCGACGTACGTCAGCGTCTTTCCGTGGCTTAGCGTTTCCTGGCGGAGTGCCAAGGTGAACGCCTTTCCATCGCTCCACCGCCACACAACGCTGCCATCGGGAGCATATATCTCGAAGTCGTAGCTCTGGCCGCTGCTAAAGCCGATATCCACATCGCGGCCGCTGTCATTCGAGACGATAAAGGTGAGCGTCACCGTTCCGTTCGCCACGGTTGCTCCTAGCGTTGACGGAAGGAAGTGCACCTGCGAGTCGGGCGGCAGGGAGATCGGCTCGAAGTCCACCAGACGGAGCCGCACACCCTCCACGACCTGCGATTTCATCTCCACCTCGTGTGAGTGCTGAGCCCTCGGGGACGCGGTGTCGATTTCACCGAATCCACAGAAGGCACCGGGCTCCACCGTCATGCTCACCTCGAACGCGATTCGAGCCCGCTGGCACGTGAACTTCGCCCACTCGAGCACGAGTGTATCGATCGTGCAGTCGCCGTTCAGCGAGACGAGCGAATTGGCCTCGGTACCCTGCGTTGCCTGCCACCAGCCGTCGGGCAGCTCGAAGTACTCGCCGAAGAATCCCGGGTAGAAAACCGGACGCACCACGCCGCTGTCCACGGACCCCCCGCTGTTATCAGGCGAACCGGCGCGCACTTCCGTGGGAAGTCCTGCCATGACGTCCGGTACATCTTCGTCGGGGGCGCGCGCGCGTCCCGTGTCCGCCATAATCCGCACGATACGCTGCATGGAGTCCGGCTGCCACGCGATCAGCGAGCGCGATGAATAATACTCTTCCACTGACGGCTCGCATGGAAACGGTATGATCACGGTACCTCCGCCAGAGCCGGAGCTATCTATTGTTCCCCCGTCTGGTGGCAGGATGCCTTCGCCCGGGAATGCGCATTGCGCGATCGGGTGATCTATCTGCTCGGTGACCGCGAGAAATCTCATCGGCACGCCGTCGACCGATATTTCCACGGGCGTCACTCGGCCGGTGAGCTTCACTATCTCAGCCACATGGTGCAGCACTTCCGCGCCAGCGAGGTTGCCGGCTGACGACATGGAATCGCTGAGCGCCTCGAAATTGCGCGCGATCTCCAGGGGATCGTTGCCAGACCGCGGTGCTGTGCTATCGCTCTGGCACGCGCCCACGGTCAACAGAATCAATGGAAGGAAGAAGGTTTTCATGGGACTTCCGGGCAGGAGGAAATGGCAATATCGAGTATCAACGTCCAAAATCGATGCGCGGTCTGGTGGCAATGACCGGGGTTTGACAGGAATGCAGTCAGATCGAACGGACAAACCGGTACTCCCCACTCCCCACTCCCCACCCTATAACCTTTGCATCCGGCTTCGAGTCACAAGCAGTCTTACGGTCCTCCGAGTGACGAAACGCGCGCTGCCGGGGTTCTCAGTCATGGAACAGGATCGGGGAATAGGCCGGTTCGACCGCCCTGAGGCGCTTTTGGTTGTATGGAGGTAGCCGGCGTTGGCGTCTAGTTTCCTGATTCCCTACTCCTCTTAGATGACCGATTCCGCAATCGTTCGACGCGTGCTTGATGGCAATACCGATGCTTTCGCGCTTCTGGTAGAGCGCTACCACGATCGCTCGATGCGTTACGCGCGCAGCATGTTGAGCGATCCGCGCGACGCGGAGGAAGCCGTACAGGATGCGTTCGTGCGGGCGTTTCAATCGCTCGGCAAGTACGAGGACAGAGAGCGCTTCAGCGCGTGGCTCATGCGCATTCTGCTCAACCGATGCCGGACCGCCGGCGGGCGGCTCGAAAGGCGCAACAAACTCTTCGTCATTGACGACGAAGCGGACTGTACCGCGGGAGAAGCACATCCTGCCGAGCGAACGGCGTGGCGCGAGGAGATCGATCGGGCGCTGTCGAGTCTCGACCTGGAGCAGCGGGAGGCTTTTCTCCTCAAGCATGTAGAGGAACTGGACTACGAGCAGATATCCGCGATCACCGGCGTGGGTGTCTCGGCGCTCAAGATGCGTGTGAAGCGGGCGTGTGAACGGCTGAGGGATATGCTTAGGGAGGTGCGAAGTGCTTGAAGAACAGGATGCGTTGATCGCGGAAATCGCGCGCGAGCTGCGCGCGCAGCCAGCATCTGATCTGAATGCGCGTGTGCGGGTCATGGCAGCCGTGCTCCAGGCGCAGCCGCCCGTTCGGCGCGCCACTGCCTGGAACTGGCTCCAGAGACCGCGTGCCATCCGCATCTCACCGCTCGGGGGCCTGGCCACGGTCTCGCTGGTGGCGGCCGCTGCGGTGGCGATCGCATCTCTTGATGGCGGCATGGCGGGAAATCGAAAGCAGGTCACGCGGGCCGCATCAGCCGCCCCTTCTTCCTCCACTACCCGCTATCCGCTCCCCACTCCCGTGCCCGTCCAGTTCGTTCTGGTCACGCCGGCCGCGTCGCGCGTGTCGATCGTCGGCGACTTCAACGACTGGGACGCGTCTGTCACATTGTTGCATCAGGAGTCCCGCGCGGGTTTATGGTCCGTCGTGGTGCCTCTCGCGCCCGGCCGCCACCAGTACGCTTTCGTTGTCGACGGTAAGCGCTGGCTTGCGGATCCATCCGCGCCCCGCGCGGCCGACGACGATTTCGGTACGCCGAGCTCCGTGATCACTGTTGGGGAGAAACACACATGAAAGCTCCTCTTGCCGCCATTGCGTGGGTAAGCATTTGTCTTCCCGCTACGGTACGCGCGCAGGACACCAGACTGCAGGAACGGCTGGATGCCCGTACGCGCGTGGCGATCCAGCAAATCGTGGATTCGGCGGCGGCTAGCCGGCTGCCCACGGAGCCGTTGATCGACAAGGCGCTCGAAGGCGCCAGCAAGCGCGCGGACGACGCACGCATCGTGACCGCCGTGCGAGCTCTGGCGCGCAGGCTCAGGGAATCGCGTCTTGCGCTTGGCACGTCCGCCAATGAAGCCGAGCTTGTGGCAGGTGCGGGCGCTCTCTCGCAGGGAATCGCGCCCGCGACCCTGAGCCGCTTGCGCTCCGTTCGGCCTGGTGAGCGACTCACCTTGCCGCTGGTCGTTCTCACCGACCTGATCGCGCGCGGCGTGCCTCCCGCGACGGCGTCGTCGGTGATAGTGTCGCTGGCCGGAACGGTAACTGGATCCGATGCATTCTCGGCGCTTCGGCGGGACGTGCAGCAGGACATCGTCGCGGGCGCCGATCCGGCGGCCGCTGCCTCTCTCCGTGCGCGAGCCTTGCTCGCGGCCCTGCCACCACCGCCTGGAAAAGTGGTCACCACAGACCTGGAAGCCGGAAGCACAAGACCACCGGAGTAACGATGCCGCTTGCCGGCGGATGGTTCCTGATGCTTACTGCCGCGCTTGCCGGCTGCGGCGCGGCCCAGGCGCAAACGACGTTCGCTCTAAGCGCGGGCGGCACATCGGTGAGGTATGATGGTTTTGAGAGGTCCAATGGTCTGTCCTTCTCACCATCTTTCAGCGTCGAACGGGGGAGCGCTTTCCTTTCCGCATCGGGGGACTTCGCGCGGTTCAATGGCGCTGGAGGAGCATCGGCCCTGGGCGAGCTAGCGGGCTCGTGGTTCTCACAGCCGCGACGAGAGGGCACGCTTCGTCTCGAGATTGGCGGCACAGCGAGCACATCCGCATATCGCAGCGCCATCCGAAATACCTTTCTCGCGGCTCACGCTCGGGCCCATCTGAGCTCCGACCGCCGTGGCGGCTGGCTGAGCGCCAGCGCGGGATATCTGTCCCATACCAGCTCGTTCGGGAGTATGGTGTCGGCTGACGCTGGCGCGTGGACGCGCATTTCCTCAGCGATGCTGAGTGCCATCCTCACCGCTTCCCGCTTTCCCTGGGCGAACCCGGTAGTGCCCCTGGAGCTCGATCCCCTGGCAACAAGTGAGATACCCGCATTCCTGGACTGGACCGGCCCGGGACGCTACGAGACCACCGCCGATTTCACCGCATCCCTTCATGCTCCAGTGGGCAGGGCGGAGCTCGACGCAGTGGCCGGAACGCGACTGGCTGGACATTTTGGCGCCCGCCGTCAATGGGCCTCCATAGCCGGGAGCTTCTGGCTCACTCGAAGGATCGCGCTGACTGGCCGTGCCGGCACGTATCCCTCCAGGATCGAGCGTGGCTTTCCAAGCGCGAGCTTTGCCTCTGTTGGCCTGCGGCTGAGAAGCAGGCCGCGCGCCACCCGATTCGCGTTTGTTGCTCCGAGGTCCACGGCCACCGCACTCGACGTGCAGTGGCGGAGCTCGGAGAGCGCGACGCTGCGAGTCACCGCGCCGGGTGCGCGGCGCGTGGATCTGCGAGCCGATTTCACGGACTGGCGCTCGTTACCAATGTCTCGTTCCGATGCCGGTGTCTGGGAGATCACTATGCCGCTGGCGCCCGGGAGCTACCGTGCCACGCTGCGCATCGACGGAGGCGCGTGGGCGCCCCCTCCTGGAACGCAGGGAGTGGCGGATGAATTCGGTGAGTTCGTCGGCATCGTGATCATCCCGGAGCGCGAGTAGTTCGCGATTCTACCCGCTGCGAGATCGAGCGCGTAGAGGAAGAGCATCGGGAGCAGAGAGATAGTCATCATGGCCGCCAACACGACTTCCGCGACCCAGACCAATCCTCGACCTTCAGATACTATTTCACTTGAAATTCTCACAAGTTGAGCTAGCTCACAGCCAGCCGAGGCGACGGGAGTGAAAGAAGCCCCAGCCGACCATGACCATGAGGAACGCGCTGACCGCAAAGAAGCCATACCGCCATTCGCTCGGTGGCATGAGATGGGCGAAGTTCATACCGTACATGCTTGCCACGAAGTTCGGTACCATGATGATGACCGTTACCGCGGTCAGACGCTTCATGACGAGGCCCAGCCCGTTGAACGCGTAGAAGACATGCACGTCCAGAGCAGCGCCGAGCAGGTCGCGATAGGTATCCAGCTCGGCCAGTACGTGCAGGGCGTGGTCCTGTACGTCGCCGAAGTACGGCCGTAGCTCGTCCGGTATCCCCCGTTCACGGCGGAGCACCTCGGCCAGTACGTGGCTAGTTGGTGCGAGTAGTCGGGGAACCCGAAGCAGCTCCTTGCGGAGCCGGAAGAGGTCTTTCGCCGCGCCCTCCGTCCCCTTGAAGATCGCATCCTCGATGCCATCGATGCGCTCCCGGACCCGATCCTGTACCGCGAAGTAGCCGTCAACGAGACTTTCGAACAGAGTGTACGCCAGCCCCGCTATGCCAAGAGCATAACGCCCCTCGTGCTGCTCCCAGCGCTCACGCGCCTCATCAAGCACGGCCAGCACGGCCGCGGGTCTGCGATGGATGGTCACCAGATAGTTCTCGCCCCAGAAGAGGTTCAACTCTCACGGCAAGAACTCCTTTCCTGTGCTCGGCGGCATAGACCACTATGAAGTAGTAGCTGCCGTAGGCGTTGCACCGTGGACGCTCGTGGGGCCTGGTCATCTCCTCGAGCGCCAGCTTGTGGAAGCCGAACTCGCGCCGCAGCAGCGCAACTTCAGTCGGGCCCGGATCGCTGATGTCGAGCCATAGGCGATTCTCGCGTACTGCGAGCAGCTCGCCAAGTCGGTCGGCGCTTACCTCAGTCGGCTCGTCCTTCTCACTCGCGTCAACCACAAGTCGCATTGTTCCCATCGGGCCCCTCGGGTGATTGGTCAGTGATGGCAGGCGTCGAGGCTAGCAGGAATTGCCAGAGTCTACCTGCCCTGAACGGCGGCCATTGCAGTATGTGGCGTTCCACGGTCTTTCGCGGACGCCGCCACCGAGGACATGTTTAACGGCGTGCAACAGCCGACGAGTAGTCCCTGACTTCGACTTTGCGGCATAGCCATAATCCAACGGAAATTGCACCACTTCGAGTCGCCGTGACCACGTCGGCAACAAAGCTGTCTACTCCGCCAAGGAGGTTTCCATGAAACCTGCCGCACTCTTACTGGCCCTGCTCGCGCTCCTCGCCGGCTGCGAAGACGACGATCCATCCGGGCCGGGCCAACAACCCGAAAGATACGAAGTCTGGCTCGTCGATCAGTCCAACGCCACAGGCCTCGCGTACGGTGGGAAGATATACATCTACGCCGATACGGCGCTCTCGGCTACCGCTGCTCCAAGCCCGTCCGTCATTGATTTGTCCGTGGAGACCGCTGCGCTCTGCTTTGCCTCCACCGGCGCCAACCCGACGCGACCGCACATGCTTTTCTTCAACACCGCGCAAACCCACGCAGTCCTCTCGTTCGTCGCGAGCGGACATGTCGTGATCTTCAACGCGGCAACGCGCGCACCGCTGGCGTGCCTCCAGACGAGCGCGGGCGCAGGCGGATTTCGCCAGGCGCACGCGGCGGTTCCTTCCGCGGACGGCTCGTACATCGCCGTGGCCAACCAGAACGGGAAGCTGCTCGAGCGCATCAACACCAACTACAGCAGCAACACCTTCACGCTGGACGCTGCCGCCACACTGAACCTCGCTACCTGCACGACACCGAGTGGGACGGGGTGCGAGCTCACGGGGCTGAGACCCGATAACGCGCCCATCTGTCCCGTGATCGAAAACGCCAGCACACGCACGTTCGTCACCTTGCGCGGTGGCGGCCTGTTCGTCGTAGACGCAAAAGCCACCCCGATGAAAATCATTGCCGCGTACGACGCCAGCGTGATACACCCCAACGGCTGTGGCGGCATTCAGGTGGGTGGAAACATGTACATCAATTCCGGTGGCGGCACCGCGAGCAATCTCTCGGAATTCGACGTGTACAGCTTCACGCTCTCGTCGTTCGCGGCGACGAATGCACCCAACACGCCCGCGCGCACCGTGCTTTTTTCCGATGACGCTACTCCCAATCGGGACTCCCACGGCATGACTGTATCGGAGGATGGCCGCTACCTATGGGTGGGCGACCGCGGGACGAACGTGGCCGAAATCTTCGACCTCACATCCGGTGCTCGCCTCACCCCCGTGAACCTGGCGGGCGCACAGAGCTCGGACCCCGCGCCCGACCTGGCCGACATCTCGCCCGACGGGGACTTCATCTTCTTTGCCCTTCGCGGGCCCAATCCTCTTACCGGCGATCCGGCGGTGTCGACTGGCAACACACCGGGGCTGGGGATTGTCGAGGTCACGCAGGATGGGAGGAGCGGTTCGCTGGTCCAGGTGGTGCGGATAACCAATCTCGATGTGGGGAGTGTGGAGCGCGCTGATGCGCACGGGGTGAGGGTGCGACTGAGGTAAGGTGCGCAGAGCACCTTACTCCCCGCTCGTCAGTCCCTCAACCACCGCCCTTACACGAGGCAGCACCTGCTCGATCTCGGCGAGCGACACCGCGCCCACCGAGAGCCGGAACCAACCCGTCTCCTCCTTCGCGCCGAACGCCTGGAAGGGGACCGCGGCAAACCCCGCCGCTCGCAGCAAGTACCGGCGGATGTCCTCGTTGGTGATGAGGACAGCGCCGTCAGGCGTGCGCATGCCGTTGAGCGCGAAGCGCGCGCTCAGGTAGATCGTGCCCATTGGAGAGAAGGAGTCCACCGGTAGCCCCGCGCGGCGGAGGGCGTGGAGGCCGTCGTGGAGCGCGTCAAGGCGCTGCCGCAGACCGCGCGTGAGCTCGTCGCGGAAGGCGCTCACCTCTTGGGTGGCACCGAGGAGCTGCGCAGTCGCCGCCTGCTCGGCGCGCGGCGCCCATGCGCCGATGTGGCCGATGAGACTCGACATCGGACGAATGATGTCGGCCGGCCCAACGACCCACCCGACGCGTACCCCCGTCGCCGCGAACGCCTTCGAGATTCCGTCGACGAAGACCGTGTACGGCGCCATCTCCGGCCGCAAGGTCACCGGGTCAACGTGCACCGTGTCGCCGAAGGTGAGCATCCAGTACACCTGGTCGTACAACATGTACAACGGGCGCTCGTCTGCGTGGCGCCTCGCGTTCTCCTCCAGAACCAGGTCGCAGATCGCGGCCAGCGTTTCCGCGTCGAACGCGGTACCCGTGGGGTTCGAAGGAGAGTTGAGCACCAGCAGACGCGCTCCGCGCACCGCCTTCTCGAGCAGGTCGCGCGTAGGAAGAAACACGGCGTCGCTCCCGCATACGATCGGCACGCCTGCGGCACCCGCTAGGTAGCAGTAGTGGTTGTTGTTCCACGACGGCACGCCGTACACCACGCGGTCTCCCGGGTCCACCACTGTACAGAAGGTGGCGTAGATGCCAGGGCGGGAGCCCGACGTCACAAGCACCGACTCCCGCGGGTAGCTCAGGCCGAGCCAGCGCTCGTAGAATGCGAGCACCGCCTGGCGGAGCGGCATCGTTCCCTCCGACGGCGGGTAGTTCGTCTCACCGCGCCGCAGCGCCTCCTCGATCCGATCCTCCAGGTAACGCGGGATGCGGAACTCCGCTGGGTCGAAGTCGCCGACGGTGAGGTTGCAGATTTGCTTCCCAGCCGCGCGACTCGCGCGGATCTCAGCGGCGATCCTGAGGATCTCGGAACCAGTGAGCCCCTCGGCCAACTCTGACAGACGCCGGCCCGCGCTCACCCCGGGGAGCGATGGAGACGGTGCCTCACGAGCGACGCCGGCGGCGGTGTGCGTAAGAGCGGTGATGTGCGTGATCGCCTCGACGCTCGGGTGGATTGGCAGAGAAACATGGCGAATTTAAGCGGTGTCGGCCAGATAGCGCTTGCGCACGGTCGCCGGAAACAGCTCGATCGCGTAGCGCAGCATCGTGCGCGGCATGGTGCGACAATGCTGGGCGAGGAATCGCTCGAGCGCCGCACGATCTTTCTTCCCGGCCTCTCGCAGCATCCATCCAGTGGCCTTGTGAATCAAGTCGTGCTTGTCATCGCGGAGCAAAGTCGCGATAGAAAAGGTCGCATCGAGCTCGCCGAGACGAATCAAGTGGAGCGTTGCCACAATCGCAATGCGACGTTCCCATAGCGAAGGCGAGCGCGCCAACCGCTCGAGCAATGCAGGGCGCTGGGGATCGACGTGCGGTCCAACAATTCCGGGCGCCGAGGTGTCGACGAGGTCCCAGTTGTTCACGTAGCGCGTATTTGCCAGGTACTCGCGCAGAATGGATTGGCGCGTTTTTTCGTCCGACCTGGCGTGTGCTTCGGTGAGCAGGATGAGCGCGAGCAACCGCTCCTCGTGCCACCTGGACCGCAGCAGCGGGAGCAGCTTCGCATGCGGTATGCCGCGGCCGGCTCGCGCGACCGCGCGTGTGGCCGGTACGCGAACGCCCAGGAACCGGTCACCCTCGGCGTACTGTCCCGGGCCGGTCTTGAAGAATCGCTGAAGAAATTGCGCGTCGTCTTTGTTCGCAAGGGCCCGCAGCGCGCGCCGAAGCTCGGCGATCCCGGGATGGCTCGCGCCGCGGGAAGCGGGAGTGCTGCTGGAGCTGGCGGACACGAAGTAGAGTTGAACCGAGCCTAGAGCGTTGTCAACCGCCCTCGCATCTGGCGCTTCAAGGGGCGGCGCAGTTGCTTGTTGCATTGCGATACCGTCGGGTTCGAGGCCGTTCTCCAGCGCCACCGACAACTTGACGCCATGAACGAGGTGCCGATGAAGCGTTCGACTCGCGTTTTCTTGAATGCATTATGGGCCCCGCTGACGCACCTGGTACACCCGCCCGGGCCTTGAATTACGCCGACCTCGTCCTCCGCATGGAGGGAATCCGCAAGGAGTTCCCCGGCGTCGTCGCCCTCGCCGGCGTGGACCTCGCGGTGCGCCGCGGCGAGGTGCACGTGCTACTCGGCGAGAATGGCGCCGGCAAATCCACGCTCGTGAAGATCCTCAGCGGCGCACTGCGCAAGGATGCGGGCCGCAGCGCCATCGACGGTCGCGAGGTCGAGATCCGCGCGCCGCGCCACGCCCGCGAGCTTGGGGTGAGCATCATCTATCAGGAGCTGGCGCTCGTCCCCGCGCTCTCCGCGGCGGAGAACATTTTTTTGGGTCGCGAGCCACGGCGAATGCGCGGTATCGTGGATCGCGCCACGATGATCGAGCGCGCGCGGGGCATTCTCGCCGAGCTCGGCACCACGGTCGACCCCGCTTGCCTGGTCGAGAGACTCAGCCTCGCGCAGCGGCAACTGGTCGAGGTGGCCAGGGCGCTCTCGCTCGACGCCCGCATCCTTGTCATGGACGAACCCACCTCCGCGCTCACCGAGCGCGAGACACGCGCCCTGTTCGCAGTCATCCGCCGGCTCACCGCGCGTGGCGTGGCCGTTGTGTACATCTCACACCGGCTGGAAGACATCTTCGAGCTTGGCGACCGTGTGACGGTACTGCGCGACGGACGCCACGTGGCGACGCGCGATGTCCGCGACACCGACCGCCGCGAGCTCGTCCGCATCATGGCCGACCGGGAGCTCTACGACGGTGTAAGCAGAACGCCTGTGCCGCCCGGCGAGGAGCTGCTCCGCGTTGAAGGCCTGCGCCGGCGCGGCGCGCTGTATGACGTAAGCCTCGCCGTGCACGCCGGCGAGATCGTGGGCGTCGCCGGACTCCTCGGCTCCGGGCGTACCGGAGTCGCGCGCGCCCTCTTCGGTCTCGACCGGCCGGATTCCATGCGCGTACTCGTGCGCGGGCGCGCGTGCAGCATCACTTCGCCGCGCCACGCCATCCGCGCCGGCCTCGGCTTCGTCACCGAGGACCGCAAGGCGCAGGGGCTAGTCCTCGCGCTGTCTGTGCGGGCGAACCTCGTGCTCGCGGTACTTCGCTCAGTAAGCCGCTTCGGCGTCGTCGGGCGCCGCGACGAGACGGAGATTGCCTCGCAACACGTGCGAGAGTTGCGCATCAAGACGCGTTCGCTGGAGCAGGCCGTGCTGCACCTGAGCGGCGGCAACCAGCAGAAGGTCGTCCTCGGCAAGTGGCTGGCCCGGCGCGTAGACGTGCTGATACTCGACGAGCCGACGCGGGGGATAGACGTGGGCGCGAAGCAGGAGATCTACCACCTCATCAACCGGCTGGCGGCGGAGGGTGTCGGCATTTTGCTGATCTCATCCGAGCTGCCGGAGATCGTCGGGCTGTGTGACCGGGTGTTGGTGATGCGCGGTGGGCGGGTGGCTGGCGAGTTCACTCGCGCCGAGGCGACGCAGGAGCGTATCCTCGCGTGCGCGACAGGGGCGTGAATGGGATTGCGGATTACGGATTGCGGACGAGCAACTGCGAACCGCGAGCTGCGAACGTGACCGGTCTGCGTTTGCGGTTCCACCACGCCCGGGAATTCGGCACCCTCGCCGGCTTGATCGCTCTCTGCCTCATACTCTGGGTGGCGACGCCGCACTTCGCCACCGTCTCGAATATGCTGAACGTTGTGGAGCAGAGCTCGATCATCGGCGTCGTTGCAGCGGGCATGACCTTCGTGATCCTCACAGGCGGAATAGACCTCTCGATTGGCTCGCTCGTGGCGCTCTCGGGGATCGCGCTCGGCTCTGCATTTCAGGCGGGCATTCCCATTCCGGCGGCGGCCGCGATCGGTCTGGCGATCGGTCTGTTGGGCGGCCTGGTAAACGGCGCGCTCATAACCGCAGGGCGACTTCCGCCGTTCATCGCAACGCTTGGAATGATGAGCGTCGCGCGCGGGGCAGCGCTCATGCTCTCCGACGGTCGTCCGATCTCCGGGTACCCCGAGGCGTTCCGCGTGCTCGCCACGGGGAACGTACTCGGCGTACCGCTGCCTGTGGTGCTCATGCTGACATTGTACGCCGCCGCGCATTTCACGCTCGCGCGCACAGTCTTCGGTCGCTACACCTATGCCATCGGCGGCAACGAGGAGGCGGCTGCACTCTCAGGGGTGAACGTACGCGCAGTCAAGACGGCCGTGTATGGCATAAGCGGGGTGCTCAGCGCGGTGACGTCACTGCTGCTTGTGGCACGGCTCAACTCGGCACAGCCAATCGCCGGCAACATGTACGAGCTGGACGCGATCGCTGCCGTAGTCATTGGTGGCACGAGCCTGCTGGGCGGCACGGGCTCGGTGACCGGAACGTTGGTTGGTGCGCTCATTATGGGTGTGCTGCGCAACGGGCTCAACCTGCTTGGTGTATCGTCCTATGTTCAGCAGATTGCGATCGGCGCCGTAATCGTGGTCGCCGTGCTGGTGGACATGGCGCTGCGGCGCCGCTCGCGACTTCCCACCGGGTGACGGGCATGCGACAGATGAAGTGGCCATGGCGGCTGACACGCGGGACGTGGGTCGCGCTGGCCGTGGCAGCCCTTGGCGGAGTGTTCGCGAGCTGCAACCGTGCCAGTGAGGATAACGGTGCGCTGGTTGTGGCCCTGGTGCTGAAGACACTGAACAATCCGTTCTTCATCGAGATGGAGCAGGGCGCGCGGGCGGCCGCCGACAGCCTCGGGCTCGAGCTGGTGGTGCAGGCGCCGGAGCGCGAAATCGACGTCGAGAAGCAAATGCAGATAGTGGAGAACCTTATCCAGCGCCGAGTGAGCGTGCTCGCCCTTGTACCGAGTGGCTCGCGCGAGATCGTGCCGGCGATCATCAAGGCGAATCGCGCGAAGATCCCGGTGGTGACCGTAGACACGCGTGTCGACGTACCGGCGCTGACGGAGGCGGGAGGCCGGATCGTCACCTTCATCGGGTCCGACAACGTGGAGGGCGGTCGGTTGGCCGGCCAGTTTGTCGCCCGGAAACTCGGTGGCCGCGGGCGGGTTGCCGTGCTCGAGGGGATACCCGGACACGAGACGGGCGACTCGAGGCTGCGCGGTTTT
This sequence comes from Gemmatimonadaceae bacterium, assembly GCA_051005015.1. Taxonomy (GTDB): domain Bacteria; phylum Gemmatimonadota; class Gemmatimonadetes; order Gemmatimonadales; family Gemmatimonadaceae; genus JACMME01. Next base: position 17,536 of record JBPCJT010000013.1, on the reverse strand, counting down.
CGGGAGGCTCTGGCCTCCTCCCCCGGAATAACGATTGTCAGCTCACAGACGGCCAACTGGGAGCGCGACCAGGCCTTCAACGTCACGCAGAATACGCTTCAGTCGCATCCGGACGTCCAGGCCATCTTTGCCTGCAACGACGTAATGGCGCTCGGCGCGGTGGAGGCGGTGGCCGCAGCTCGGCACACCGGCAAAATCGCCATTGTTGGCTTCGACGCGCAGGACGACGCCCGCACCGCGATCCGCGAAGGGCGCATGGACGCGACCATCGCGCAGAGTCCGCGCGAGATGGGTCGCCTGGCGATAATCACCGCCTACAGGATTCTGCAAGGCGAGACGGTGCCGGTCGAGCAACCGGTGAGAATCGAGCTGATTACACGGTCTCGCGGCGAAACACAGGTTAAGGATTCGAGATGACGGAGGGGTGAGGGCGAGGCGCGTGGACAGGATGCGCTGTCGCAGCCGAATGCAATCATCAGGAGCGGGCGCTAGGGCGACTTCCGCAGCCGGGACAGCCGAGCGCGAGCGTCAGCAACCATCGGCTGCAGTTCCGGGTCGCAGGTTTTCCAGAGATCGATGAATCGTTCGTAGTGCTCGATCGCCTTCGCCGGCTGTCCAATCTGTTCGTATATCGTGGCGCTTTGCAGGTGCGCGGGCGCTACGTGCACCAGATCGAACAATGAAGTATTGGAGAAGGTGCTGTACCAGCGGAGCGCTTCCTCATATCGCCCACCTGTGCGTAGTAACTCAGCGCGCACGTAGCGGTCGTACCCTCGAGAGAAGAAGGCCGAGGTGAGCCCTGCCGCGTACCACGTCCTCATGGTTCCGCGTTCATGTTCTGTGAGGGCGTCATGAGGACGACCCTGCGAGACGATGCTTTGCGCACGTATTGTGTGAGCGAGATCGCGCGCCAGCGCCATAACGTCCGCCGGACCACCCAGCCGTTCGAGAGCGGTTGCAGACCGTAGTACGGCGGCCTCGTCGCCCAGGCGGGCATTCAACACGCCGCGCAAGTAGAGCCGGATATGAGGGCGTGCTCCGCCCATGCCGAAGATGTCTGTGCCAGCACCCACGTCCACTACCGTGGAATCCCAGCCGCCGAGCGCCTCCAGGATCGCTTTCAGCTCATCGGCTGGCACGGAGATCCATGGAAGGCCTGACAGGAGCGCCAGGTATGCAATGCCAAGTTGGGCGTCGAGCTCCTTCGCTCGCGCGAGCTGCACTTTTGCCGCACTCCACCGCCCATGAACGAGCTGCTGCTGTGCCAGGACGATGTGCCCCGTCGCCCGCACCCGCGGGGATCGTGAAGGGGCGGTCAACAGCGCGGCAAGCCTTTCGCCACCGGCGCTCTGTTCCACGAACACCGTTACGTTCGAGGTGGAAGTGAACACTGTCCAGTCGCTGCCACGCCGGAGTCCAGCTATGACGCGCTCCTGTGCCGCAGTATCGCGCAGCGTGAACGCTCGCAGAGCGAGCATTTCCAGTGCGCGGTCGCCCTCGACCCCCAGCCGATTGGCGCGCTGCACCAGGCTATCCAGCTCGGCGTGCTGTCCCTCCACCACCGCCACTCGCGCGAGATGAAATAGGGCCCCGATGTGCTCTGGTTCGAGCGCGAGCACGCGCTCGAAGGCTTCACGCGATTCTGAAATGGAGCGTCCACTCGTCATCGGCCCATAGTGGAACTGCACTTCCGCAAGCTGCATCCACCCTTCGAGATCGTGGGGATACGTGCCGAGAATTGCCCGGTAGAGCCGCTCAGCCTCGACAGCTGCTCCGTGCCGGAAGGCAAGGAACGCGTCGAGGAGGCGGCGGTCGTGTTCTGATAGCCGCTCGCCATACACGACCGCCTGCTCCGCCGCACGCAGTGTGCGCTCCGGCTCGCCGTTCCATTCGGCTGCCACGCTGAGCCGGTAGTACGCCAGGGCGAAGGCGGTATCGAGTGTCACCGCGCGCTGGAACGCCTCGACAGCCGACGCGAATTGACCGCCGCGAAAGAGGCTTTCGCCCTCGAGATACGCCTTGAGAGCAGGAAGCGAGCTCGTGGTGACGCTCGATATCGATCCAACTGGCGTGCTCAGCCCTTTGCCGCGGCGCGAGAGGAGCTGCGTGGTGAGCTGGTCAACCAGCGCCAGGACGTCGGCGGCGGATCCCTCGACGCTCGCAGATGGCGCGGTGGTGCCCGAGCCCTTTACCTCATAGAGCGCCGCGCTGAGGTGCACTTTGCCGCCAGCCTCCACCACGTCGCCGAGCACGAACAGACCGGCGCCAAGCCGCTCGGCCAGGGCGCTGGCATGCATCGGATCGAACACCTCGCGGCCAGCTCGCGCAACGGCAAGCACAGCACGAGGATCGGCGCTTCGAAGCTCGCCCGCACCATCCAGCTTGGTGCTCAACAGATTGACCATTCCGTCACCAAGATACGCGAGCTGTCCGCCACCATGGACCGTGAACGGGAGGACCGCGACAACCGTTGGCGAAGCGGATGGAATGGAGCTAGTGCGGAACGGAGGCGATGTACGCCACCAGAAGGCCAACGTGAGAAACGCAGCCACGCCTGCCACCACCAGGGCTCGTGCTCGGAGCCCCCAGCGTGTTCGCGGCGAAGCAACGTGGGCGGCACCGATCGCGTGCGCCGCCGGCGCGTCCGACAGCGCGGCAACGCCCGAGACAGTGAGTGCTTCAGCAAATTTCGCGGCGGTAGGAAAGCGGTCGGCGGGCACCACTGCCAGCGCCCGCGACACGGCGTGATCGACGGCCAGCGGGACCGTAGCGCGCGTGTTCCGGATCGATTGTGGCGGCGACGCGAACCGCTTTGCCAGGACGGTCTGCACCGACGAACCGGTAAACGGTGGCTCGCCGGCCAGCATCTCGTACAGCACGCAGCCGAGGCTGAAGATGTCGCTCCGGCCATCCAGCTCGCCATCGCCGCTTACCTGTTCAGGACTCATGTAGGCGGGCGTGCCGAGCATCACTCCCGTCCCGGTCAGTTTGTCGAATGACGCGCCCTGATCGATCAGTGCCGCGATACCAAAATCCGCGACCAGTGCGTGTGAACCGGCCAAGAGGATGTTCTCCGGCTTGATATCGCGGTGCACTACCCCCCGGCTGTGCGCGTACGACAGCGCGTCGGCGATTTCGCGCGTGATCCGGAGCGCCTCGTCGATCGGAAGCTGCTTCTCATGTTGCAGCCGTGCACGCAGCGATTCGCCGTCCACGTACGGCATCACATAGTAGAGCAGGCCGTCCACTTCACCGGAGTCGTGCACTGCCAGGATGTGTGGATGGGTGAGCTGGGCAGCGGTTCGGATCTCTCGCAAAAAGCGCTCGGCTCGAAGCGCCTCGGATAGATCAGGACGGACCACTTTGACCGCGACGGTCCTCTGGTGTCGCCTGTCGTGAGCGAGATACACAGTCGCCATTCCGCCATGACCCAGTTCGCGCTCGATGGCGTAGCGCTCGTTGAGTGCGCGACGAAGGTGCAGGAGGGGGCTCGTCATGCCGATACGGTGTCTGCGGCAGGTGGAAATTTCATAATAGAGCGATGCGGCGTCGCGCGCAACGAGCAAGGAGTCTCCGCGCATGGTGCCCGACGCTCGATGTTGCCGCAGCCGGCGAAGCTGCGCAACCGTAGCTGGTCTCAGCTTCGAAAGCCAATGCGCCGCAGAATGTCCTGGAAGCGTGGGTTGCTGCGGAGCCCACCGTAGACAGGGTCGACGTTCATGTGAGTGAGGTCGGGGTGGCGCTGGCCGTAGCTAACCTCCAGCCATTCGATCGCTCCGTCGACGTCCCCCAATGCACCGATCGCCGTCGCCACCTTGGGATGGTAAATTCCGCTTGCGGCTGCGTCCGCCCGAATCTCATCCACGAACCGGCGCGCCTCTTTGGTCTTTCCCGAACGGGCAAGCACCCGCGCGAGTCCCGCTTTCGGTCGCGAGGTCCGGCCCGCATGCGCAACGGCGCTCTCGAAAGCGCGAACGGACTCTTCCAGCTCTCCCGTCATCTCGAGCATCTCTCCCAGCGACTCGTGAGCTAGCCAGGCGCCGGGATAGAGCTCGAGATGGTTTCGTGTGTAGGTCTTCGCGAGATCGAGGCGGCCCGAAAACTTCAGAACATTCGCCAACGCTGAGGTAGGACCTAGCGGATCCAGCTCCATCGACCGTCGGCCCGCCACAATGGCCTCCTCGAAGCGTCCCATACCCTGCAGGAAGTATGCGTACGAGAAGTACGCGGTGGTGTAGTTCGGGTCTAGCTCGATAGCGCGATGGAACTCTCTCTCGGCCGCTGGCCAGTCCCACTCATACACGTTCAGGTATGCAGCGAGCACAGTGTGGGCTTCCGACAGTCCGTCGTCCAATTCGACGGCGCGGCGGGCAGCTTCCCCCATCCGTTCCCTAGCTTCACGAGGATGGATATATCCCGCCACGCCAAGGGGGCCATACGCGCTGGCCAGACCTGCGTATGCCAGCGCGTATTGAGAGTCTACGGCAATGGCCCGCTTGAAGTATTCGATAGCGGTTATGAGTCCTTCGCCGCGCCTACTCCAGAAGTAGCGGCCCTTGAGGTACAGCGTGTACGCCTCAAGGTTCTCGGTGGGCTTGCGAGCGAGGCGCCCGCGCTCGGACGGTGTGAGATTCGCCTCCAGAGCGCGGGCAATTCGCAATGCCAGGTCGGCCTGGATGTCGAATATGTCGGACAGGTTCCTTTCATCGTACGTTGCCGACCAGATAGTAAGGCCATTCGAGCCGTCGATGAGCTGGGCCGTGACCCGAACCCGGTTTCCCGCTTTTCGCACGCTTCCAACCAGCACTGTCGCTACGTTCAAGGCTCGCCCGATCTCCCGGATGTCGCGAGCCTGGCCCTTGAACGCGAAGGCCGATGTCCGGGCCGCAACTCGTAACGCCTGAACCTGCGAGAGTGCGCCAATCAACTCCTCGGTGAGGCCGTCACTGAAATACTCCTCTTCTACGTTGCCGCCCACGTTCTCGAACGGCAGCACGGCCACCGAGCGGCGCTCAGCCGCGGAGGCGGGCGGCGTCACGCCGAAGCGCAGCGATACCGTGTCACGAAGTCCGCCGACATTGAGCCCCAGTAGCAGGGCCAACAGGATCACCGACGCGAGCGCCACTCCCCCGGCGATCTTCCAACGACGCCGCGTTGCGACCGGAGTTGCCGGTAGAAGATGTTCAGGCGTCTTCGGATTCGCCGGCGTGTAAGCACCCGACCCTGCGAGGGCCTCCGCGAACCGCTGAGCGGTCGCGAACCGGTCTGCCCTCAACTTCGCGAGCGCGCGCGTAATGGCCAATTCGACGTGCTCAGGAACGCTGTCGCGCAGGCGGCGCACCCGCGGTATGGGGTCTGCAAGGTGCTTCGCGACGATCGCCTGCGACGTGGAACCCGTGTACGGCGGATCGCCTGTTAGCGCCTCGTACAGCACGCATCCCAGTGAGTACACGTCGGTCCGTCCGTCCAGGTCTGATTCGCCAGCGGCCTGCTCCGGGCTCATGTAGGTCAGTGTGCCGAGAGTAAAGCCAGTTTGTGTCAGGCGATGTCCACCTGTCTCCTCTACCGCTCGCGCGATCCCGAAGTCCGCGACGAGGGCGTGACCTTCGGCCAGCAGGATGTTTTCCGGCTTGATGTCCCTGTGCACTACTCCATGATTGAGGGCGTAGGTCAGCGCCTCCGCCACTTCCCTGGCAATGCCGACCGCTTCATCGACGGGCAGCTGCTTCTCCCTGCGCAAGCGGTCACGCAGCGATTCGCCCTCAACGTAAGGCATTACGTAATACACGATCCCGTCGGCTTCGCCGGAATCGTACAGCGGCACGATGTGAGGGTGGTTGAAGCCGGCTGTGATCCGGATTTCGCGGAGGAAGCGCTCCGAGCCGAGCATCGCCGCAAGCTCGGGTTTCAGAACCTTGATCGCGACCTGGCGCTGATGCTTGAGGTCGTGAGCGAGGTAGACCGTTGCCATCCCGCCGAAGCCTACCTCACGCTCAATCCGATAGCGGCCGGCGAGAGCAACCTTCAGGCGGCTGAGAAGTTCAGCGCTCATGGGCGAGGCTAATCATTCAAGGGACAACAATGATGCATGTCGGAGGTACTCGCCAGGCGGGAACTCGGCGAACACCGGCGACCGTAGTCGCGTCAGCGCTCTGCCTCGCGGTCGCCTGCGGTAAAGCGGCGGCACCAGAAATGTTAACGGATGCGAAAGCCCTCACCCGATCCGAATGAGCACCGTGCGCCACTCCCGGCCGGGAAGGAACGGCGGATTGACGATCGTCAAGCGTAGCGTGTCCGCGCTTCGCTCGAGCTGGTAGCGCAGCGGCAGTCCGGTCATTTCGTTGGGGTTCCTCCGCAGGACGGCGTCGAGGGTCAGCGAGTCCGCCGCGAGGGTGTAGGTGCCCGCACCCGCGATAAAGGAGTCATAGGCCGCCGCCTTCTCGGCTTCCGTCGGCCGGTTCGGGTCGCCCGCGAAACGTGGCCGGGGCCCCACACCGAAAGTGTACATGTAACTGTAGTGCCGCTCGGTGAAGACGTAGAGACTCTGCTCGGGACGCGGCCGGACGACCCAATCATCTCCGGGCGTTCGTGCCGCGGTTTCGAGCACCTTCCACGCGCCATGGATGTCTGATTTAGACGCAGAGCGTGCGGTGCCTGCGGTTTCCGCTCTCGGAGGCAGTGCCGGGTTTCGTGCCAGACAGCCGGCAAGCGTCAGCGCAAGGAGCAGGAAGAAAGCGCGGTGGGACATCGAACCTCCAGGGGCGCCAGGGTTGACCGGGCGTATCAAGCGTTTTCGTTGAAGCGAGTTGTCACCGAAGCCGACCTGTCACGGCAGGCTCGAACTACGTCGTGCCCGCCCAACGCCTCGTCACCATCGTGAAAGTGCCGGTCGATGGCGCCGCCCCGCAAGTGATGACGCCGGGCGTCGGTCGGGAGCGGACGCGTCACGCTGATCGTCTGCCTCGCGCAGCGGACGTGCATTTGCTCGTATCCTCGAGCAGCCTGCGGAGTCATTGGTATGGTAGCGTGGCCCCAGCCCATCTCCGAACGCGCCGGCGTGGGTGAATCCGCGCTGAGTCTCGCCCCCTTTCTCGCAGCACGTCGCTGATGCCTGTCTCCCTGTCCGTCACAACCGTAGAGCGCATTGCCGGCATGAACCGGCAAAGGCTCGTCGTGCTCGGCGCCTTCCTCGGCGTTTGTGTCGCGCTGCAGCAGACCACCGCAGGCTTTCCGCCAGCGGTGACCGTGATCGTCGGCGCGTGGATCGTGCTGGCTCTGCTGATCTTTCCCGCCCTTCGCACTGCACGGAGCCAGGAATATCTGGTTCGGCTGCAGACACTCACGTATGCGGCCGACATCGGCCTCCTCACCGCCACGTACTCCTTCGTAGGCGGCGGTTGGTGGATGGGCGGGACTTTCTACGCGTTTACAATCGTCTTCGCCAGCATGTCCGCGCCGCGGTCACACACACTCGCGCTGGGCGTTTACGCGAGCACCCTCTTTTCGGCACTTCTCCTGGCGCAAGCTGCGGATGTCCTGCCCTACCAAGCCTTCCTCGGCTCCCCGTCGATCGCCGGCAACTACGCGTTCGCCATGGCGACGGCCGGTGTTACGGCGGTGACGCTGATCCTGCTGGCGCTTCTCCCGCACACGTTCATAACGATGGTGCAGCGGTCCGAGAAGCGGCACGACCTGCTGCTGGACGCCGCGCACGAGGGAGTGTGGACGGTGGACCGCGATGGGATAGTGGACTACGCGAATCCGCGCATCGCGGAGCTCGTGGGCCAACGTGTGGAGGACCTCCTCGGTCGTTCCCTGTTCGACTTCGCCTGTGGCACGAGCCCCAACCAGCTCCTGGCGGGCTTTGAGCGTTGCAAGCAGGGGATAAGGGAGGTGCGCGAGTGCGACTTGCGGTGCACGCCACCCCACGAGCTGTGTGCACTCGTGTCGTTCAGCCCTGTCGCGCAGGGCGATGGCGAGTTCCGGGGTGCCATCGTCATGGTCAGCGACATCACCGAACGGAAGCGCGCGGAGAAAGCGGTGCAGCAGTCGGAGGTCAGCTCGCGATCCTTCGTGGAGCACGCGCCGTATGGAATCTACCGGAGTACGATGGCGGGCGAATTTCTCGCTGTGAATGGAGCGCTGGTCCGCATGCTGGGCCACGGATCCGAAGCCGAGCTCATGGCCGTCACCATCACCAGCTTCTACCGCGACTCGCGCGATCGTGACGCGCTAATGGAGCGCTTGATGAGGGAGAGCGACATCGGGCCCGCCGAGCTGGATTGGACACGCAAGGACGGCACGGGGATCACCGTCAGGTTAGGGGGCAGGCCCGTCTACGACGTGCAGGGTGCGTTCCTCTACTGGGAAGGATTCGTCGAGGACGTGACGCAGCTCCGCACGGCTGAGCGCGCGCTGCGGGAGAGCGAGGAGCAGCTTCGCCAGTCGCAGAAGATGGAGGCGATCGGCCGGCTGGCGGGCGGGGTGGCGCATGACTTCAATAACCTGCTCACGGTAATCCGGACGAGCACCGACTTCCTCCTGGATGATCTCACGGCCGCCGACGCCAGGCGCGGGGACGTGGAGGAGATCGGGAAGGCCGCCGACCGGGCGGCGGCGCTGACGCGACAGCTCCTCGCGTTCAGCCGTAAGCAACTCCTGAAACCCAGGTTGCTGGGCCTGAACGGCATCATCGTCGAGGTGGAAAAGATGTTGCGCCGGCTCACCGCGGCGAACGTCAATCTGGTGACCGTCCTCGCGCCGGAACTCGGGGTCGTTCGCGCCGATCCCGGCCAGGTCGAGCAGGTTTTGCTTAACCTGACGGTCAACGCCAGCGACGCGATGCCACAGGGTGGAACGCTGACGATCGAGACTTCGAACGTTGAGCTGGACCGGAAGTATGCGGAATCGCACCCGGAGGTAGAGCCGGGTCAATACGTGATGATCGTGCTGAGCGACACCGGAAGCGGGATGGACCGGCAGACTCAGTCGCGGATCTTCGAGCCCTTCTTCACGACGAAGGATCTCAACAAGGGGACGGGGCTCGGACTCTCCACGGTGTACGGCATCGTCAAGCAGTCCGGGGGACACATATCGGTCTACAGCAAATTGGGGCACGGAACGACGTTCAAGGTCTACCTGCCTCGGGTTTACGAGATGATCGAAGCCCCCGCGCCGCAGGCTGCGACGCCACAGCGGGGGTGTGAGACGGTGCTGCTGGTGGAAGACGAGGAAGGTGTGCGGGCGGTCGTGGGGAAGATTCTTCGAAAGGATGGTTACTGCGTGCTGGAGGCGCGGCATGGCGTCGACGCACTGCTGGCCAGCGATCGCTACAACGGAACAATCCATTTACTGCTGAGCGACCTCGTGATGCCGGAGATGGGAGGGCGCGAACTCGCCGAGCGCCTGGAGGTTCTCCGTCCCGGACTCCAAGTACTCCTAATGTCCGGCTACACCGACGACGCCATCGCCCGGCGAAAACTCTCGAACCGCGAGACCGCGTTTATCCAGAAGCCGTTCACGTCGCTAAGCCTCCTCCAGAGCGTGCGCGCGGTCCTCGACCGTAAGGGTGGATTGACTCTGTATCCAACGCTTCAGCCCGCGCAAGAAGACGGCAATGGTGGAGGTCCTGAGCGTCTTCGCGAGCAGGAATCGCTAACAGAGTTGGCTGGGCAGCGGGCATAGCCTGGACTCCAAAGCAGCGGCAAGATCCGCGTCATCTCATCCGAAAGTCCGATTCCCCCCATCTGAACAATCTTCCGTTGCGTCGCCTTCGTCCCCGATGGTGATCCACACGCTGGCCGATTCCTCGCCGCCGCCGCCACCGGGCAGACTGAGAGTTATCCGATGCTTTCCTGGCCGCAGATCACTGCGGACCATTTGATATCCGGTGCCCAACATGCCTTCGAGGTTCGACCGCCAAATCACTTCACCGAACGCGCAGGTGCCGCCGTCTGGCGAATGCCCGCCTCCAGCGAAACTGACTGGCTGGCCAGCTCGGAAGCTGTCTCCTTCACGCGGAGAGAACAGATGCGCCTTGCAGGTTTTTTTCGGGACAGGGAACGGCTCCGTCTGGGCCGCCGCCGAGCGCAGTCCCGAGGAAACAACAACCTGGAAGCGGCACCGCTCACCGCCAGGTAACGTATCCAGGTTGGCTAGATAGCGTGTGTCGGTGAGACCCGCGGCGACGGCCTGCCAGGTCTGCCCATCGTCATTGGAGTAGCGAACCATCGCGTGGTGCGGCTCGCTGGCGTCGCCGATCGTCCACTCCACCCGCGCCAGATCGCCATCCCGCGTTACGCGGTGCAGGTCCCTCAACTGGAACTCCGGTCCGCGCTCATTGACTTCGATAGTCTGCAGTACCTCGCCCTTTCGCACAAACACCACTCGTGTCACCTCCTCCGGCCAGGGCAGCACCTCATGGAAATCCAGATACGCGCCGTCGGGGTCCTGATATGGGTTGTGCACGTGGCACCGGTAATTACCGATTATCTCTCCGCTCCGTCCGATGACGTCGAGCATCATCGGTCGGGCTGGCCGATTGGTGTCGTGCGAAGTGACCCCGGCTACCTGATAGCTCGGGAGCAACTCCACCCTGCCGTCGCGGTGGACGCGAAAGTTCAACAGCATCACCGTCACGATTATCGAGGCGATTATAGGGTAGTCGCCGGTGCCATCCGACGTTACCAGCGCGTTCATTATCCGCTCGTAATGATACGGCGAAATCCAGGTGCCGGCTGGGAAAGGTACGTCTGCACTGTCGCTATAGGTCATCAGATCCTGCGTCGCCGCAGGGTTGAACAGTGTCATCCGCGCCGTGTTCAAACCAAACTCGCCAATGCTGCCAAAGGGGAACGTCCCGTACTTCGGGTAGTTCGTGTCGAAGGGTGCCGGCGCTCCGCCCGCATCGACGTGGTCGATCAGCGTGGCGTGACCGAACTCATGCGACAGGGCCCGGGTGTCGTCCCGGGCCGCAATGGCGATACCGGGCCGTCCGATTCCCCGCTGCATTCCGTTTACCTGCCCCGTGATGTTGGCGGGTAACAGTCCGACGAAGATCGCCCGCTGCGTGGAAGCGCTACGGAGATTCGCGATGGTGTTGATCAGATTGTTCCATCCCGCGGCTACCTTGAGGTCTTCGCCTGCATCCAGCACCACGCATGGCCCAAAGTCGAACCCGTGGATGGGAAACATTGGCAGAAAACGCACGAGCGTGTCCACCAGGCTCGTTCCGGGGGGAGCGGGCAGATCGAGGCCGTTGCCGGTGAAATGCACCATCACACCAATGACCTTCAAGGGTGGTACGTCACGGAACGTAGCGGCGAATGTCTCCGACGTGCTGCTGAATTTCAGAGAAGCATCGATGTAAATACCGACCCCAACCAGAGGGTTGGCCGCGGCAGCATCGAAGACCCTTACCGAAATGTTCCGAGTCCCGCGGCACACCGCCGCGGGGATCCGAAAGTTCAAGGTATGGTTCATGTTGGCCCGCCGGAGCAGACTCCGCTCCTGAGGTTGCAGCGGCCCATTCAATGGTGCGAAGTCCTGCCCGCCTACCCGCACCCTGCCGGTAACCCGGGCGGGGATGTAACCGGTGAGGCCGGCACGGGTTTCCACAAACACCCGGAGCACCAACTCCTTGTTCGCTACCAGCGGCACGGAATTGTCGCCGCCGGCTCCGCTGCTCTGCTTATCGAGATTGAAGAATTGGACGGATTGCGTCATCTCTACGCCGGCAATCCGAATTCCGGGTTGCCGGTCGAGGATGCTTCCGAAGATGGAGTCACGAATCCGCTCGATCTCGTCTCTGGGAAATACCATAGGAGGGATCACTTCCGGCGGAGTTACAGGATCACCCCCGGGCCCATAAGGAGGCAGTCCCAGATCCCGATTGATTTCCCCCATGAGACGCTGTACCTGCTGGATTTTCTCGACAAGCGGTGCTGGAAGCTGAAGGGGACCTGCACCGGCGCCGAATCCTTGGCCGGCGTCATCCCGAGTGTTCATCGCACTGTCCATGATGCCTCCCTGTGCGCGTGGTTGAGCATGTTTATCTCGCGGTGCTAATGGCAACGGAGACGAATGGAGATGCGACCGCGTTCAGTACTGGTTTCGGCGTGGTCTCCCAACCCCGTCTGGCTCGGCGCGGTTGAAAAGTTTGCCGGAAAACTGTGCCGCGCCCGACTAGAGGCACTTGACGAGCTGCTGAGGGGCACCGCGCCGCAACGTGAACGATCCGAGGGTATCACTACTTACAAAAACGCGCAGGGTCATCTGGCCGCCGCGCAGCCGCCCCACATATCGAGCCGGCAGGGAGTCGGGCACTTCACCTACCCGTACCGGTCCTCCGTGCTCTCGGATGTGGACGCCCGGGACGACAAATCCTCCGGACGCGTCCAGTTGGGCGGGTGCGCGCAATCTCCCGCTGCCGCAGTCATACTCAATCGTGCCACCTGAGTCCGTGAGAACAAGCGAGACGTGCGGCCCATTCCATTCGCCCAGCACAGACTCCTGGTCACTCTGCCGTGGCGCGGCAGTGCAGCCAATGATTGCCGCCACCGTCCCAGCCGTAACAGGCACAGTCACAGGACATCGCATAACACCTCCTTCTCGCGGGGCTAGCCGTTGTAGATCTCTCCCCTTCTCGACCGGTAGAGCTCCAGCACCGCACGCCCCTCCTCACGGCAAATGCCGCGAACTATCTCGATTCCCCGCCTCTCCAGATATTTGTAAGACTCCGGAAACACCGGCCCCTCGTCAAAGCTCAGGCGCGTCGCGTCCTCGCGTGAGGCGCCCCACACCATGCGCCGCACCCCGCTCCAGAGTGTGGCGCCGAGGCACATCGCGCACGGCTCGCACGACGACACCACCTCGTGCCGTGGCATCCCGGGCGCACCGAGCGTGTAAGACCCGAGGCGTGCTTGCGCCAGCATGAAGGCCACCATTTCCCCGTGAAGCGCTGAATTGTTGAGGGGCACCACGCGATTCACTCCGGCTGCGACCAGCATCCCTGTGTCCGACTCGAAGATCGCCGCCGCGAACGGGCCGGCACCGTCTCGAAGCACGTTCTCTCTGGCGAGTGTCAGAACGAGGCGCATGCGTTCTTCGTCGGTGGAGTACCTCCGCTCCAAGTCTGCGAGCTCCGTCACCCAGGCTGGGTTGGCAACCTGGACTATGCGGAGGGCGTCCTGTGCTGGTTGCACTTGGGGAATACGCGAGGGTTCGGAAGCAGGTGTCATTCTGGTCAGACGGTCACGAAGCAGAACCCAACGGAATTACGTGCGCCGATTCGGAGGCAAAGGATAAGGAACTGCAGGCAGGAAGCAACATGTAGCAGCCAGAACGATTCGGCGTACGGCGAGTGTCGAGCAGAAGGCACGAAGCGTCACATTGTCAGTCTATCTGTCAATGGTGTGCTGCACACAACGCACGCGCATGGCAAGTCCGGGCGGCTTGCTACACAGCGTTCCAGGGTGCAGAATGCTGGCGAACAATTCCCTGTGGACTCAAGTCCACCAGTCCAGTCTCCCGACTCCATATCCCATGTCACGCATTGCCTCTCTGATCGCCTGCGCCGCATGCATGTACTGTGCGCGTGCAGCCACGCTACCTTCGGCAATGATCGAGGAGCGAGCTGGCTTTGTGTCGCTCATCGGCGCGGATACCGTTGCCGTGGAGCGATTCACACGTCGGCCTGACGTGGTAACAGGGGAAGTCGTCGTACGGTCTCCGAGTATTCAGCGGACGGAGTATTCAGTCTCGCTCTCACCGAACGGCTCCATGGAGCGCTTCGAGCTGAAGCGCTCGAGTGGATTGGCGCTGGACGCACCAGTAACCGCACGCTTCTCAGCCAGCGCACGAGGAGACAGTGTCGCACTGCGCAGCCAGAGAGCCGATAGTACCGAGACCAGGATGCTCAGCGCACCCAGTGGTACCATGCTGGATTTCCCGTTCTCGACGGGACTCGAGGAGACGGCGATCGTCCGCTCGCGTTCAGCGGCATCCGAATTTCCAGTGCGAGTCCGATTTGTCGGACTTGGAGGGCAGTCATTCGAAAGCGTCGTGCGCCGGTTTGGGGCGGATTCAGCTCATCTAATAACGGAAGCTGATACAATGCGCGGGCGTATCGGTGCGGATGGCCGGTACGTGTCCTTCGGCGATCGGTCCACACCACCAAGCGGCGCGTCCTTCTCCCGGGTGTCGTGGGACGCAGCAAGCGCTGTAATCGAAGACTGGGCTCGGAGGCCAAATAACGGTGCGCTGGGGCCGCTATCCGGCCGCGACACCGTGCGCGCGAGCGTGGGAGGGGGGCAGCTTTCCATCGACTACGGGCGTCCGGCCAGGCGCGGACGAGTGATCTTTGGCGGAATAGTTCCGTGGGATGTTGTCTGGCGTGCCGGTGCGGGCAGTGCGACTTCACTCACCACCAGCATCGATCTCACGATCGGAGGCACTCCGGTGCCGGCAGGAACGTATACATTGTATGCCCTCCCATCGCGCTCCGGGTGGAAGCTCATCATCAACAAACGCCCGCCGCCGGATGCCGACTACCATGCCGAAGATGACCTTGCTCGAATCGACATGAGCACCGAGGTACTCGCGGCGCCAGTGGACCGATTCACCGTGGGTGTGGAACCACGAGGGGGGGATGCGGTGTTAGTACTCGAGTGGGATACGACCAGGGCATCTGTGCCAATCGTGGCTCGCAGGTAACGGTGCAAGGGGGGGAATCCGATCACAATTGGTATCTTCGCAGTTCGCCATTAATCCGCAATCCGCAATCTTCTCTTCTAATGACTCCTCGCCGTCTTTATTTCGCCCTCGCTGCGCTCGCGTTTGTCTCTGCTACTGGAACTGGGTGGGCCCATTCGGCGGACCACGCAGATTTGATCGCAATAACCGTGTACAAGAGTCCCACATGCGGCTGTTGCAAGAACTGGGTGGACTATCTGCGAAAGCACGGTTTTCGGGTGACGGTCAAGGACACGATTGACCTGGACCCCATCAAGCGGAAGCTCGGTGTCACAGATCGGCTGGCGTCCTGCCACACTGGAGTGGTACGGGGTTATGTGGTCGAGGGACACGTGCCGGCGGACGACATCAAGAAAATGCTCAAGCAGCGCCCGAAGGTTGTTGGGATCGCCGTACCAGGGATGCCGATGGGTTCGCCCGGGATGGAAGGCCCGCGGAGCGACTCCTATGAGGTGCTGGCGTTCGACAAGCAGGGAAAGACGAGGGTTTTCGCACGGCACTAGAGTTCGCAGGTCGCAGTTAATCCGCAATCCGCTGGACGAAGTTTTTCTCGCGTAGGTTGAACGGGGGATTCGAAGTGAGCGAATCTGTGACATCGATACAGAAGGCGACTTTTGGCGCTGGATGCTTCTGGGGTGTGGAAGAGCTGTTTCGGAAGATTCCGGGAGTAACCGATGCCGCCGTCGGGTACCTTGGCGGCACGATGAAAAGCCCAACTTACAAGGACGTCTGTTCGGGGCGAACCGGTCATGCTGAAGTCGTCGAGGTGCAGTACGACCCGGACATCGTGTCGTACGACAAGCTGCTGGAGGTCTTCTGGACGAGCC
The DNA here is from genome assembly GCA_051005015.1 of Gemmatimonadaceae bacterium. Classification (GTDB taxonomy): domain Bacteria; phylum Gemmatimonadota; class Gemmatimonadetes; order Gemmatimonadales; family Gemmatimonadaceae; genus JACMME01. Next base: position 1,958 of record JBPCJT010000013.1, on the reverse strand, counting down.
ACAATCCGACAACGCTCAACCGGCAGGGACCCGACGTCGGGACGCAGTACCGCTCCGCCATTTTCTATCACGATGAGGCGCAGCGACTGGCTGCTGCGGCGTCAAAGGAAGCGCTGGAGCTGAGCACGCGGTTCGGGAGGCCGATAGTCACCGAGATCACGCGGGCCTCGGCGTTCTACCGCGCGGAGGAGTATCATCAGCAATATCTGAGTAAACGCGGGTTGGGGAGCTGCCATGTGTAGGGGGTAGAAGCGCTACGCGCCGGATAGCATGACGCGCGCCATTGCGACTCGCCGCATTCTCCTCGCCGATGCCGATGCATTCTACGTCGCTGTCGCGCGTCTGGTCGACCCCGAAGGAGCCGGTACCGCCGACCTCCTCATTGTCGGTGGAGCGCGAGACAGCCGCGGTGTCGTCTGCTCGGCGAGCTATGCGGCGCGCAAGTTCGGAGTTCGCTCCGCCATGCCGATCGCGCGGGCGGTGCGCCTCTGTCCCGATGCTCTGTGTGTCGCCATTCCGCGCCGCGCCTGCTCGGAGAAGAGCCGCGAGATCCGCCGGGTGCTCGCGCGCTTCGCGCCGGTGGTGGAGACTGCGAGCATCGATGAGTGGTACCTCGATCTGGCTGGCACCGAGGAGCTATATCGCGGAGAGCCACTCACGGCCACGGCGGCACGCGTCCGCACCGCCGTGTTCGAGAATACCGGACTTTCCGTCTCCATAGGGGGCGGCACCTCGAAGCTGGTCGCCAAGATGGCGGTGGAGTCCGCGAAGCCAAAACCGGGAGGTGGCGCGTCGGGCGTCCACATCGTGGAGGCGGGAAGCGAAGCCGCGTGGATGCGGCGTTTTACGCTAGCCGAGATTCCATTGGTGGGCCCGAAGTTTCAGGAGCGGCTCGCCAGGCTGGGCCTGCGAACTGTGGACGATGTACTGCAATACGATCTCGCAACACTCACTCGGTGGCTGAATACCAGCAGGCGCGAGGCACGCTGGCTGTACAATCGTGTGCGCGGCATCGACGACAGTCCGGTGGAGCAGAGTGAGCAGGCGAAGGGCATCAGCCGCGATGAGACTTTCGCCGAGGACCTCGGCAACGACACGCAGCTCGAGCGGGAGCTGCTCCGGCTGGTCACTCGCGCCGCATTCGATCTCCGCGCTGACGGGCTGGCGGCACGAACGGTTGCGGTTCGCATTCGCGACTACGACTTCAAGACGCGTCAGGCAAGCCGCACTCTCACGGAGGCGGTCGTATCCGACCGCGTCATCTTCGCTACGGCGCGCGAGCTGCTCGCGAAGCTCCGGCGTGCGCGACGCGTCCGTGCGCGCCTGCTCGGTGTCGCGCTTTCTTCACTCGCGCGCAGCGAGGGCGGGAGGCAGCTCGCGCTGTTCGAGCGAAAGGGGGAACCGAGCGCCGAGACCGACCGCGATCGCGCTCTCGCAAGGAGCGTGGATGCGGTGCGCGACAGATTCGGTGCGGGCGCGATCGTACCGGGGGGGTTGAAGTAGGCTATGCGCCCCTGGTTATGGGATGACTGTAAATGGTGGCCGACTTGGATCCACGGCGGTCTTTACCCCTGCGGGCACTTGATATATTCACCCTGTTGGCGATGCTCCAAAGGCAATTTCCCGTTCCTGCATGATTATCACGTCTGGATTGCTCCACCACTTGCTTGCCCTGTCAGTCGTTTGCGCCGACTCGGCCGCGAGCTTCGAATTACCTGGAGCTCCTGGCGTTTCCCCGGCCACCGCTCCCGCCCCTTCCTTGCGCGAGCTGTATTCGGGGGGACAGACATTTCAACAGTTTCTTTCCGCGGCGGACTCCAAGCGCGCCGAGTGGCTAGCCACCTACGAAGCTGGTCGAGTCTCGGAGAGGTTGGTGGATCGCGCCCGTGCTATTACCGGGCACTGGCGCCTTCTCGTGATCGCCGAGGATTGGTGCGGTGATTCGCTCAATACCATGC
>JBPCJT010000012.1:0-14333 GCA_051005015.1 Gemmatimonadaceae bacterium | reverse complement strand
CGCGCGGCGGGCGCGACAGCGCGCGATGTGGCGCGGACGCTGGTCGCCGAAACCGGTGCGCCACGAAATCTTGCCTACCGTCTCGCCCAGGAAACGTGATTCTTCGCGCTGCAGCAGTTGCTGTGCTTCTCGCCACCGCCGGTTCGCAGCCGCGGCTGGCCATCGCCCGACTCCAGTACGATGGTGGCGGAGACTGGTACGCGAATCCATCCAGTCTTCCCAATCTCATCGGCGCTATTTCCAGGCGTACAGCACTCGAAATTGATCGTGCGGAAGGACGCGTGTCGCTCATGGATGACAGGCTCTGGAACTATCCTTTCCTGTACGTTACAGGTCACGGAAACATACGCTTTAGCGAAGCCGAGATCGTCCGGCTCCGTGAGTTTCTCGCGCGAGGCGGATTTCTGCACGTCGACGACAACTATGGACTCGATTCCAGCTTCCGGCGCGAAATCAAGCGTGTATTTCCCGACCGGCCGCTTGTCGATGTCCCGCTTGCTCACCCGGTGTATCACGTGGTGTACGACTTTCCGAAAGGCGTTCCCAAGATCCACGAGCACGATGGAAAACCGGCCCAAGGTCTCGGCATTTTCATGGGGGAACGACTTGCGGTGTATTACAGCTATCAGACCGATCTTGGTGATGGCTGGGAGGATCCTGAAGTGCACAAGGACCCTCCGGAGCTCCATGAAGCCGCGCTCCGAATGGGTGTGAACCTGTTTGTATATGCCGTGACGAGCAGGCCCTCGACATGACGGTCGCGCAGCTCGTAGCACGCGAGCGCATGCGGCTTTCGATAGCCATTATTACGCGCGGCGTGGCCATGGCCCTTGCGGTGGCTCTGGTTATTGCGGCGGTGAGCGCGGTAGCTCTCGGTGATGCGCGCTGGATCACGCACCCCTCCGCGCCGCTCGCCGCCTGGCTCGCTGTGGGTCTTCTGGTGTGCTTGGCCATGTGGTACTCCATCCGCGATCTTCGCGGTTCGGCGGGAAGTGAGCATGTGGCTGCGGCGATCGAGCGCGAACGGGCTCTCCGCGCAGGGTCTTTGCGCGGCGCGTTGGAGGTGGGTGCAACGGGTGCGCTTGGTAATCGTGCTTCGCGTGTCCTCGCAGACCGTCTCGGGTCGGATTGGGTTCTCGCGCCGCTGATGCAATGGCGTGCGTGGCGCCTCGGTATGTTTGGGGTGGCCGCCGCGACCGCTGGAGTGTTTTTGTTGGCTGCCGCGCGTGAGGCTGCTCCGGATGGGTGGCGAGCTCTCAGGCATCCCGTGAGAGCGTGGACCGGTTCGCTGCTGGAACCACTTGCTATTGTCGATCCGCCGCGCGCTATCATGCGAGGCGAACGCGTGCGAGTAAGGATCCGTGCTTCCGAGAGGCGGTTCGTGTCTCTGCAAAGACGCGTCACCGGCGCGCCGTGGCAGTCTGAGACTCTGCCGGTTGCGAGCGGATTTGCTGTCACCATGGTCGGCCCGCTGGATGCGGACGTCATGCTCGTTGCCTCGGATGCCCGCAGTGCGAGCGATACAATAATCATCAGGGTGACCGACCGTCCATTTGTGGGCGATGTTGATCTTCGCGCCGAGTATCCCTCCTACCTCCGTCGCAAAGCCGAAGTACTGCCTGCTGGTGAGCCCATACGCGTTCCGCGCGGTACCGCGCTCTCCATTCGTGGCCGCGCGTCCACGGCGCTGGTGAGCGTTGTCCTGGCTCACTTGGGTGGTACTCTGCGTCTCGCCCCGGATGGGCAACGGTTTAATGGAAGGCTATCCGCATTGGCGAGTGGACGGTGGCACTGGTCGGCGCGTTTTGCGGGCGGTCTCGTTCCCGACATGCCGGCACCGCTCGACATTGAAGTTGTTCCGGATTCCGCTCCCAGAATCGAAATTCTCGCGCCGGCGTCCGACACAGTCGTTCTCGCGACTGACCGTATTGGCATTCGGGCAGCGGCGATGGATGACTATGGGCTTGCTTCAATCGCGTTGCGCAGCTGGCGGGTACTCGAAGGCGTACGCGCCTTGCCGGAGGTGACTCAGGCAGTGGCGGCGCCTCGTGAGCCGGAATGGGGCGGGGAGATGCCGCTCGATCTCGCGGCGCGCGAATTGGAGCCCGGCGATGAGCTGCGCGTTGTATTGACGGCGACTGATGGCTCCCCTTGGCGCCAGCGCGCCGAGAGCAGGGAGCTGGTGCTGCGCGTGCCGAGTCTGAGCGAGCGGCGCGAAATGGCGCGCACGCTGGCGGATTCGACCGCCGCCAGGGCCGGCGCCGCGGCTCTCTCTCAACGCCAGCTGGAGCAGCGAACGGGTGACGCAGCGCGCTCGCGCGGACAGCGTGAGACACAAAGCGCGGCAGCCAGACGCCAGAGGAGCGAGACCGCCAAACAGTCCGCAATGTCCAGCCAATCAGCAGACAAGGCACGCGCGCTCGCGAAAGAGCAGGAGCAGCTAAGGGAGCAGATCAAGGCACTGGAAAAAGATGCGCGCGCGCTGGAGCAGCAGCTTCGGGCGGCGGGGGCTCTGGATACCGCGCTCGCGCGCCAGCTTCGCGACGTGCAGAAGCTACTTAGCGAAGCCCTTAGCGGTGACATGGCTCAACAGCTCCAGAAGCTGACGGAAGCCGCGCAACGCCTATCCTCCGAAGATGTCCGGCGTTCGCTCAGCGATCTCGCGGAAGCGCAGAAACGGCTGCGCGAACAGCTGGAAAAATCGGCGGGCATGCTCAAGCGCGCGGCACTCGAGGGAGCTATGCAGACACTGAGCGACGACGCCGAGGAGCTGGCACGCAGGGAACGCGCGATGGCTGACTCGATGGCGCGGGGCGAGAAGAACGCCGCCGAGCGCGCCCGACCCCTGGCCGAGCGCTCCCGCGAGCTGTCGCGTGAAATAGACGAGCTCGCCAACCGGCTCAAGCAGGATAACGCCGAAACTGGTCCTGACAAGCTTCGGGCGGCTGCGAAAAGCGCGGACCGTTCCGCGGAAGCGCTGCGCCGGGCAGCCGCGTCGCCGGAATCGAAGGGTGCTGCGCAGTCGCCGGAAGCTGAGCGCGGTGCGGGTGAACAGGCGAAGCCCGGACAGCAGAGTGGCCAACAGAAGGCGGGCCAGAAAGGCGGCCAGGCGAAAGCGGGAGAGCAGGGGGCCCAGTCCAAAACCGGGCAAGAGAGTGCCGAGACGAAGGCGGCGCAGGAAGCCGCGCAACAGATGGAGCAAGCCGCAGAACAGCTCGCTGAAGCCCGAGAGTCCCAGATCAATGAGTGGAAGGAAGATCTGACAGCCGAGTTGGACCGCTCCGTCCAGGAAATGTTGCAGCTTGCGCGCGAGCAGGAGTCACTGGCTCAGCGCGCTCAGTCCGGAACGGAGTCAGGCCCCCTGCGCGGCGAGCAAAGCGCCATTCAGCAGGGAACGGAGCGTGTTGGAGAGCGGCTGCAGCAGCAAGCGGGGAAATCCGCCCACGTCTCGCCACGGTCTCAAGGCGCTGTGGGTGAAGCGCGCCGCAAGGTACAGCAGGCAACTACGCAGCTCGACGAGACGGCACGAGAAAGCGCCAAGGCTGCCGACGCAATGCAGGAAGCGGCTAGCGCTCTCAATCGCGCTGCGGGCGAGCTCGTGCGCGATCGTGAGCGCGCCGCGCGCGCGCAATCGGCTTCAGGCTTCACCGAAATGTTGCAGCGCATGCAGGAAATGGCGAAGCAGCAGGGTCAAATCAACGCGCAGGCTGCCGGACTCCTTCCGATTCCCGGGCAGCAGATGAACGATGCGGCCGCCAATCAGGCGCGCGCGTTGGGCAAACAGCAGCGCGGGATGGCCCGCGAGCTCGATGAGGCTGGACAGGATGACGCGTCTGGCCGCGCGGCGGAACTCGCCAGAGAGATGCGGCAGCTCGCTGAGGCCATGGAGCAGGGTCGTCTCGACCCCAGCGTACTTGGCCGGCAGCAGCAGCTTTTTCGGCGGCTGCTCGACGCAGGCCTGTCGTTGGAAAAGGAAGAGCGCGAAGACCGGGGCGAGCGGGAGTCGCGCTCCGCCGCCGGCGAGGAAGCCCTGACCCCTGGGGGCGACGCGCGCGGACGCGATGCAGTCCGGTACCGGGAGCCGGCCTGGAACGAGCTTCGTGGGCTGACTCCCGAGGAACGGCGCGCGGTGCTCGAGTACTTCAAGCGCATTAATGCGGAGCGTCCGTAGATGTTGAGGTTCGCGGTTCTCTCGCTTCTCGCCGTGGCTGTTCAATCCACCGGTGCCCAAAGCAACACACCATACGGTCGCGCTTTGCAACTCGAGGCAGCGGACAAGTATCGCGACGCTGCCGTCGCGTACCGTGAGGCTCTGCGCGCCGATCCCGGTAATCTTCCGGCCATGCTTGGCCTGGAGCGTTCATATGCGCAGCTGGGTTGGACGGATTCGCTTCTGACATTGCTTGATTCGGCGCTGATCGCCCGTCCGACGGACGCCACTCTGCGCGCGATCCAGCTTCGCACACTCCGGTCAACGCGCGACGACGCGGCGATGCGCGCCGCCTTTGAGGACTGGCTGCGCGCGGCGCCGAAGCAACAGGCACCGTATCGGGAGTACGCCAGGCTCCTGCTTCAGGACGGCTTCTCCAGTGCAGCGGACTCCGTGTTGCGCAAGGCCGAAGCCGTACTCGGCTCTGGGGAAGGACTCGAGCTCGAAGCGGCACAGATTCGTGCTTCAATGGGACTATGGCCGCAATCCGCCGGGGCATGGCGCAAGGCGGTGTCTGGCGCCCCTTATCTCGAGCGGGCAGCGATATTCTCGCTTTCGCCCGCGCCTGCGCCTGCTCGCGACGAGGTGCGGAGAATGCTGCTTGCGGCGCCCCTTGTGGCAAGTGCTCGGCGCATCGGTGCCGCGCTGGAGCTCGACTGGGGTTTTCCACGCGCCGGTTGGGATATCTTGCGCGCTCTTCCTCCTGATAGTGCGGGGATTGCAGCATGGCTCGATTTCGCGCGGCGCGCGGAAGAGGCCCAGGCCTGGCTTGTCGCGCGCGACGCGCTGATGGCCGTGTACGTGCGCACTCGCTCAGCCGCGTTAGCGGCGCGCGCCGCAACCGATGCAATGAATGGCGGGGATACGCGCGCGGCGTTGTCCATCTCAGCCGCGCTGTCGTCCGACACGAGCGCCACCGCGCTAGCGGTCCTCCCCGTGCGTCTCCGCGCCCTGGCAGCACTGGGGCGCGCCGAGGAAGCTGCTCAAGCCCTGGAAGGCGCGAGGGGGAGAATTCCTGCCGACCAGTACGCTCGCCTGGCGCGCTCCGTGGCTTGGGGCTGGATCCGGCGGGGTGATCTCGCGAAGGCGCGCGCGCATCTCGAAGCATCCGATGGTGAAGAACGCGACGATGCTGTCTACGGCTGGCTCGCGCTGTATGAGGGTGACTTGCGGGGTGCTCGCCGCATGCTTGCATCCCAGACCGAATCCACGCCGGACCTGGTGGCGGCACTAGCGCTGCTTGCGCGTACCAGGGCGGACAGCGCGCCCGCAGTCGGACGTGCCTTCCTTGCGCTTTCGCGGGGCGACACAACGCGGGCCGTATCCGAATTCGAGGAGAGCGCGCGTTCTCTTCCCGAAGCTGGAACGCTTCTGCTCGCGGCCGCAGCTCGGCTTGCTGGAGCCGCGCATGAAGATGCGAGAGCTGTTGCGATATGGCGCGGGCTTGCGGAGCGTCATCCCGCTTCCCCGGAAGCCCCGGAAGCCGAGCTGGAGTGGGCGAGAGCACTCCGCCGCCTTGGCCAGAACAACGAGGCGATAATGCGGCTCGAGCATCTGATTCTCGCTTTTCCGGGAAGCGCGTTGATACCGCAGGCGCGTCGGGAGCTCGAGATAGCACGCGCCAGCATTCCCTCCACGCCGTGATGCACGTGCTGCGCGTGGGACCAGGCACGCTGTGCCTGGCGCTGCTTACTGTTGTTCTAGCTACGAATTCCGTTCAGGCGCAGCACATCCTTGTTCCAATGGATGACGAGCAGGGAAATCATCTCAAGGCATACGGGCTCATGTTCGGCACTCTCAGGGACGGCTTGCGTGGCGAGTGGCTACTGAATTACCGCGGTGGCTCGTTTCTCCTGCCGGACGTGCAGGCCATTCGGCGCCGGGCTGCGCTGGATGGAGTAACGGCGCTTGGCATCGACAATGCGACTCTGGCGGGCGTGCGCGCGGAGATCGCCAGCGCAAACATGGAGGCGGTGCCGCTGGAGAAGGCGCCGCGCATCGCCGTGTATACGCCTCCGGACGCACCCCCGTGGGACGACGCTGTAACACTCGCCCTCCGGTACGCTGGAATCGAGTACACGACGGTGTGGGACGCGGAAGTCATGCGCGGCGATCTCAGCAGGTACGACTGGCTGCACCTGCACCACGAGGATTTCACCGGGCAACTCGGCAAATTCTACATCTCATACCGGGGCGCGCCGTGGTTCGTCGAGCAACAGCAGCGTAACCTGGCGATGGCTCGGCAGCTCGGCTTTGGCACGATTCCGGAGCTCAAGAAAGCGGTTGCGGAGCGAATACGGCAGTTCGTCGAGAACGGCGGATTCATCTTCGCCATGTGCGGCGCGACTGAAACGCTCGAGCTCGCCATCGCGGGACAGACCGTCGACATCGCCGGAAGCTTCGGCGATGGCACACCTGTAGATGAGAACGCGGACTCAAAGATGGCGTGGCAGCGGTCATTCGCCTTCAGCGAGGCACGCCTGGAGCTTTCGCCCTTCACCAACTCCATGAGCGACATTGACGGCCATCAGGTTAACGTGCCCGGAAGACGCCAGCCGCTCGGTACTTTTACGCTATTTGGGTTCAGCGCGAAGTTCGACCCGGTGGCGTCGATGCTCGTGCAGGATCACCGAAACGTGATCGCTGACTTTTACGGGGTAACGACGAGCTTTTCGCGTCGTACTCTCAAACCAGGCGCCACCGTTCTCGCCGAGGAAGAGGGCGCGCCCTGGGTGAAGTACCTTCATGGCGATTACGGAAAAGGAAGCTGGACCTATCTCGGCGGTCATGATCCCGAAGATTCGCAGCACAGCATCGGCAATCCGCCAACCGATCTCTCGCTGCACCCGCATTCGCCGGGTTACCGCCTTATTCTGAATAACGTCCTGTTCCCCGCAGCGAAGAAGAAGCCGTTGAAAACATGAAACGGATTGCGGATTGAGCTGGGAACTGCGAACCGCGAACGTGCGGATTCGCCAATTGCGGATAAGACCGCTTCGCCATTTACCTTTCGCAGTTGCGTTCGCACTTCGCGGTTTGCAGTTCGCAGTAAATCTCCATCCTTTCCCCTGACTTCCGTCCTTGTCTCACGCGCCCGTAGATACCAGCCGACTTTCCAGGTCCGCGGCGACCGGAATTCGCGCGGCTATTCGGCTCGCGGGCGGGCGCGAGGTGTGCTTCGTGGCGACGGTGGATGAGCATGGCATCGTGCATTCCGCGCGGGTAGTGGCCCGGGGGGACGTTCGCGCAGTGTTGGCGTTGCCGGGTGTCGCGCAGTGCGGCGAGATGTTGCTGCATAATCATCCGTCAGGACTGCTCGAACCCTCCGATGCGGACCTTGAGGTTGCGCTCAGAATGCACGGTGGCGGCATCGGATTCGGGATCGTCGACAATGAGGCGAGCGAGTTATACGTCGTTGTCGAAGTACCGCGAATCACGCAGACCGGCGCGATTGACGCCACCCAGGTAGCGGAAGAGCTCGGTCCCGCCGGTCCAATCGCCGCCAGACTGTCAAGCTACGAGAACCGGCCGAGCCAGCAGGCGATGTCGCGCGCAATTGCATCGCTCTACAATGATCACGGCATAGGCCTGTTCGAGGCGGGAACCGGAGTGGGTAAGTCGCTGGGCTATCTGCTGCCGGCGCTGCGCTGGGCCGCAGCGAACCGCGAGCGCACAATCGTGTCGACGAACACTATCAATCTGCAGGAGCAGCTCGTAGGGAAGGATTTGCCGTTCCTCAAGGGAGCGCTGGCCGATCAACAGGTCCGATTCGCTCTGCTCAAGGGTTGGCGCAACTACCTGTGTCTCAACCGCCTGCACAACACGCGGGACACGGCACGCGGGCTATTCGAGAGTGACAAGGCGGAGGATCTCGAGATAATACGCGCATGGTCGGAGCACACCGCCGATGGATCACTGAGCGACCTCGCGACTCCACCGCATCCCGAAGTCTGGGACGAAATCTCCGCGGAGCCGGACCTCTGCCTGCGCCTCAAGTGCTCGTTCTTTGAAAAGTGCTTTCTCTTCCAGGCCCGCAAAAAGGCGGCTCAGGCCGACGTGATCATTGTCAACCATCACCTGCTGCTCGCTGACCTCGCCGTGCGGCGGAAGCAGGGTAACTGGAGTGATGCGGCCGTTCTACCAGCCTACAAGCGCTTGATAGTTGATGAGGGGCATCACTTCGAGGATGCCGCGGCTCAGCACCTTGGCTCGTCGGTGACGGGCCGAGGACTACAGCGTCTCTTCGCTCGCCTTGACAGGAATGGCAAGGGACTGTTGAACACCTTCGCCGACAGGCTGGAGGAGCGCGGCAGGGATGATTTGTGGAGCGCGGCCACGCTCGACCTGCTGCGCGAACGGCTGGCACCATCAGCCGCTTCCGCACGCGCCAAGAGCGGAGTGCTATTCGATCTTCTCGATTCGGTGCTGGCGGAAAACAAGGATCAGACCCTCCGCCTTACCGATGATTTCCTGAATCATCCGGTCTGGCGGGCGGGACTCGGTGCTGCGCTAACGGATGTCACGGGCGATATCCGCATTCTTCAGGAAGGACTACGGGCCGTGCACGAGCGTTACGAGAACGCTGGAGAGGAGCGCGCCGATATTGCGCGCCTGCTCGACGAAGTGCGTGCGATAGTCCGCAGGCTCGACAGTGCCGCCTCCGGCCTCCTCGCCGCACTTCGTCCACCACCATCCGCTGACGAAACCGTCCGCTGGATTGAAGTGCGAGGCAGGGACAGGAACGTCGCAGCCACGGCTGTGCCGCTCGACATCGCACCGATATTGCGCGACGATCTATGGAATCGGATCGAGACCGGAATAGTCACGTCGGCCACGCTAGCGGCCAGGGCCGACTTCCGGTTTCTCGCCGCACGGCTCGGACTGGGCGAGCCCACCCTGGAGCCGGTGACCGCTATCTTTGCGTCACCGTTCAACTATCAAAGGCAGGCGATTCTGGCGCTACCCTCGGATATTGCGGCACCGAATGTGGACGCCAGTGGGCACGCCGATGGGGTGGTGCGCGCCATTCTCGATCTGGCCGACGCCTCCGACGGAGGATTATTCGGCTTATTTACCAGCCACCGCGACCTTCGGGCAACGGCGCAGGAACTGCGCACCGGCAGTGCGGATTGGCGGTGGCCGCTGCTGGTACAGGGCGAAGATTCGCGTGACGCTCTGCTGCGTCGCTTCCGCGAGTCGGGTCGCGCGATTCTCATGGGTACTGCCTCGTTCTGGGAAGGGGTGGATGTACCTGGAGACGCGCTTCGCGGCCTGGTCCTGAGCAAGCTCCCATTTCGTGTACCGTCGGAACCGCTTACCGCAGCGCGCTGTGATGCCATCGAAGCACGCGGTGGAGATGCATTTCGCGAATTCATGCTGCCGCACGCGACGCTTCGCCTCAAACAGGGCTTTGGGCGACTGATTAGAACAGCGACCGATCGCGGGGTTGTGGTGCTCTGCGACCCGCGTGTGCTTAGCAAGAGTTACGGACGCGAGATGCTGGCCGCTCTTCCTCCCGCACGCCGGTTGTCGGGGACCTGGCCAAGTCTGCTTCCGGAGATCCGGGCATTCTACGGGAAGAAGTCAGCATGATCCGTCCCGGAAAAATCGTCTGCGTTGGTCGCAATTACCGCGATCATGCAAGGGAGATGGGAAATGACGTTCCGGCAGAGCCGCTGATCTTCCTCAAACCACCGTCAAGCGTGATTGAAACAGGGTCGCCCATCGTACTTCCGCGAGCGTCCAGCCGCGTTGAGTTCGAGGGCGAGATAGGTGTTGTCATTGGAATGACGCTCCGGCGCGCAACTTCGCGGGAAGCACTCGCAGCGGTTCGTGGAGTTGTCGCGATGAATGACGTTACGGCGCGAGACCTGCAGCGGAGCGACTCTCAGTGGACCCGTGCCAAGGGTTTCGATAGCTTCTGTCCAGTGGCCGCGGCGCCCGTACCTGATCTGGATCTGGACACCTTGACGATTTTCAATCGTGTCAATGGGAAGGAGCGTCAGCGATCCACCGCCGCCGAGATGGTATTCCCGATTCATGAGCTGCTTTCTTACATATCCCATATCATGACGCTCGATCCGGGAGACCTCGTCGCGACCGGAACACCCGCGGGTGTCGGCCCACTGGTGGCGGGTGATGTGGTGGAGGTAGTTGTCGGGGGAGTGAGCCGGGTGAGTAATCCCGTAATCGCGGATGAGGAGTAGCCTGTGCCAGAACGCGCGCAAAAGCTTTCGGAGCTTCCGGTATACCTGCTCGCCAGCATTCCGCAGAAAAAACGTGAGCTTCAGGCGCGCGGAATCGATGTAATCGATCTTGGCGCGGGCGACGCGGACCTCTCGCCGCCACCGCGAGCGATAGAAGCTCTCAAGAAAGCGGTGCACGAGCCCGCAATGAATCGCTACGGCTGGTCGCTTGGGCTGCCGGCCTATCGTGAGGCAGTGTCGCGCTGGATGCATAAGCGTTTCGGCGTGTCATTCGACCCGTATACCGAAGTGGTCCCGCTCATTGGGTCGAAGGAAGGACTTTCCCACCTGGCCTTCGCGTATTTGGAGCCGGGTGATGTCACGATCGTTCCGGAGCCCGGATATCCTTCGTACATAGGCGGAACGCTGCTGGGTAGCGGCACTGCGTACAAATATGCGTTAAGACCACGCACGAGTTTTCTGGTCGAGATCGACGACGTACCGGCGGAAGTGCTTCGTCGCGCGAAAATTATCTATCTGAACTACCCGAACAACCCGACAGCAGCGATCGCACCGCGGGAGTATCTCAAGCGCGTGGTGGACCGTTGCAGGGAACTCGACATCCTCCTGGTGTATGACAATGCGTATTCAGAACTTGCGTTCGATGGGTATCGCCCGCCGAGCATATTCGAGATAGAGGGTGCTCGCGATGTAGCGATCGAGTTCCATTCGTTTTCGAAGACGTACAATATGACCGGCTGGCGGTGCGGTTGGGCGGTTGCTCGTCCCGAGTTCGCGTCCGCGCTCGCGCAGGTCAAGACTTTCGTGGACACCGGCCCGTTCATGCCCATTCAGGCTGCCGGTGTGGCCGCGCTCGAGAGTTATGACGAGTTCGTGCCAGGAAACATTGCTATCTTTCGCGAGCGGCGCGATGCGGCGGTGGATGCCTTCAGGGCTGCCGGATTTTCGTGCGAAGTTCCGCGGGCGACCATGTATTGCTGGCTCGCGCTTCCGGAAGGAATGCCGAGTGCCGCGTTTGCCGAGCGGTTGCTCATGGAAGAGGGTGTGATTCTGCTACCCGGCTCAGCATTCGGGGCTGGAGGAGAAGGATTCGTGCGCGTTTCGTTCGTCACTTCGCCGGATCGTATCAGGGAGGCAGCCGCCCGGGCTGCGCGCGTGCTGTCCGCTTTTAACGTCGGGGTCGTTTGAAACAACGGCTTGGCGGATTCTGGATTGCTTCTGTCGCCGTCCACGTCGTGGTCGGCGCCGGTCTTATTTACGTTCTCAGGATCGGGGCGCCGTTCTGGAATCCGGCGGAGCGAGATGACTCTTCCCTTTCCGCCGAACGAATAGGCTTTCTTGCCATACCTGACCGAGCGATTACGACAGCGGGGCGAAGCGGAGGAGATGGACGTCGCTCGAGCAAGACACCCGCTCCTACTCTGAAATCGCCTGTAGCGACGCCGACGGAACTCCCACCACCAATATCCGCGCCAATGGCTCCGCAAGGTGGTTCCGGCCCACTTGTTGGTCGTGGAGGGTCGACGCAGGGAGTCGTTCCATCCTATTCAGATCAGCGTCTCTGGAGTACACCCGGCCCCCTGGTGACCGCCCCGAAAACAATGCTCGAGCGCATAGACAGCGGCTTGGTCGCCCGGATTACCGCGCATCAGGACTCGATCGCCGCCAATGCGCCCAGGGGCCGGAAACCTGGTGACTGGACCGTCACGCGAAACGGCAAGAAGTACGGGCTGGATCAGAGGAAGATCTACATTGGCAGCATCGAGATCCCAAGCGCAGTACTGGCGCTTCTGCCGCTGAACGTGCAGGCGAATCCCACGGTTTTGGAGCGTGAGCGCGCTCTGAGCTACATGAGCCGCGACATTGCATTTCACGCCGCGCGCGCGGCCCGTGATGACGAATTCAAGGCGGCGGTAAAGCGGATTCGAGAGCGAAAGGATCGCGAACGGCGTGAGACGGAGAAGGTCGCCCCAGCGGAAATAGCGACGCCGTAGCAACCAGAGAGCCACAAGCGGAGCAACGGAACATTTGGCGGGTTCCCAGCTGGCTTCTCTGACCCACCCGCCGGGTACCTACTCCCTACTCGTCACTCGCTGCTCCCAACTAGTCTATCGTTTGCTCCTGGAGCGTCTCCTCGCAGAAGGGGCGGAATACTCCGCATACCTTTCCCAGAAAACTGAAGTCGTCAACTCCGGGAATCAGAACGATCTCTTCTTCGTCCGGGTTAGCGGGTTCGAGGACGACCTTTCCATCGCGATGCTTTAGCGTCTTCACGGTCGCTTCCTCGCCGATCCGAACGACGGCTATTTCGCCTTCATTCAAACTTTCCTCGGGATTGACCATCACGTAGTCGCCATCGAAGATACCGCGGCCAGTCATGCTTTCTCCCATGATCTTCAGGAAAAACGAGGTGTCCGCAGGGACGAAGCGGCGGTCCAGGGTAATGAAGCCAACGCGATTATCCTCGACAAGAGCCGGGTCGCCCGCGGCAACCTTGCCGTAGAAGGGAACGGGCTTGGTTTTTCTCGCGACCTCGAAACCGAGCAGCTTTACACCGCGCGAACGGGAGGGGTCACGCTCGATGAAACCCTTATCCGCAAGCGACTGGAGCAGCTCGGAAACGGTTTTTGTGGACTTGATCTTGAACCGCTTGCCAATGTCGCGCACGCTGGGCTGGTAGGTGTGCTCGGCAAGGAAGTCCAACAGGTAATTGTAAACTTTGCGCTCTGTTACAGTCAGTGTGTCTTTCATGGTGGCCTCATTAAGGCAGCGCTGGTTTTGCACTTATGATCCTTCCAGCATTAGTCCCTGCCAACATTATAAATATATGTATTCACGTCAACGATTGTAACTAAAAATGTCATCTGGCGCGAATGTGATCGATCGCTTGTCCGAGGCGTGCCACTGCGAAGTCACGGCCCATCGCGTCCAGTACGTCGAATATTCCCGGGCTCACACTCATTCCCGTCAACGCAACTCGAAGCGGTTGAAAGACTTTGCCGGCAGGGACGCCCATCTCGTCCGCCAGTGTTCTTAAGGCGCCTTCCATGGAATCCGGTCGCCATTCGGCCAGCTGAGCCAGGCGTTCGCGGGCGAAAGTAAGCAGAGTCACGGTCTGGTCAGCGTCCTTCCAGGATTTGGCGGTGGAATCGGGGTCATACGAAATCTCAGCCGCGAAATATGGTCTGGTCTGGCGAACCACGTCGTGCGTCGTGCGAGCGCGAATCTTCAGGAGATCGATCAGCGCGAGGTACCACTCCCGACGCTCTGTGAGCTCGGCCTCGGAGACCATACCCGATTGAACGAGCATCGGTGTCACGATGGGTGCAAGCTCCGCCGCGCCAATGCGGCTCAGATGCTGCCCGTTCATCCACTCCAGCTTCTTCGGATCGAAGACCGCGGCTTTTTTCTGCAAGCCGTCCGCGGAGAAGAGCTCCGTCATCTCCTGGAGCGTCATCACCTCCCGATCGCCTCCGGGCGACCAGCCCAGGAGCGCGAGGAAGTTCACCATTGCGGAGGGAAGAATCCCCTCTTTCTGGTAGTCGGCAACGGCGGTGGCGCCGTGGCGCTTGCTCAATTTCTTGCCGTCGGTACCGTGAATCATTGGCACGTGCGCGAACCGGGGGGCCTCGACTCCAAGCGCCCGGTACAGGAGGATTTGCTTGGGTGTGTTGGAAATGTGGTCGTCGCCCCGCATTACCAGTGTGATCCCCATTGTGATGTCATCGGAGACGACCGCCATGTTGTAGATCGGCGTTGCATCCGAGCGAAGGATCACGAAATCCTCGATGTCCTTGTTCGGGAAACTGATTCGCTCGTGTACAAGGTCATCCCATTCGGTCGTTCCATCCGGCACGCGAAAGCGAATGACAAAGGGAATACCCGCATTCAGGCGCTGGGCGCGATCTTCCTCGGAG
>JBPCJT010000011.1:0-5197 GCA_051005015.1 Gemmatimonadaceae bacterium | reverse complement strand
TCACTGTAGCGGGCGCCGCGCGCGTCGCGCGCGCCGCCAGCTTGCACAAATCGCAGATCGACACATACTCCGCGCGCGCGCCGATGATGATCTCATCACCGCTCGCCAAAACACGCACCACCGTGCGCGCGGCCGGCACCGAGCCTTCCCGCGGCTCGATCTGAGTGAGGTCGGCGATGGAATCCGTCACTGCCCAGGACGGCTCATCCAGCACGCCATCCAGCCGAATGCGGCCGGACGGCTGACCAGCGGTTAATGCCGGACGTGCAAGTCTATTGCTGGAGAGATCAGTCCTGGCTCGCGCGGACTGTGTCTGCGAAAGGGCGAGACACGGGGTTACTACAGCCACCACGAGCCCGATGACGGGCGCGGGTGTGCGCGCATGGAGACAACATCTCATAGCGTGTCCTGGCGGAGATTGCTTCGGCCACTGCGTGCCCTGGCAGCCGCAACGCCATGGATTGAGTCATTGCGAGCCGCGCGGCGGCGAAACAATCCCCTTGTTCGGCTCAAGGCGGAGATTGCTTCGGGCACTGCGTGACCTCGCAATGAGATGGGGTCCTTGTCGAACCTACCTCCCCGCAAACCTCTTGACCTCAGCGTCCGCGCGGGGCCAAATGTCGCGAAGCTCTGCGTGCGGCTGCGACGCCGTAACGAAGGTTCCATGCACGGCGCGGATGACGAAGGCCGGCAGTCACTAATATCAATCCCTGCTCGAATTGGAAATCGTTCGGTCAGCGTATCGGAGATGTCGCGGATGAATCATACAACTGTGCCCACGAAAATGGTGTTCACAGCGGAGCGTGCTCGGACAGACGCGCCAGCGATCCTGCTTCACCATGAGCCTGCTATCCTTCCAATACCACTGCGCTCGTAAATGAGCATGTGGACGAACGAGTCGCAGGAAGAAGTCCTCACGCCGAACCGACAGGCCCGTGTGTCAGCGTTCCTTGGCCTGGAGCGAAACACCGTCGCCGTGTCGGGCGCGATGTTCCTCATGGGACTCGGCGAGGAGCTGTGGAAGCGCTTCGTACCCAAGTACCTCGAGGCGCTTGGCGCTCCTGTCGCAGCGATAGGCCTGTACGGCAGCCTGCGCGATTTTCTGGATGGCGTCTATCAATATCCCGGCGGCTGGGTCGCCGACCACTACGGCCGGCGTCAGGCGCTCCTTGCTTTCGTCAGCCTTGCCGCCGTCGGGTATGCGGTCTACGGGCTCGCTCCCACGTGGCCTTTCGTGTTCATCGGTCTCGTCTTAGCCATGGCGTGGACGAGCATGGCCTCGCCGACGCTTTTCGCCGTCGTGGGCGACACGCTCCCGAAGGGCAGACGGGCGATGGGCTTCACGGTGCAATCCATCATTCGCCGAGTCCCGATCGTCATCGCCCCGACGCTTGGCGGGCTCGCGATCGCCACGCATGGTATTCGCGACGGGGTGCGAATCGGACTCGTCACAACGATCGTCCTCGCGCTCGTAACGGTCCTGGTCGTGAGGCGGGTGAACATTCCCGTCGCTGTAGGGCACGGGCCAACGAACATCCTCGGAGTCTGGCATGCGCTGCCAGCGACGTTCCGGAAGCTGCTCGCATCGGATGTCTTCATTCGGACGAGCGAGGGTCTGGTGGACGTGTTCCTCGTTCTTTATGCGACGAACATTGTCGGTATCTCGGCTCCGGGGTTCGGAGCGTTGATCGCGGTACAGATGGTCACGGCGATTTTGATGTACATTCCCGCCGCTCGACTTGCCGACAGGATCGGGCGGAAGCCGTTGGTGGGGGCGACGTTTCTGGCCTTCTCGCTCTTCCCCGTCGCCGTCGTGTCCGCGCGAAGCTATGGCATGCTCGTCCTGGCCTTCGTCGTGGGCGGATTGCGGGAGATCGGCGAGCCCGCCCGGAAGGCTCTCATCGTCGATCTCGCGGAGCCGCACCTTCGCGCCCGCTCGGTAGGGTTGTATTATCTCCTCCGGAGCCTCGCGATCGCGCCCGCTGCCTTCATCGGCGGCGTGCTCTGGCAAATCCGGCCCTCGATTCCCTTTATTGTCGCTGGAGTGATCGGATTGATGGGAACCACACTATTCATACTAACCGTTGACAAGGAGCACTCTGCCTGATGCCGACCGGAAGACGAACCACACTCGTGTTGGGCAGCATGCTCCTGAGCGTTGCGTGCTCGACAGAAAGCCCACCGAAGCAGGAAGCAAACGCTGCCGAGCCGCGTGAGCAGGCCGCTGCCGCTCCTGCCCGCAAGATCGATTGGAAGGCGGTTGATCAGGCAATGGGACGCACAGGCACGATGCAGCCGGGAGATGTCTACCGCTTCGGCATGCCGCGCGGTGATCTCCAGGTAACTGTTGCCGGTGTGCGCGTGAAACCGGCGCTCGCGCTCGGCTCGTGGCTCGCATTCAAGGCGACTCCTGAGGGTGCGGTGGCGATGGGCGACATGGTGCTCCTGGAGAAGGAGGTCGCATCAGTCATGGCGCGGTTACAAGAGGCCGGGATCGAGCAGACCGCCGTGCACCACCACGTGCTGCACGAGTCGCCGCGCGTCATCTACATGCACGTGCATGCACATGGCGATCCCATCAAGATTTCCGAAGGCGTGCGCGCGGCCCTCGGGCTCACAGGAACACCCTCACAGACAGCGAGCGCGCCAGCGGCGGGAGAGTTGGGACTTGATACGGCGCAGATCGCCTTAGCGCTTGGCCACAGCGGTAAGGTGAATGGTGGCGTGTATCAGGTGAATGTCCCCCGGGCAGAGACGATCCGGGATAGGGGTATCGAGATCCCGCCTTCGATGGGACTCGCTTCGGTGCTCAACTTCCAGCCCACCGGCGGCGGTAAGGCTGCGATCACCGGTGACTTCGTCATGATCGCCAGCGAGGTGAATCCGGTGATCCTGGCGCTTCGCGAGAACGGCATCGAGGTAACCAGCCTGCACAGTCACCTGCTGAACGAAGAGCCGCGGCTTTTCTTCATGCACTTCTGGTCGAACGACGACGTAGCAAAGCTGGCGCGGGGATTGCGCGCCGCGCTCAACGAAACGAACTCGCAGCGGGAAGCGCGGTAAGCGAGCGAGCAGTCTGCCCCCTGGCAGTATCAGCAGCCGCGGTGCTGGTTGACGCTTCCGTCTGGCTGCATTACCATCCGCCGTACATTCTGTCCGGCGATGGAGTTCGCCGCAAACCGCCGCTATTACCGGCTGATGACTCCTACGTTGCTTCTGCGCGGGAGTCTTTTTGTCGACCTGATGGACCATCGTGCCTCTCCATCAACTCCGACTCAAGGGGACCGAGCATGATCTGGTACATCGCTGTGGGCGGCGCCGCAGGGAGCGTCTCCCGCTACCTGCTAGGCACGTTTGTGCAGCAGAGAACGGGAGCGACATTTCCTCTCGGCACCCTGATCATCAACGTCACGGGCTCTCTCCTCCTTGGCTTCCTCCTGCGCTACACCTTCGCGACGCCGGCAGCGAGTCCCGAGATGCGCGCGCTCCTCACGATCGGGTTCTGCGGCGGCTACACTACGTTCTCGACGTTCAGCTACGAGACGCTTGCCCTGCTCGAGGCGGCCAGTACGGGCGGACCGGTTTGTACGTTGTGCTCAGTGTGATCGTATCGCTCCTAGCCACCTACCTGGGTTTCATAGTGGCGCGTGAGCTTCTATCGATCCGCGGGCGGATGTAGTGCGAGTGTGGAGAAAATGCCGTCGCGCCAGTATCGGCCAGAGCCAGGTCAAACCGAGAACGACTTCGCACCGCTGTAACTACTGAGCCGAGGAGGTATTGGCATGCACGGGTTCAAGGGAGAGCGCGTCCTCATGCGCATCCATATCGGTGAGCGCGACAAGTACAGGAAGCGACCGCTGTACCAGGAGATCGTCGAGCTCCTTCGGAAGCGCCACTACGCCGGTGCCACGGTCATACGGGGAATCATGGGATTCGGGGCGAGCAGCAGGCTACACACCGACCGGATCGAGATCCTCTCGCTCGATCTGCCGATCGTGATCGAGTGCGTCGAGACGGAGGAGAAGATCAGGGCGATCCTCCCCGAACTGGATGAGATGCTCGGCGGTGGCCTGATCACGCTCGAGCGCGCGAAGGTCATCATGTACCGGCCACACCAGCCAGAAGAGGAAGGCCCGGATGACTGGTCTCTCGACGTTACGGGCCCGTGGCAAATACACAGCCGCCCGCAAGACGCGGTCTAACGCCTTTCAGCCCCCAATCTTCGTTGGGACGTACCCGAGCTGCCGGATGGCGGCCATCATCTGCTCGGGCGTTACCTGCGCCGAGTCATACACCGCCCACGCCAGGCCTTTACCGGTCTTATCGTCATAACTGGCGTCGGCGGTGCGCACGCCGGGCAGTTTAGCGAGCGCCCTCCGCGTGCCAAGCACACACCCACCGCAGGTCATTCCCTTCACATCGAAAGTCGCCTTCACGAGACCGGCGGCAAGCACGGTGTCGGCCGCACGCGCAGGCAGGGCGACTGGCGAGGCCGTAGTGGTCGCGCCGCTGGACTCGGCCGCCGTGGCACCGGCGTTATCGCCCCATGGGTCACCTTCCGGACGACACGCAGCAACTGCCGTCGCCAGCGCTATTCTGATCATTGGAGCTATCCGCATTTTTGCACTCCCCTGGTCAGACGAGCAGTTTGGACCATTCCATGAAGGTAACCAGCACGAGTGCGATTACGGTCGCGATCCAGAGCAGCACCTTGTCGCGACTGCGGCTCCGGGGCACAGCGCAAGTACCGTCAGCCTTGCGGGCTTCACCCGCCGCGGCCCCCTTGCCGTAAACGACGTAGAAGCCGACGGCCAGGAAGCCGATCGTCAGCACCGTGAACAGCGGCCTGACTGGCTCGAAGGTGCTCGCGAGCCCGGCACCGACGCCGATCGTGACGAAAAGCAACGGGCCGATGCAGCAGAGCGAGGCAAGCAGCGCCGCCCCGATAGCGCCGAGCGATGCCCACAGACCGCGCCGGGATGCCCCGCTCGACGTCAGTTGGTCGATTCGCGCTGACGCTTCGCTCGACTTCTGTACCGTGGACGTCCTGTCAGCCATGCTTCATCACCCTGGCGAGCGCACTCCGGAGGCTCGCGAGCGCCTGCTTGCCCTCGCCCGCTTCGACGCGCCCGAGGACGCACGTCTCCATGTGCGCCTGGAGCAACTCGGCCGCGATGCCGTTGACAGCCTGCTTAAG
>JBPCJT010000010.1:0-24853 GCA_051005015.1 Gemmatimonadaceae bacterium | reverse complement strand
CCCCTGCATCCGCTCAGAATTCCGGCACGCTTCCCGTCGTCACATGGCTTCCCGCGCGCCCCGAGCCCGGCTCCATCGTCCAGATTCTCGTGCATCGTGCCCGCATCGGCGCCGATTCACTCACCAGCGTCACCGGTCTGCTTTCCGGCGAACCGCTCCACTTCGATTCCTCCGCCCGAACCCGCCTTCGCGCGCTCGGCGGCATCTCGGTTGACGCGAATGACAGCGTTGCGGCGCAGGTAATGATCCACCGAATGAGCGGAATCATCGATACCATCGCCGCGATGATCCCGCTAAGCGCGCAACCCGCCGAGCCGGCCGGCAGGCCTCGCGAGCGGCTCAGCGTCGCGCCTCGCTTCGGACGTGAACCGGATTCGGCGCTCGCCGCACGCATTGCGAGAGAGAGCGAGATGGCGATGGCGGTTTCGCGCAGGTCTCATGAAACACCTAGACTGTGGCGGGGCTACTTCGCCCGGCCCCGGCCGAGCAGGATTACCAGCCGTTTTGGTGGCGGGCGCGAATTCAACGGACAAGTTCGCAGCCGCCACTCCGGTGTCGACTTCGCCGGTGCAGCCGGAGCACCGGTCCGTGTCAGCAACCGCGGCGTTATCGCGCTGGTAGCAAATTTCCATCTGGCTGGACGAGCCGTGTATGTTGACCATGGTGCCGGCCTCGTGACGGGCTACTTTCACCTCAGCAAAGCGAATGTGTCCGAAAACGACACCGTGGTTCGCGGCCAGGTTATCGGGCGCGTGGGTCAGTCGGGACGCGTCACAGGCCCACACCTGCATTGGGTCGCTCGCTACGGCGAGATTTCGGTGGATGCGCTTACGTTGTTGGACGTCGATCCCGCACCGCCGGTAAGGAAGAAGAAGCGGGCAACGTCAAAGGCCTCGCGATGACATGAGGCGGACCGGGACGGCGGACAACCGCGAACTTCGCGTATAGCCCCGAAGCGAGCCACGACCACAACAATGTTTGCGGTTCTGCGCAGCTCACCCGACATTTCGTTGTTCCGCAATCCGCTTAAATCACTCCACACAGAGAATTGAAAAGCATCATGACGCCACAACGCATCTTCCGTGACATCACCGAGACCGTCGGCAACACTCCCCTGATCCAGCTCAACCGGTTGGCGGACGGGCTGCCTGCCCGCATCGTCGTGAAGCATGAAGGCTTCAACCCCTTCAACTCGGTCAAGGACCGCATTGGGGCGGCGATGGTCGATGACGCGATCCAGCGCGGCGTTCTTCGGCCCGGAATGGTGGTCGTCGAGCCGACAAGCGGAAATACGGGAATTGGCATTGCGTACGCCGCTACGGCGCGTGGCTTCCGATGTGTTTTCACGATGCCGGAAACCATGACTCTCGAGAGGCGCAGCATGCTGCGGGCACTCGGCTGCCGAGTCGTGCTCACCGAAGGACCCAAGGGAATGAAGGGCGCCATTGCGCGCGCGAATGAGATCCTCGAGCGGCTTGGCGATCGTGGCTGGATGCCGCAGCAGTTCGACAATCCCGCTAATCCCGACATCCATTATCGCACGACCGGTCCGGAAATCTGGATGGATACCGCCGGTGCGGTGGATATTTTCGTCTCAGGCGTTGGAACTGGCGGAACGATCACGGGCGCAGGCCGCTACCTGCGCGAGCAAAAGCGGGACATTCGCATCGTCGCGGTGGAGCCGAACGAGAGCCCTGTCCTTTCCGGCGGGGAGCCGTCGCCGCACAAGCAGCAGGGGATCGGAGCGGGCTTCGTGCCGGGAAACCTCGACACAACCATCTACAACGAAGTGATCCGCGTTACGAACGACGATGCGATCGCCACGGCCAGGCGGCTCGTGCGAGAAGAAGCCATCTTCGCGGGAATCTCCTCCGGCTCGATTACCTGGGCAGCCCTGCAGGTGGCCGCCCGGCCCGAGAACGAAGGCAAGCTCATTGTCTCGGTGGTCTGCGACTTCGGCGAGCGGTACCTTTCCAACCCTGTATTCCTGGAGATGTCTGAGATTGACTTTACCGATATTGAGTCCGCTATAGGTTAGGATTGCGAACTGCGGATTGCGAAGAACGACTTGAGGTATGCACGTGATACGCGGCGGTTACCTGCCCGGGCACCGCTCACCGCGCTGTGACAACCGAGCACCGGGCACCGGGCTCGTTGCGGTTGGAACTCTCTCAACCCTGGGTATTTCAACACATGGGTCATCTAATTCTTGGTGGTACCGGAACTGTAGGCAGTGGCGTCGTACGCGAACTGCTCGCCCGGGGTGAAAAAATGCGCGTCATGACGCGGTCGGCGGACAAGGCGTCGGCGCTGCCGGCTGGGGTGAAGGGCGTCATCGGGGATCTGCAGGATCCGAGCACCCTCAAGGGCGCATTCGAAAAAGGCGACAGGGTTTTCCTGCTCAACGGCGTGACCGCGACCGAGCTGCAGGAGGGACTGATCGCCCTCGCCGAAGCGAAGAAAGCGGGCGCCGAACGGATTGTGTACCTCTCGGTGCACGACGTGGACAAGGGACCGCATCTGCCGCACTTCGCTTCCAAGATCGCCATAGAACATGTGATCGCCGTCAGCGGAATACCCTTCACCATTCTGCGTCCGAACAACTTCTACCAGAACGACGTCTGGTATCGTGATGTGATACTGCAGTACGGCGTATACCCGCAGCCGTTGGGGAGCGCCGGAGTTTCACGCGTCGATACAAATGATGTCGCCAGGGCGGCCGCAAATGCCCTCACGAAAGGGGGACACGAAGGAAAGACGTACACTCTCGCCGGCCCCGAAGCGCTAACCGGAGAGGGAACTGCGGCCGTGTACACCAGCGTAACCGGCCGGGAAGTTCGCTACGGCGGGGACGATCTCGACGCGTGGGCACAGCAAGCCTCGCAGATGCTCCCCGCGTGGATGGTGTACGACTTCGGGCTGATGTATGCGATGTTCCAGGCAGAGGGGCTTCGCGCCAGCGAAGCGCAGCTCGAGGAGACCAGGGCTATCCTTGGCGGGCCGCCGAAGCGCTTTGAGGACTACGCGCGTGAGACAGTGGCTTCCTGGCGATAAACGCGGCATCGCTGCGTTTCCAGCTTGATGCGGCGAGGCGCCCCTCTCCGCACATGGCGCGGTACCATATGGCGCCCTACTAGAGATCCACGGTAAGAATCAGACACACGTCGCAAAAAGATCACACTAATGGAGAAGGCCGATGAGCACTCGCCGCCAGTGGGTCACCGAGGGGACATCCGCACTGCTTGCCGCTGGCATGCTGCCGCGTATAGATCGTGTAGCGGGAATGCAGACCATAGACGGTGGATTGCGGATTGCTGACAACCAGCAGCCATCAGCCATCGGGGAAAAAGCTGCCTCCCCATCGCTCAAGAGCGTCCTCCAGAGCCAGGCAACGGGCACCAGTGAGGCTCTTCTCCTCAAAGCGAAGGCGGGAGAGGAGGGACCACCCGCACCCGCGACCTACGACCGGCTCCCGTTGACGTGGAACAGGGCAACCGTTGCGCGCCTCAAGGCAAAGCTCGCCGATGACCACAACATCCAGGCATTTCTCGTCCGCGATCCGCTCAACATCATGTATTTGACGGGCTATTGGCACAGCAGTACCGAGCGGCCGCAGGCGGTGTTCATGAACAAGGATGACGCCGACCCCTGGTTCCTGTACCCGGGACTCGACCGCGATATCGTGACCACGTGGTGGTTCGGCGGCGGCAAGATGTACTTCGACTTCCCGCACGCCGACGATGCCTTTCCGCATCAGGGAAAAGTGACGTACGGCGAAACGGTCGACCTCTTCCGCCTTCTGCTCTCGGGCATCAAGGAAAAGGGAGTGCAGGGCATGCGTATCGGGGTGGATGGTGAGTTCTATCCTTCGGAGATGGCGAAGGCGATGGATGTGCTGCCCAAGATCGAGTGGGTGAACATCAAGGATACGCTGATGAAAATGCGACAGGTGAAGACGCCGGAGGAGCTGGCCCTGTGGCGGCGCGCATACGTGTACTTCGACAGGGCGCACGGCTTCGCGCGTGACTACATCCTGACGCACGGCGGCGACATCACGGACTATGAAGTGGGCGTGGCCACCGAGCTGTGGATTAACGACCTGCTGTATTCCGACCTCAAGCTCGCGAATGGCGCAGCGCATCACGGCGTGTCCAGCAGAGTGGGAGTGAGCTGCCGAGCGGGGCCGGTGACCGGGTATCCGCATCCGAATCAGCCGTCCTACAACAAGATCGGCCGCAACATGGCGCTGCAGGTATCAGGCGCGGCTCGCATAGGCGGGTACGGGCATGAGAACTATCGCGCCTACATCATCGCCGACAGTGCCGGGAACTTCGACCCGCACATGCGCAAGCTGTGGGAAGTGAGCCAGCGCACGTGCGACATGCAGGTGGAGCTTTCCAGCGAAGGCACTACCTGCTCCAAGGTCGCGTACGAGATCCACAAGTATCAGGTGGAGCAGGGTGTGCAGAAGTACGTATACCACCGGCCAGGACACGGCGCCGGCACCGAGGGGCATCAGTCCCCGTACATCGCGCTGGGCGATTACACCATGCTGCGTCGCAACATGTGCTTTTCGGAGGAGCCGGGCCTGTACGATCCGGAGCGCGGGGTGGGGTTCAACTGGAGCGACACCGTGGTAGTTGCGACGAAGTCAGGATATCGTATGAGCAGGGTACCGTACTCCAAGGAGTGGTGCTGGGTGAAGATCTAGCGTTCAAGGGGTCAGAGTCGTTGAGGGTGAAGATCTGAAGACCTAGAAGGATGAGATTGCTTCGGCCACTTCGTGTCCTCGCAATGACGTGAGTGCGTCCTTGCGAGTCGCGCAAGGGCGAAGCAATCCCCTTGGCGTCATTAGCTTTCAGCCCATGACCGCAGTCCGCGCCCAATCCATGGGCGAAGAAATCGCAAACAGCGTCACCCACGGCATCGGTTTCCTGCTCAGCATTGTAGCCGTGCCCGTCGTAGTTATCGCCGCGATTGCGAGCGAGGACCCATGGCGCATCGTCGCGGCGAGCGTGTATGCGGCGACCCTCGTCCTGCTGTACGCCGCTTCGACGCTGTACCACGCCCTACCAGGTGCCCGAGCCAAGGCCGTCTTCCAACGCCTGGACCATGCCGCGATCTACCTTCTCATCGCCGGCACATACACGCCCTTCACACTGATTTCTCTCCGGGGAGTCTGGGGCTGGACCCTCTTCGGCATCGTGTGGGGTCTCGCCGCTGTTGGCGTCGCCCTCAAGGGCACATTCGGCGCGAAGTTTCCGGCTCTTTCAACCGCCGTCTATCTCGCCATGGGTTGGCTCATTCTGCTCGCGGCTCAACCGCTCTCGGCGCACGTGGCTCCCGCGGGCATTCGCTGGTTGATCGTTGGCGGCGTGCTGTACACCGCGGGGGTAGCGTTCTTTATCTGGGAGCGACTGCGCTACAGCCACGCCGTATGGCACCTGTTCGTGCTGGGCGGCAGCGTAGCCCACTTTTGTGCAGTGCTCTGGTACGCACTGCCGGCGGACAGGGTGTAGCGCGCCGGCCTACAGGACTCCTGCGCAAGGGCTCCAAACAGGCTTTATGCGGCTCATCCGAAGCATCCGTTCCATCCGAAGCATCCCTTCAACCTTCGTCGTTGATTCTCGCTGGCCGTCGGGGCCGGTTTTGACAGGATGAAAAAGGATTTCAAAGGATGGGCGGAGAGGAACGTCGTCCCGTTACCCGGTCGTAAACCTTGGCGAGCAGCGGCGTGAGCGCCAATGTCGCGGCTATTCGCAGCGGCTGCGTCACCTTGGTAGCGATATATGCGGCAGTGAAGGCGCCGACCTGGCCGCTCGAGCTAGCCGGCCGCCAGCCGAAATGAATTGAAGCCCAGAAGCCGAAAAGGACGGCGAAAAAGATCGCGAAGTAGACCCCCACCGCGATGGCGCCGTACCTGGCGAAAATTTCCCTGACGGTCCTGCGCACGTATCCAGTCGTTTAGTTGGGAACTCCTGGCAACTCTCGGCCCGATGATCGGTGGCCAAACCACGATCCCCGGGCGCCACGAGAATGCCGGGCAGTACGAACGTGCTGGAAGATACCATAGCGTCCAAGACTGGATTTCCGGATTGCCCACCGTCGAAGACCCACCAGCAACCCAAGCAGCCCGCCGCCCAAGCCGATCGCCAGTGAAGCCCGCCGCCCCAGGCGACATTGTGCATTCGCAAGGGACCGGGAACGCTGGGATTACACCGGGGTTTCATTTGTTTCCAAAAGGAGCCAACCCATGTCCAACGACGTGGTTCGATCTGAAGTGCGCCAGCTCGCAGAGCGCTACGAGTTTCTCGAGGAGCTCGGCAGCGGGCGTATGGCCGTCGTTTACCTCGCGCGGGACCGCAACAGTGGGCACGAAGTCGCGATCAAGCTTCTCAACAGCCGATTCAGCACCGGTGCCGAAGCGCTGACCCGCTTCATTCGCGTGGCCCGCACGAGTCCGGCACTTCAGCACCCGAATATTGTGCAGCCTCTTGCGGTCGAGGAGCTCAGCGGCGGGGCCATCGCGATAGTGAACGAGTACGTGCGCGGTGAGACGCTGCGCGCAGTCATGCGCGCTTCAGGACGACTCAACCTGTATCGAGCCACGCGAATTTTACGCGAAGTCGCCGCGGCGCTCGCGCATGGCCATGCTCACCGAAGCGTTCACGGGGACGTGAGACCGGAAAACATTTTCATCGAGGCGGAATCCGGGCGTGCAATGCTCGCGGACTTTGGAATTGCCCGCGCTCTCGACGGTGGAATCCAGGTCACGAAAGGCGGCCCATCGGTCGCCAAGCCGACATACATGTCCCCCGAGTAGGTAGATGGCCGCCCTGCGGACGCAGGAAGCGACGTCTACTCTCTGGCGCTGGTTGGGTGGGAGATGCTGACGGGGCGGCGGCCGTGGAGTGGCGAGGGGCTGCAGTCGGTGCTGCACAAGCAGAAGAACGAGCAACTTCCACCGCTGGACGAGCTGCGGCCTGACGTTCCTGCATTTCTTCTTGACGCCATCAACGGCGGTCTTGCGAAGGACTCACGCGAGCGTTGGCAGGACGCGGAAGAGTTCCTGGCGCGGCTTACGCCCCCGCCGGTAAGCACCGTTCCGGGCGGCGGTGACGCTGGCTGGGGAACGCGGACGCTGACGCCCGGGAATGTTGCCAGCAATACTCGCGGCGCAAATGAGAATCGGTACCACAGACGCACCAGCGTCACCGCGGCGCAACCCAGTTTCGGCGAGCCGATCACCACTGGCCCGCACGCTCCATTCGATGCGAACCAAACAGGCGAAGCTCGCGGTGCGCGGAGGCGCTGGTGGCCGATCGCGGGAGCTCTGGTTGCGGCTGCTCTTCTCTTTGTTGTATTTCAGGCCGGCGGAGGGGAAAGTTCGGCTAGCGGCGGGAAGAGCGTTGACCCGGCAATGGACTCGCTTTTGGCCGCGACATTGTCCGACTCCGCCGCCGGCGCGCTGCTGAACACCCCGACCCCGACCACTCGTCCAGTCACGATACGTGACAATCGGCGAAAGGCAACGCCACGTTCCGCCATATTGTATGGCAGCCCCACCGCGAAACCGGCAGCGGCCAGGGTTATGACGCTCGATGAACGCTGTCGCTCACTGGCACTCGCCGACCAAACGGCATGCCTGCTGATGCTCATCGAGCGAGACGCCGCCGAGCTGAACCACGTCTATCAGATGTTCATTGCTGCCCTGCGCCGTGATGCGGGCGGCGTGCGGGAGCCGGCCGAAGTGCAGCTGCTGCGAACAGAGCAGCGCGCATGGTTGGCCGAACGCGACCGCGTTTGCCGCATTCGCACGCTGGTGTCGGAAGATCCGCTCTGGGGGGTGAAGCGGGCGCCCTGCTTCGCCGAGTTGTCGAAGCGGCGCGCAAATGAGCTCGATAAGCGGCTGGGCAGGATCATGGCGAGGAGCGACATCAGACGCCGGTAGGGCTTGCCGATCGCTCGCAGAACCTGACGCGAATCCGGAGCGCGCCACTTCGCCGCGCCCCGGAACTAAACCATTTCCTTACAGCGAATCTAGGGCGCCCTGGTGCCCTCGGCTCGCAAGTTAAGAACCGAATCGGGTCCGGACGTTGTGTATCTGGCCACGGTTGTGCCCGCCAAATTGCCGTTCTGAAGGCGCAGCACTGAGTGCGTTGTGACCTGGACACCTTTGCGCCGGACGCTCTGGTACGGCCCCGCGTCGGCCATGATGCTGTCACCGTCAGTGGTGACCTGCATCGGTACGGGCGGACGATTCGGGAAAGTGATCGACCAATCCGACGTGTTGGCGGTCGCGTTCAGGACGTAAATCGTGGTGGAAGTATCCTTTCCACTCTCCGGGGTGGCACGCATTTGCCACTTTCCAGCGACGTCGGCGAGCGAAATCATGGCAGGCGCCTCCGGCTGCGGCATGGTTGTCATACCGGCCGCTGTATCCGAGACGACCTCATCGTCGGATTTGGCGCAGGCGAGGATCGCCGCCATGCAGCAGAATAGCGCGAAGCGGGGCATCACATACATAAGAAGACCCTCCATGTGTGAGGACTGGCAGCGCCTATGATGCAGAAAACCGGGGGCAGTGTCAACACGGCCGTAGCTGCGGCCCGTTCGCAGTTCATGTCCGAGTCGCGATGACTCGGATCAATGTGACCAGGAACCAGAGACCAGGACCCACCGGCGCATATCAACGGCGGCAAATCCAGATTTCACGGCTTCCCCCCCTCCTCCACCACCCCCGTCCCCCGCTGCACCACCGTCGCTTTAACCGGAGCCCCCGGCCCCAACCGCTCCGCTCCCCCCACCACCACTTGCTCCCCTGCGGTTACTCCGCTCGTTACCTCCACGAAGCCCGGCCTGCGCACGCCGAGGATTACGTCACGCCGCACCGCCTTCCCACCGCTGACCACCCACACCACGCGAGAGCCCTGCAGCGCGAGGACCGCGTCTTCCGGGATAACAACCGCTTCAGGCCGCACCGCCGTCGCCAGCCGAGCCTCGATGAACATCCCGGCCTGCAGCTCGCGTTTCGGGTTGGCCACCGCCGCCTTCATCGTGATCGTGCGTGCGGGAAGCTGGATGACGGGGTCCACGAAATCCACGATGCCCGTGAACTCGCGGCCCGGAAGCGACGCAACGTGAAACTGCACACGCTGCTTGAGTGCCAGCCGCTCAGCGTAGCGCTCCGGAACCTGGAACACAGCCCGCTGAGGATCGAATGTCTGCAGGGTCGCCAGGCGGGTGGCGCTAGTGACGTAGTCACCCAGACTCACCATCCTCCGCCCCACAACCCCGCTGAATGGAGCGCGGACGGTGCTCCGCGCCAAGCGAATATTCAGAAGGTCGAGCTGCGCCTGAGTGCCGCGCGCGGTGGCTTCCGCACGCTCCAGCTCCGATGTCGTCGATGCGTTCTGCTCCAGAAGCTGCTTCGTGCGCGCGAGCGCCTGGCGCGCGAGATCGCGGTCAGCCTGCAGGCGCGCGATCTGCGCCCGCAGCTCCGCGTCGTCTATCTTGAACATCGGCGTGCCGCGGCCCACGAGGCGTCCCTCGTCGATCAGGATTGCCGTGATCCGGCCTTCCACATCCGGGCGCAGCTCGATTGCCTGTACGGACTCGATCTGCCCGGTGGCGCTGATGGCGTCGACTACTGTGTCACTCTTCGCCACGGCGACGTCGACCGGCATCGCTGGAGGGTCTCCAGCGCCAGCCGCTCCACCACCCGGACCGTCCTCGTCGGCGCTGTCTGCCTGCTTGCAGCTCGCGATCGCCACCAGCACAACGGCGAGTATGCGCATATGATGCAAATAATTCACGGTGTGATCCTGTCAGTGAAAAGTCGCCGGCCAAGTATTGCCTCGAGCTCGGCGAGAGCGAGGCGCGCCGCGAAGTGCGCATCCACGAGATTTGCTTCGGCCTCCGTCAACTGCGCCTGCGCGGCGAGGAGGTCGAGAATCAGCGCCGCCCCCGCCTTGTAGCGCGTGTCCTGCACCCGGTAATTCTCGCGCGCGACCACCAGCGCTTCGCGCCTGAGCTCAACCGTGGCGCGCGACACGGAATACGCTTCGTACGCTTCCGTGAGGTCACGCTCCGCGCCACGCTCGATGTCGCGTTGCCTGACGCGGGCCACATCTCGCAGAACTCTTGCCTCTTCCAGCGCCACCTCGCGCTGTCCGTTATTCCAGATGGGCAGCGAAGCGGAGAACGTAATAGACGAGCGCCGCGTGGCCTGCGGAAAGTAGCGGTCGTCGAAGGCGCTGCTCGATGCGAAGAGTGAGATCTGGGGAAAATAGCCGCCGCGTTGCGCGCGAACGAACGCCTCCGCCGCGGTCTCGCTCGCCCGCGCGGCTACGAACGCGGGCCCACGGTCTCTCGCCTCGGCAACCGCCTGTGCGAGCGTGATCGGAAGCTCTACCGGTGGAAGTGAGTCAATGGCAACTGGCTGCGCCGGTCCATCGAAGCCGACTCGCTTGCCGAGCTGCAAGCGCGAAACCCGGAGCGCCGCGGTTTGCCTCAGAAGCGCCACGCGGGACTGGCTGAGCTCGAGGCGAAGTTGCAGCGAATCAGTCTGCACGGCCGCCCCGGACGTGACGCGCGCCCTCGCTACGACGAGCTGCTCCTCGGCGCGACGTACCCGCTCGCGCGCAACTCGAGTGAGCTCTTCGTCCGCGAGCACCTGATAGTAGTCACGCTCCGTTCGCAGCGAGACGCCGAAGCGCACCTCGAGCTCGCCCGCCTCCGCGCGCGCTAGCTCCGCTCGCGAGCGGCGCAGCTCGGCCAGCTTGCGTCCGCCGAGAAAAAGGTCATAGCGAGCATCGATTCTGGCGCTCACCGCCACGTCCTGCGGCCTGGCGGTTCCCAGGTTGAAGGTCGGCTGGGAAAAACGGCTTGCGTCGGTCTGCGCGCTCAGCGAAGGCAGGAACATTGTCGCCCTCGCCGCTCGGCGAGCCCACTCGGCGTTCCCCACCGCACCCGCGGCCGCAACGTACTCGGGATCGTGCCGCGCGGAACGCCGGAGCGCCTCCTGGAGAGTTATGCGCGGAATGCTGTCGGTGGCGGCTAGCTGCAGCAACAGGAGCGCCAGCATCAGTCGCCCTCCACCAGAACGCGGCTGGGTGCCGGCGAGCGCGACCTGAGCCGCACCGCATCGAGAATGACGTAAGCGGCGGGGACCAGAAAGAGAGTGAGAACGGTGGAAAAAAGCAGGCCCCCGACTATCGCATAACCGAGGGGGCGACGGCTGGTTGAGCCCGCGCCGAGCCCGAGAGCGATTGGAAGCGCGCCCATGATCGTCGCCACCGAGGTCATGAGGATGGGACGCAGCCGGATGCGTCCCGCCTCCAGCACCGCTTCCACCGTTTCCATCCCCTTCTCCTTCAGTTGATTCGTGTACTCCACGAGCAGGATGGAGTTCTTGGTCACCAGTCCGATGAGCAGGATCATTCCGATCTGGCTATACAGGTTGAGCGTGGCCTTGGCGATGAGAAGTGTCGCCAGCGCGCCGGCGACGGCGAGCGGTACCGAGAGGAGCACCGTGAACGGGTGGACGAGCGATTCAAACTGGGACGCCAGCACCATGAAAACCACGATGAGCGCGAGCCCAAAGGCGAAGTACAGGGCGCTTCCACTATCCTTGAATTCGCGCGACTCGCCCTGCAGATCGAGGCTGCTTCCGGCCGGGAGCACTTGCGCCGCGACGCTCTCCAGCGAATCCAGCGCCGCTC
Source organism: Gemmatimonadaceae bacterium (assembly GCA_051005015.1). GTDB lineage: Bacteria > Gemmatimonadota > Gemmatimonadetes > Gemmatimonadales > Gemmatimonadaceae > JACMME01. Next base: position 13,130 of record JBPCJT010000010.1, on the reverse strand, counting down.
CGAGCGTGAAGCCCTCGTCGAGGCCCGCCGAAAGGGTGAAGGAGCGGACGCGATTGAAGTGGTTGAGCTGTCGCGGGCCCACGTCTTCGGCGATTTTGGCGACCGCGCTCAGCTGGACGAGCTGCCCGTCGCGGCCACGCACAAAGAGTCCCGTCATATCGGTGGGCGTGGCGCGCTCCTCCGGCTTGAGCTGCACCATCACGTCGTACAGCTTGTTCTCCCGCGTGAAGGTGCTCGCGCGACTCGCGCCCAGAAGCGTCTGCAGGGTAGCGGCGATGTCGCGTACCGAGACGCCGAGGTCCTCGGCGCGGTCACGATCGAAGCTGACCGTGAGCTCGGGCTTGTTGACGCGAAGGTCGGTGTCGACGTTCTGGAGGCCCTTGATCTGCCGTGCGCGCGCGGTGAGCGCATCCATGCCCTTGCCGAGCGAGTCGAAGTTTGGATGCCGCACGACGAACTGCACTGGGTTGCCAAAACCGAAGGCGGGGGGGTTGCTCGCGAATGCGAAGACTCCCGAGATGCCCATGAACTGCGGCTGAACCTCGTTGAGCACGTCCTGCACCGAGCGTTCGCGTTCGGCCCAGTCGGTGAGCCGCGTGAAGATGATTCCCCGATTCACGTTGCCGCCAAAACCGACGATGCTGAAGTAGCTCCGGACATCTTTGGTGCGCCCCAGAACTTCTTCCACGTTGCGCATGTAGCCGTCCGTGTACGAGAGCGACGCCCCTTCCGGCGCGACGACGAATGTCACGAAGAAGCCGCGGTCCTCGGAGGGCACGAACTCTCGCTCGAGGGAGCGGAAAACGAAGACGGAGAGCAGCACCACCACCGCGGCCGCGGCCACTGTGATCCACCTCATGCGCACGGCCCGCGCGAGCATGCGTGCGTAACCACGCGCGGTAGCGTCGAACCCGCGCTCGAGCGCCCCGTAAATGCGGCCGTGGCTTTTCGGCACGCGCAGAATTTTCGCCGACAACATTGGCGTCAGCGTAAGCGCCACCAGGCCGGACACCAGTACGGACCCCGCTACCGCGATCCCGAACTCATTGAACAGCCGGCCCGTCGTTCCCTGGAGGAACGCGAGCGGAGTAAAGACCGCGATGAGGGAAACTGTCGTCGCGATAACCGCGAACGCGATTTCCCGCGTTCCGTTGATCGCGGCAGTCTCCGGGTCTTCCCCCAGCTCCTCCTGGTGCCGGTATGCGTTCTCCAGCACGATGATGGCGTCGTCCACAACGATCCCGATCGCCAGCGTGAGAGCGAGAAGCGTGAAGTTGTTGATCGAAAAACCGAGGAAGTACATGATCGCGAAGGTCGCGATGATGGACGTCGGGATCGCGAGACCGGGGATGATCGTCGCGCGCAGGTTGCGCAGGAAAATGAAGATGATCGCGACTACGAGGAGGCCCGCGATGACCAGCGTCTCCTCCGCCTCCTTGATGGAGCGCTTGACGAAAACCGACTGGTCGAACGCCGCAAAAATGTTGACGCCCGGCGGGAGGGCTGCCTGGATGGCCGGGAGCTCGCCACGAATCGCGTTCGCAACCTCAACAAGGTTGGATTTTGACTGGCGGATGACACCAATCGCCACTGCCGGAGTTCCCCTGAAGCGCAGCACGCTGCGATCATCTTCGGGGCCCAGCTCCACTGTGCCCAGGTCGCGGAGCTTCACGAGCTGCCCGCCTGCGCTCGACACCGTCAGCTCGCCGAACTCGTCGGCATTCTTGAGCTCTCCCAGCGAGCGCACCGTGAACTCGCGGCGGTTGGACTCGATGCGACCCGCGGGCACCTCGATGTTCCGGCTTCGGATCGCGCTCTCCACGTCCTGTACCGTGAGCCCGCGCGCGGCCAGCTCGGCGGCCGAGAGCCAGACGCGCATTGCGAAGCGGCGCTCTCCGAAGATCTGCGCGCGTCCGACTCCCGGAAGCGACTGCAGGCGGGTCTTCACCAGCCGGTCGCCGATGTCGGAGAGCTGCAGGAGGTTGTAGTTGGCTCCCGAGAGCGCGAGCCAGAAAAACGGCTGAGCATCTGCGTCCTGCTTTGCCACGACCGGCTCTTCGACTTCCTGGGGGAGCAGTCCACGCACGCGCGACACCTTGTCACGGACGTCCTGCGCGGCCTCCTCCACGCTCCGGTCGAGCGAGAACTCGAGCGTGATGTTGCTGAATTGTTCGGCGCTCGAGCTCGTCAGCGTCCTTAGCCCCTGTACGGTGCTCAGCTCCTCCTCGAGGATGTCGGTGACCGCGGATTCCATGACGCGCGGATTCGCGCCGCGCAAAAAAGTGGAGACCGAGATGATGGCCGGGTCGACATCGGGGAACTCGCGTACCGAGAGCTTGGTGTAGCCGATGACACCGAACAGCACGAGCGCCGTGCTGAGCATGCTGGTCAGCACCGGGCGTGATATGGAGACGTCGGAGATCTTCATGGGGCGAAAAGATGCGCACCAGGCGGGCGGAGGCTATTCAGTACAACCGCGCGCCGGACGCCTGGATTCGTGTCGAGAGCAGGAAGCTATAAAGGGGCCTACGTTGACAAGGCGAAATAGGTGTCACGGCCCTGCAAAGAGGAATTACGCGCACACACGTTCCGGCGTTGTACCCGGGCTCAGCCATCCTCGCGCCGGGTGCGGTGCACCCGCACGGCGATCCAGGACTGCGGGTCAGTAAGTAGATCCATTGGGAACCGGGGTGTGATTGTTGCTAGAAACCAAATTCCCGTCCGTACAGGAAGAAGTGTCTCGTAAAGAGCGGCAGCGCGCGTCCGGAAGCCGCTGCTATGTAAGTTAGGCTTATTCAGGGTTTCTCGTCTTTCGCGCTCCAGTAACACGCTCCGAATGCGTTTTCGTCCAACGAGGCTGCTGCTTGCCTTCCTGACCGTTGCGGCGCTGTTGATCGCGTGTCGTTCCGAGCGAGAGTCAATCGAATCGCACGGCGCGCGGAGCGAGCCCGACACGCTTTCCATAGCCGATGGTAAGTCGCTGGCGAAGGTGGACTCCCTGCGCGGCCTGGCGCAAGGCAGCGCGGCCATGGGGGAATCGGCACTCCCCTACCCGCCCGTTGGCCCTCCGGGCCTGCCGCCAGTCAGGGGAAAAACGGCGAGTGAAAATGTTCGAGCGACCGCCGCCGAGCTAGCGGAGCTTCGCGTACAGCTGAGCATGCCTGTATCGGGGGTGTTGCCGGCCGACCTCCTGGATTCCTACGCGGACGCACGCGCCGGCCACACGCACGAGGCGATCGACATCCATGCGCCGCGCGGAACGGCCGTTCTTTCCGCGACAGCCGGACGTCTTCTCAAGCTGCACCAGAGCGCCGCGGGTGGCCTGATGGTGTACGCGGCCGATGCGAGCAACCGCTTCATACTGATGTACGGGCACCTGGATCGGTACGCCAAGGGGCTCACGGAAGGAATGTCGCTCCGCCGCGGTCAGATCATAGGTTACGTGGGAACGAGCGGGAACGCGCCACCGGGTACTCCGCATCTACACTTCTCCATCGCGCGCGGAACGCCGTCTGCAAAGTGGTGGAAGGGTACGCCCGTGAACCCATACCACTTGCTGACGCCGTAGGGAAGCGAGTCCAATGAGAAGACTGCAGGTATCACGTTGATCGCCAGATCGTGCGCGTCGCGATAGTTCAAGCGGAGGTTTCGGCCACCCTGGACGCAGGTCTCCAGCAGACAGCGGGTCTGGCGCGGGAGGCAGCCTCTGGTGGAGCGCAACTGATCGTATTCCCCGAGGCGTGGCTCCCGGGCTATCCAGTTTGGCTGGACGTATGCCGCGATGTAGGACTGTGGAATCACTCGCCGGTCAAGTCAGTTTTCGCTCGTTACGCCTCGGAGTGCGTGGACGTAGCGGGTAACAGCGGCGCGGCGCTGGCGCAAATCGCGGCCGAGTCGGGTGCGACTCTGGTTGTTGGCGTATCCGAGCGGGTGGCAAGCGGTCCGGGCCATGGCACTCTGTACAATGCGCTACTGACTTACGGAGTCGATGGCCGGCTTCTCAATCATCACCGGAAGCTCATGCCAACCCACACCGAGCGACTGGTGTGGGGCCAGGGGGACGCCGATGGCCTTCGTGCAGTGGACACGTCCATGGCGCGCGTTGGCGGGTTGATATGCTGGGAGCACTGGATGCCGCTCGCCCGGCAGGCGCTTCACGATTCGGGCGAGGACGTCCACATTGCCGCATGGCCCACCGTCCACGACATGCACCAATTGGCGAGCCGCCACTATGCGTTCGAGGGTCGCTGCTTCGTTCTTGCGGCTGGATCTCTCATGCGGGCCGGAGCGCTGCCGCCAGAATTGGAACCGCACTCCGAACGTGTGCGCGACCCGCAACAATGGCTTCTGCGCGGTGGCTCGGCCGTTATCGCCCCGGACGGAACCTACCTGGTTGAGCCAGTGTTCGATGCACCGTGCGTGTTGTACGCCGACCTCGATCTAACGACTGTGCGGCGTGAGCAGATGACGCTCGACGTCTCGGGTCATTACAGCCGGCCGGACTGTTTCGAGTTTCGGCCGATCCGGGGGCGCAATCCGCCGGTCTAACGGCAGTGCCGCATCTCGAACCGACTCCATCAGTATCCTCGAACATCACAGACCCATACTCCACGCCATTCAATGCACCTGATCCAGATTCTCCTTCCACTTTTCTACTACGAGCGCCAGCCGCTGCCGAGCGAGGAATACCGGCGTGTGCGGGAAGAGCTCACGACACGCTTTGGCGGACTCACGGCCTACACGCGCGCTCCAGCGGAAGGCCTTTCCAAGGAGGGACCGCATGAAACTACCCGGGACGAGATTGTCGTTTACGAAGTAACGGCGGACGAGCTGGACAAGGAGTGGTGGGGCGCTTATCGCGAGAGCCTTGAAGCGCGCTTCCACCAGGAGCATGTTGTAGTGCGCGCCTACTTTATCGAGATGCTGTAGACTGTCGTTCGGGAACTTTTCACGTCAGAATCTACGCAGTGATCAAGACCTACGGCCTCACGCACATCTCACTGGCGGTCCGCAACGCCGAGCAGTCATCACGGTTCTACCGAGACGTATTCGGCGCAGTCGAGGTTTTTCGCGGACCTGGCTTCATCCAGGTGCAGACTCCTGGAAGCCGCGATGTGATAGTCTTTGACGAGAACGCGCCGAATTCTGGCTTGCCTGGGGGGGTGAAGCACTTTGGTTTTCGGCTCGTAGACCCGAACGACATCACCGACGCCGCCCGCGCAGTGGAGCAGGCGGGTGGGACGATTCTGAGTCAGGGCGAGTTTTGTCCTGGTGAGCCATACCTGTTCGCGAAAGACCCGGACGGCTACGAAATAGAAATCTGGTTCGAAGTCGCAACACCCGCCGACCCGATGGCACCGCAGTAATCGGTCTCCTACTGCATGCTCGGCACGAACATAATGTGAGCCTTTGGCGTTCCCGGAAACATGAGCCACGCCATCTTGTCCGATGGCACCGCCGAGATTCCGGTTGACTTCTCTGTAGCGAACGGGATGTAGACCACGTGCAACGGCGACGCCTTGCTCAAAACGCCCGTTGCAGCGTCGAAGCTTTCCGGCGTGCCGGTGAGCGAGTACAGCGACGCGGGAGTCCTCGGCATCTTGAGCCTACCCGACCTGATCTCCGCGAATCGGAGCGTGTCTATCTTCTCGCGCTGGAGCCCGCGGGCCCGCAACGCGCGTCCACGGGCCATGAAGGGCTCCAGTGAGCGGTGATAGCATGCGACGTGGAATCGCTCCTCTGCGGGGTTGTCGGCAAGACACGTCATGTCTCCTTTTCCGGACCGCAGCGTTACAAGTTTTCCACCAGCATCATAGCCAAGTACGGTAGCCCCCTCTCGCATCGTTTGCGGAAGCGGGAGAACGGCCGCTGTGATCTGCTGCTGGGGAGGAAGTGTCTGTACCTGCGCCGCGACCGGCGATGCCGCCGCTGATGCCAGGACGGCAAGCGCGCGTAGTGCGACCACACGCGGGATCGCTCCGGAGTACGTGTAGCTGCGGAAATGTAGAATCTGCATGTAGTCTCCAATAAAGGAATGCAACATAGTCTGCGCAAAAGTCACCTCGCCACGCAAGGCGCTGGCAGAGCGGGACGGACCGATGCGGCAGGCGGGTGATGGGAGCCATGATGCGCTCGCTCGCACTCCTTGATACATTCCGCTTGTAGAGGTCAGCGTTCCCGCCTAACCGCGACCCCCGGCTTCGCGATGCCCTCTGTCTTCACCCACGTCGTTGCTGCGTCTGCGCTCGGAACCGCCTTCCGAAACAGCGAACCGACCGCGCCAATTATCGTACTCGGTGCGCTGTGCTCCATCGTCCCCGACATCGACCTCATCGCGTTGGGACTCGGCATTCCTAACGAGCACCTGTTCGGTCATCGCGGCCTGACGCATTCGTTCGCGTTCGCCGCCGCAGTCGCCACCATTAGCGTATCATTGCTGTCCACGTTTGGCATCGCGCAACGATTCGTCGCGCTCTGGTTGTATTTCTTTCTGGCCACGGCGTCGCACGGAGTCCTTGACGGCATGACCAATGGCGGACTGGGCATCGCCTTTTTCGCGCCGTTTGACAAGGCGCGCTACTGGATGCCGTGGCGCCCCATACTCGCGTCACCCAGCGATGCGAGCAGCTTCCTCTGGGCACACAGCACATCCGTGATCGCAAGCGAATTGCTCTGGGTGTGGCTGCCAGCGCTCATCTTCGTACTCCTGGTGTTACCCTTTCGCCGGGACGAAACCCGCTAGTGGACCGAGTCCGAACACGGCTCACGTATTATCGTCACGCATCACGCATCACGCATCACGCATCACGCATCGCTCTCCAACGGATCACCATGGACTTCCCCCTCGATCTTCGCTTCAAGACCATCGCCCTCGCGCCGCAAATCTCCGTCACCGATCCCAGCGGGCAGATGTTGGCCTACGTCAGGCAGAAGGCCTTCAAGCTCAAGGAAGCAGTCACCGTTTTCGGAGATGTGGCGCAGACGCGTCCACTGTACCGCATTGCCGCCGATCGGGTATTCGACTTCTCCGCGCAGTACCACATTGAAGATGTTGGCGGCACTCCGCTCGGCCTCCTCCAGCGACAGGGCATGCGCTCCTTCTGGAAGGCCCACTACCAGATCAGCCGCGCGGGTCAGCCGCTCTTCCAGATCCGGGAGGAAAATCCGTGGATCAAGATCATTGATGGAGTACTGGGCGAGATTCCCGTGATCGGCCTGCTCACCGGTTACGCTTTTCATCCGGCGTATCGTGTGACGCGGGCCGGCAGCGAGACGCCGGTGCTACGGTTGGTAAAGCGTCCCGCGTTATGGGAAGGACGGTACACCGTCGAGCGACTCGCAGCACTCGCTGAGGACGAAGAGCTTCTGGCGCTGCTCGGCCTTTTGATGTTGGTCCTTCTCGAGCGGTCGCGCGGGTAGCATCTAACCGGACGCGCGCCCCAAGCGGGCGAAGGGGGAGTGGGGATTCCTCTCACCGTATTACCCTTTACGCAAGGTAAAAGCCGAGTTAGATACATAGGCCGGCCTGTAGCATGAAGGAAATCAGGTAACCGACAACCATGGATCCGAAGCATCCGTTTCATCCGGAGCATCCAGACAACCTTTCGTCGTAGGTGGCGCTCTAGCGACCATCAATGACCAGAATTCCGCAAATACACCAGATGAAACGGATCCTGCGGATTTAACTTCCCGACCCGACCAACCTACAGCCACAAAGAGCCGCTACGTGAGCCCCGATAGAAAGCAACCTCGCGCGTTACGCGCGCCACGCCTGCAGGACACCGTCCGCCTCTCCGCCGAAGGACTCGCGAAGGTGCTGGGCGACCTCGAGGCCCGTGTCATGCGCCTTGTTTGGGGGCTCGGCAAGCCAGTGCCCGCGCGCGCCGTCTACGAGCGGGTGATCGAGGAACATGACGTCGCGCTCCTCACAGTCATCACGGTATTGAACAAGCTGGTAGCGAAAGGATTGCTGGCACGTGGCAGGCGAGATGGCCTGTTCCACTATTCCGCGCGTTTGACCGAAGACGAATTTCGCGCGCTCGCGACGCGGAAAGTCATTGCCGGGGTTTTCTCGCTGGGGCCCGAAGCCGTGGCCACATCGCTGGTCGACGTACTCGCGGAACACGATCCCGAGCAACTGGCGGAGTTGGGACGCCTGATCCGGAGAAAGTTGAAGGAGCAGGAGAAACCGTGATCGGGCGCCTCAGGCGAGCACTCTCACTGCGCGAGCAGTCCCATCGCCGCGCAACACTGATCGCCATATGCTCGCTGCTCCTCCTGGGCACGGGCCCGGTGTACGGGCACCACGTCTCCGGATTGGGCGCGGCCGAAATCTTCTCCGGCATCGACCACATTGGCGCCTTCTGCGTCACGGCGCTGCACATGCTTCTCCTGCCAGTCCACAGGTTTTTCCATCTCATTATTATCGCTGGTGTTCTGTATGCCCTGTGGGACCGTCTGCGCGCCTGGCGGTCGGCAAAGGCCTCTCTGGCACCGCTCGACCAGCGAATTCCGTCACCAAACGATGTCTTTGGGAGTTGCGCGTTAGATGCCGGTGTGAGCCTCGCGCGGATTCGCGTTGTGCGCGACTTGCCCAATCCCGCCTTCACAGCCGGCCTTATGTCGCCGCGCATCTATCTGGCTGAGGGGCTGACGCGCCTGCTTTCGGAAAGCCAGCTCGTCGCCGTCGTCGCCCACGAGCGCGCGCATCTCGAGTGCCGCGACCCGCTGCGAATTTTTTTGCTTCGCTTGCTCGCATGCACGCTCTTCTGGATTCCCGCGCTTCGCAGGCTGGCTGACGACGTGGCCGACGAGGCGGAAATTCTGGCCGACGACCAGGCCGCGCGTGGCCGCCCACTGGTGCTGGCGTCCGCGATTCTGGCTCTGGCGAGCTGGGGAGCCGACCGGCCGGCGCCGCAACTGTCCGTCGGCTTCCACCGGAACCACTTGCTGGAGCGAAGAATTCGTCGGCTGGCTGGAGAGAACATCGGTGTGCGAAGCCACGTCACGCGGCGGTCTATTCTCGGTGCAGCGCTCGCGCTCAGCCTCGTCTGGATTTCGGGCGCGGTAATGGCGCACCCACTGCCGGCGCAGGGCCACCACGCCGCCGGCGGCGCAACGCACTGCGAGCACGAGCATGAGTTTCCGCTCGCCCACCTTTTCTGTCTCGGCTCCCCCTTCGCGCAGCCGAGCCACGTGGAGTGCCCTCATCGCGGGCGCTGAACGGGTGGAGATTCGATAAGCCTGAGCCGCCGGCGGTGGCGCGGCGCTCACCTTCGTTCGAACCGACTTTCTACCTGGTGAGCATTCCAACAACCACGATATCGTCACCGCGCGACGATCCCGCCTCACCTGCGCGTCCATCGCGGCGTCGATTCGGCCCGAAAGAATACACGAGAATTCGGCGCTCGCCATCGACAGGCCGTTCAATCCGAATCCAGTACGCCATTCCCCACGGGTCGAGCGCGTAGCGACGACGCGCAGAGGTTGTGGCCGCGGCGGTTCCCACGCGCGCTTACTTCAGGTCTGGATCGACAGCAATCGCGATGGCCGGGCAGACGCCGTTCAGGTGTACTCGGACGGACGGGTGGTTCGCGAGATAACGGGTTAGATCCTCGCGCAAACTGTTGATTTACGAGTTGTAGCCTGGCCCACGCCAATCGCAGGCGTCCAACACGGCAATGTAGGTCTATGGACCTTCCGGTCGTGTCGGGGTATATTTTATGCACGATAAAACCATGCCTCGATTGCCGGCAGTACATCGAGTGTGATTGCTCGTTGCGCCCAGGTTGCACCTATACCTTCTCGCCCCTACGCTGAAACCTCGCCCCTACGCTGAAACATCCGATATGCTGACACCCGTCGCTCATCGTTCGTCCGCCCCTGGCACCTGGCGCCTTTTCGCATCCTTCTTTGTCGCTGGCGCGGTCGTGGCGATACCTCCCCGCCTCACGAGCGCGCAGACCGATTACTACAACACCGACGCCGGCAGACCGGTGCAAATCGAGGATGCGTACGCGTTGGAACGCCGCGGATTCGAGGTTCAGCTTGCGCCCTTTCGTCTGGAGCGCTCGCGGAGCGGGGTGTACAACCTGGGGATCGAACCGGAGCTGGCTTACGGCATCCTTCCCCGTACGCATATCGAGATAGGCGCACCCCTGGCGTTCATAGACGCGGGATTGGGCAACCGAACGGCGGGACTCGCGGGTATCGATCTGTCCGTCATGCACAACCTGAACGTCGAGACCACCATCCCTGCGCTAGCCGTATCCGCGAGCGTGCTGCTGCCGGCAGGCAGTCTCGCGGGAGACAAGGCGTATGGGTCGGTGAAGGGAATCGTCACGCGCACCGTCTTCTCCATTGCGCGCGTTCACGTCAATGGTCAGTACACCTTTGGCGAGGATCTTCCCGAAATCGCGGAAACCAATTCTGAATCGGGTCCGCAGGTCGGACAGCAGGCGCTCGAGCTCTCGCGCTGGCTGGGCGGCATCGCGATCGATCGCACCTTTCCGCTCCGCGCGCTGCTGGTCACGGGTGAGGTCTACGCACAACAACCGCTTCGCGAACGCGAGGACATCGAGTGGAATACCGGCGTGGGACTGCGCTATCAGCTCAGCCCTCGCCTGAATGTGGACAGCGGAATGGGCCGGCGGCTCTCGGGAGCTGACCGAGGGTGGTACGTGACCTTTGGCACCGCGGTAGCATTTGGCCTGCCGTGGCGCCCATAGGCGAGTGGGGAGTGGGAGTGAGAACGGTCAATGCAGGGGTAGAGGGTGGTGAGTGGGCGGAAAAAGACAGTCACAGATCCTGGTGACTGGTGGGCGAGTAAAAGTGACGTTAACGGGAGTTTACCGAATGATCCGATCTGGCAATTCCACTGGCCCTACATTGCGCGCCCTGAAGCTGGCGCTTTGCTTTGCCGTGCTTGGTGCGTCGCGTGTCAGCGCGCAGTGGGTGACGACATATGAGCAGTTCTACCAGCAGGCGTCCCACAACTGGGAGTTCCGCGACCGCTACCAGGCGGCTGACAGGCTCTTCAACGCGTTCGATTTTGGCCATGCGATCCTGTACGAAACTCTTTGGGGCAAGCCAAACGCACCGGTCTCGGAACTGGAGGAAAAGAAGTACAATCTCCTCACCAAAAAGGTGCTGGTAACTCCGCCACGAGTGCCACTCGAGGAAGCTGCAATCGAGGTCGAGTACGCGCGGCTCGCCCCGGAGGCGAAGCAGATGTTCGACTGGGCGCACATCCTCCACCGGCAGATCTACGATGTCTGGGCGGATGAATCATTGGCGCTGGAGCGCAAGGATGCTGAAATCCAGCGTTTGATCGCATACTACAAGACGCGGCGCGACCTCGCTTTCAGCTCGAAGCCAAAGAGCATGGAGTTGATGCAGGAGCAGCCGTACTCGCTGGCGTTTCGCAAAGAGTATCCGAAGTTCAACGGACTCATCTGGGCCTACCACTGGCTGCAGATCGGATTGTACGAGCCGTTGATCATTGGGAAGACACCTGAGGAGCGCCAGGCCGGCGTGCGCGCTACGGTCGCCCGCTTCTGGCAGATGCTGGAGAACCCGACGCTCACGATGCCGTACCAGATGCCAATGACCGCCGCCGTGGCGCCGGAGTTTTCCAGGCGCTACGAGGAGGCGGCAATCATCTTCGACAACCTGCACTCGATGCACGACGTCGTCAGCGACATCCTCGCGAACGACAGCGTCCCCCGCAACCGGAAGCGCGCCGAGTTGATGCGCGCTGCCAGGCTCTACCGCGACGATACGTCATACGTCATGCCCGTCGATGCGTGGCGGACGATGGCGCGCCACATGGGCATCGAGAACATGGGCGGGCCGGCTATAGGATTCCTGGCCGAGCACGCGACGCCGAGCGTGACGTATGGTGCGGTCATGACTCATGACGAGCGCACCGGCGAGATGACCGGATTCAAGTACGGCAAGGCGACGGGGGGTGAGCACGCCAGTATGGCCGGGATGCAGCAAGGCGCCATGGCGGGAGCCGATTCCGGCAATATGGCCGGAGCGGACCGCTCGAAGATGAATATGCCTGGAATGGACCACTCCAAGATGAATATGCCCGGCATGAAGGACTCGAGTGGCGCACGGCAGGACAGCATGCCCGGAATGGACCACGCCGCCATGGGACGCAAGACTCAGGGCGACACGACACGCGCCAGTGGTGGGTACATGGAGCAGATGATGCAGCTCCACATGCGCATGATGAACGACCCTGTCATCTCGAAGCGCATGATGGCCGACACGGCGATGCGGCGGATGATGGAGGACATGATGAAGGGAATGCCGGCCGAGCACCGGGCGCACATGGAGGCAATGATGAGCGAGAAGGCGCCGGCCGCTCGCGCGCCGGCGAAGGCGCGCAGGGCTCCCGCTGCCGTCCCAAAACCGGCCGCGAAGCCGAAGCCGGCGGACCCGCACGGCGGACACCAGATGCCGCCTTCCAAGCCGCCACCAAAGAAGGCGAAACAGGATTCAATGCCGGGAATGGACCACAGCAAGATGCCCGGCATGAAGAAGCCGTAGCATGGCACGTGTCAGCTATCGGCAACGCAGCGCCCCCGCCAGCGATGGGTCGCTCCACGACGTTGTGTGGTGGCACTTCGTCTCGTGCATGCGCGTGGCTGTTTTGGCCGCGCTGCTCGCGTTCGTTACGCCCGGACTCGCGCTCGCGCACGGTGCGCTCAAGAGCTCGGTACCCGCGAAGGGAGCGCATCTCGCTACCGCACCGCGGGAGCTGCGACTCACTTTCACCGAAGCGCCCGAGCTCACCTTTACCCGAATGGAGCTCATCGGCCCTGATGGCAAGCCGGTAAGTCTCGACGATCTCCGCGCCGTTGCGGACTCCCCCCGGGTAATCGTCGCCCGGATCGCTTCGGCGCTGACCGCCGGGGCATACACCGTTCGTTGGCAGATAGCTGGCAAGGATGGTCACCCGGTGCGAGGGCGCTTCGTCTTTACCATTGCGCCCGGCGCTCAGGGGCTCGGCGCGGACACTGTTGTTGCACCAACGCCAGGCGAAGCTCCTGCAACCACTATCAACCCCGCTCAACCATCACCGCCCCCGGCGCACCACGATCCGGTGACCATGCCCGAGG
>JBPCJT010000009.1:0-9937 GCA_051005015.1 Gemmatimonadaceae bacterium | reverse complement strand
GTCGAACAGCTTTGTTGCCGCACTGAACTCGGTATTCGGAAGCGGATTGACCAACGAGTTCCGCCTGCAGTACGCCACGGAAGACAAGCCGCGCCCGTCGAATCCTTCGGGAAACTTCGCGGTACCGCTGCCGCAGGTGACGATAAATAACGTGCGTTCGCGTCTGGATGACGGGAGCACCATCACTACTCGCCTCGCCTTCGGCGCGGACCCCATTCTCCACGCCAATAATCTGGAACAGCGGACCACCGAGATCATCAACAACCTGCGCTGGGCAAAGGGCGATCATACCTTCAAGTTGGGCGGCAACTTTCTCAAAGTTCACGTTTTCAATCAGTTCTGGAACAATTCGCTTGGCACGTTCACCTATAACTCACTCACCGATTTCGAGAATCGCTCGCCGAGTGGATTTACGCGGGCGCTGCCGTACTTCGGGAAGGAGACGATTGCGACGCAGGACTTCAACGTGTACGAGGCAGTGGGCTACCTGCAGGATGAATGGCAGGTTAACCAGAAGCTCTTCCTGACCTACGGCGTGCGCTACGACTATGCCTGGTTCCCCACGCGGCCGGACCCCAACCCGCAATTCGAAAGCTTCTTCACGGACCTTGACGTAACGAAGCCGCCGACGGACGGCAACAATTTCTCCCCCCGTTTTGGCTTCGCGTACGATGTCAACGCGGATGGTGGCCAGGTGATCCGTGGCGGAACGGGACTCTTCTATGGCCGCGCGCCGTTCGTTCTGTACGGCAACGCACTGGGCGCGACGGGTCGCACGCAGCTGTCGCTCAACTGCACCGGCGCGGCGGTGCCGCAGCCAGACTTCGAGGCGTTCGCTCAGGATTACAGCAACATACCCACCCAATGCCTTGGGGGTGGTACGGCCTCCGCCGGAACACCCGCGGTAAATGTCTTTGATCCCGACTACAAGCAGTCTTATGCATGGAAGTCCAATCTCGCGTATGACCGGTTGATTATCCCGAACTGGCGGCTTACGCTCGAAGGAGTTTATTCAACCGTACGCGACAATCAGGTAACGCAGGACGACAATCTTAATCCCACTCCGCGGTTCACGATCGAGGGAGGCATTCCGGTATTCGTGGATCCTGGTACGATTACGACCTCCAACGGCGCAATAAACAGGAATAACAGCCGCCGCAACGCCCAGTTCGACCAGGTGTATGTTTACCGCTCGCTCGGCTCGACCCTCACGTATCAGGGGATCGTGCAGATCAACGGCCGGCACAGATTCGCTGACCTGTACGCGGGCTACACCTACGATCATACGCGTGACAACATTTCCATTTCCTGCTGCACGCTGAACGGTCTTACGCGCGCGGCCCGCGTGAACGGGAACCCCAACAACTTCAACAACCAGTGGGGACCGGCCGACTTCACGCGCAAGCACAACTTCGTGATCTCTCCGCGCTTCCATTTGCCGTATGGCTTCGAGGTGAGCAGCATAGTGCGAATCTTCTCCGGTCGCCCCTGGACGCCTACTTACGCTTTCGACATCAACGGTGACGGGCTGGCGCAGGACCGTGCGTACATACCAACCACGGAGGACCTCGACTCCTATCTCTTCTTCGGTGCCACGCAGGCTGAGCAGGACCTGCAGAAGCAACTCGCCGAGGACAAGATCAATGCGGTTGAGTGCACGCGGCAGAACCGCGGCCGGGTGATCGACCGGAACGAGTGCTCCCAACCGTGGCAGCAGGTTTGGGACGCCAAGATTTCCAAGAAGTTCAACACGCTTCGGGGTCAGAACTTCGAGGTGGTCGCCGATTTCTTCAATGTTCTCAACGGTCTGAATCGCAAGTCCGGGCATCGCCGCGAAGTCGCTGACGAGAACCAGAGTCTTTTCACCCCACGCGGCTTCGATCCGGCAACCAACAAGTTCCGCTATCAGGCTAACGAGCAGTTCGGCACTCCGTCGCCGGCGTCCCTCTTCATAACCACTCAATTCCAGATGCAGCTAGGGCTGCGTTACAACTTCTAAGGGGATTTCCAATGATTCGACGCAGCCTTTGGCCGTTCGCGGCAGGGGTCGTCCTCGTGGCGGCCGTTGCCTGCGACAAACAGCCGGCGGGCCCGACCGTCAGGCCGGAGAACACTGGCGCGGTTAGGGTGACCGTGCAGCGCGACACATCGCGTAGCGGCGTTCCTGCCCCATTTGCGGCAGGTTCCGGTGTGCGGGTGAGCTTGTTTCGGCTCGGCGACACGTTGGCGCTTCGCCAGGTGACCGCCAACTCGGCCGGTCAAGCTGTATTCGTCGGGTTGGCGCCGGGCCAATACGTGGTAAGGCCGTCTCTCCGGCCGCTCTCCACGTCCATCGGGAATACAGCGGACACGATCACCGTAACGGCCAACGACACCACGACGATTGCCTCGGATACCATTCGGGTGCGGTTGGGCGCTCGAATTACCGGTTTTCTCGCCGCGGAAATTACCGGGCAGCAAGGTCTTGTAAGAACTCGCTTCCCCGGAGTTCAGATCGCGGTCTTGCGTGAGACTGGAGCTGGCACGGGAATCTACGTTCCATTCACTACCGTCACCACGGATGCGACCGGCTCGTTTGACGTTCCGCTGGTTCCCGGTCCTGGCCGCGTGCAGCTCGTATTCAATTCAAACGGGATCCCTGGCTTCCCTAACGACACGCTCTTCTTCGGAGGCACTGGCACTACAGTTCTCACGGTTCGGCCGACGCACGTTGTTTCGAATCTGTCATCGTCAGGAGGTACTGGAGTCGCACCGGACGCGACAATAACGCGCAACCTGATTTTCAGTTTCAACACGCGGATCACGGGCGCCGTCTTCCGCGATACGAACATGAACGGTACACTGGATGCGGGTGAGCCCGGACTCATAGCGGGTGATACCGTGACCGTGCAGCTTCGTGACGCCACGGGACAGCGTGTGCTCGCTAGTCAGCGATTAATTGGACCCAGCCTTACGCCGCAAACATACACTTTTTCGGGCTTGGCAGGCGGAACATACGTAATCGCGCTCGACCCTGCGAGCAAGTTTGCGGCGCCCGCAGCGGCCGCTCAATTCTCTCCGGTTACGGTCACGCTGCCCACGAGCCTGGCGGCGGTAGCGGGTACCCCTCCCGCGGCCCAAGCCGTGGTGGTGAATATTCCCATTACGCCATGAAGTAGAAGTCTGCAGTTACACCAGGAAGCCCCCGCGGATCACTCCTCGCGGGCTTTTCCTGCCGTCCGGTCTCTTGGGCCCGCTTTTCTCTACTCCCCGGACGGAGTACGCGTAAAACCCTGGCCCGCGGTGGGAGGGCTGGAACCCCAGCCGTCAAAAGATTTTAAGATTTATGTACCTTTTTGGATTTCTCTTGAGATCAGCCATTAAGGAATCCATCCTCGCCAGCAAGGCACGCGCATTGTCATACAGCGCCGGGTCGCTCAGGAGCTTGCCTGCGCTGCCTTCCCCGTTCTGAAGCTTGGCCGCTACCGAATCCAGCCGCTGCATCGTTCCCTTCAGATTACTCGTAAGGGTGGTCATGTTCTCCGATGTCGTGCGCATATTTCGGAGCGTCGAATCCACCACTGAGGAATCGACGGCCCCCAACGTCTGTCGGACGCTGGCCATGGTCACCGTAAGATTGCGTGATTGCACGGCCGCGACGTCGGAGAGCTGATTTACCAGCCGGTTCGCCGAGGCCATTGTCCGCCGCATGTCGGCGATTCCACCCCCCTGGACGAACTCGAATTCGATCTTTTCAGTGACGTCGCTTACTCCGCGCATCAACGAGTCAACGCGAAACATGATGTTGTCCAGCGTGGGGGCAGGCCTTCCTGCGGGCACCGTGTCCCCTGGCGGTATCATGTTGGTGGTCGGAGTTGTGGGCGTGAGCGCTATCGCCTTGTCACCGAAGAGCGAGAGCTGGGACACAGTCGCAGTCGTTCCTTCCGGGATTTTTCGCTTCTCCTCGATCTCCATGGTCACATCGAGCCATCCGCCCTGATTGAACTCTATCTCGCTCACGGTTCCGACGTGCAGACCAGCAAGGAGCACCGGCTGCCCGTTCTTCAGGCCGGCTCCCCAGGCGAAACGGGCGTGCAGGGGATAAGTAGATCCAAATCCCTTGCGAGCCAGCCACAGTGTGCCGCCAATGCCAATCGCGAGCGCAAGAGTGACCAGAATGCCAACGAGCACTTCGTCGCGTCGTCTCATTTCTTATTGGAGGAGGGGAGCCAGATACAGCGCGATCAGGGCATCCAGCATCAGAATAATCACAGATGAAATGACCACAGCTCGAGCCGTAGACCGGCCCACACCCTCTGCGCCCGCTTCCGTGATGAATCCCTCGTATGAGCACACCAGAGCTATCGCACCACCGAACAGTGTCGCCTTTATCAGGCTGTAGAAAACCTGAAAAGGGATGAACGTAAGGCGCAAGCCGGTCGTGAAGTCATCTATCGGAACTCCGGCCGCGACTATTGAAATAGCAAGTCCGGAAGCGATGCCGATTGTGTTCGCCAGGATTGTAAGAAGGGGCAGCATCACAAGTGCAGCGAGCAGTCGCGGGATAATGAGATAAGCCACCGGATCAAACGCCAGCGTCTCCAGCGCATCTATCTGTTCAGTTACTCGCATCGTCCCGATCTCGGCGGTCATACGAGCCCCGACCCGTCCCGCGAGCACGAGTGCCGTGAGCAGGGGCCCGAGCTCCAGTATGATCATTTGCCGCACGATCCATCCAACCGTGCTCAATGGTACGCCGGGCAAAAGCTGATAGCGCGTCTGAAACGCCGATACGGCGCCGATGAATGCGGCCACCAGCCCAGCCAGCGGGATGGAGTCCACGCCGATTGTCCGCATCTGGTGGATGGTCAACGGGATATACGTCCGAGCTTCGCCGAATGCTCGCGCTATTTCGCGAAGGAACAGGACGCGGCGACCGATATCGCTGAAAAACGCTGTTCCCCAGCGCGCCATCTGCCGGAAGAGGACGATCCCCACCCGTTGCGGGATTGGAAAGCTGGCTGTGGAGCGCGCGTCCGGTCCGCGCGAAACGTGAAGGCTGGGAGCGCTCATCTCCGGAGGGGGGTCAAGTGCGCGTTTTTATGAGGAAGGCGAGCCCCATGAGACCAAAGAGCACATTCGGAGTCCACGCCGCGACTGTTGGTGGGAGCAGCCCGCCTCCTCCCACAGCCTTGGTTATCTGTATGAGCATGAGAAAGAGTACTGTTGTAGCCAGACTGACTCCAATGCCATACGCCGCGCCGCCACGCTGCGTGCTGGTCGCGAGTGGCGCGCCGAATATCGCAATGATGATGCAGGTAATTGGTACCGCTATCTTGAGTGCCTTCTCGACCTTGAGCTCGTTTGCGTCCCCGCCTGAGCGTTCCAGGGCGGTAATGTAGCGCTCCAGCTCCCTGTAGCGCATCTCCGCCGGATCCCTGGGCGTCGCCAGAAGATCGTGCGGACCTTCTTCCAGCATGTTATCCCGCAGGCTGTCGTACGAGACGACTATGTCGGTGGTACTGTCCGGAATAATATGGATTTCACCAGTACGCAGCGTCCAACGCGTCTTCACGCTGTCCCAGGATCCTGCCGCGGCGGTCAGCAGGTAGGATGGATATGCTGGTCCGTTCCCCTTCCGCTCGATCTCGATCTGATCCACCGCGCCGCGCTCGAGGCTCAATGTCTGAATTTTGTAGACACGGCCATTTTCAGATGCGTACGCAAAATTATACCTGGTGTCTTCATCGCCGAACTTGCGCTCTTCCAGCAGTTCTGCGCGGCGGCGATTAGTTATCGGAACCAGCTCGCCGAGCGCCAGAGCAAGGAGCGACACCACTGCGGCGCTGACGAAAATGGACCGTATGAGCCGATGGAAGCTTATTCCCGAAGCCTTTGCGGCGGTTATCTCCGCATGGCGAGTCAAGCCACCAATTGAGAAGACCGTTGCGAAGAGCACAGCCGCTGGAAGCGCCATGAACATCGAGTCGGGAATCCAGTACAGGTAGCTCATTGCGATCTGCTTCATCGGCAGATTGCGATTGAGATACTTGTCGAGATTGTCCGTCAGGTCGATGACGACCACGAGCAAAGGAAAACCGACCGCAAACGCTATGAAAATCTTCCAGAACTCACTGGCCACGTACCGGTCGAGCGGCCGCAGAAAGTGCGACATTCTAGGACGCCACCGTTCGCCGCCTGTCGAACGGAAACCCAAAGCGGCGCGCCCATTTCGCGAACCACGCGCGCATCGCGTCCACCAGCTCGCTGAAGTCACCGCCGCGCGCGGTAGAGCCGCTCTTTCGAACGAGGTAGATGAAGTAAACGCCGACGATGGTGAACAGCACGTTCGCGAGCCACATGGACCAGAAGGCATTCACGATGAGCTTGTCCGCCAGCGTCTCACCCGCGATCAGACCTATGTAGTAGAGCGCGAAGACACCGAGGCTCACGCCTATCACGAGGCCCACACCGCCGCGCGGGAACCGCAGCGCGATCGGGGCGCCCAGAAGCACAAAGACCACACATGCCGCCGCCAGCGCAAACTTCTTCTGAATCTCCACCTGATACTGGCTCATTCGCTCGCTAGCGTCGCGCACACGCGACCGTAGCATCTCCAGCTCTCCGACACCAAGCGCGGAAGGCACGGGCACGCGCGCTGGCGCGACCGCGGGTGAACGCGGTGAGGTGAGCGGGTCCCGCATTCCGGATAAAGTCCCGCTCGCTGCAGCCGCCTGCGCCGAATCAGCGGGCTGCCTGAGCGCGCGAATTTCGGGCGGCACCTCTGGGAGCTTCGGCATGCTCCGCACCGCCGTGACTGGCCTCTCACGACTCAGGCTGTCACGCGGTGATACGGACGGCGCGCTCTGCTGCTGCGGTATCCGCTTTTCCACCAAGATGCCATTCTCAACTTCCCAATCGTCGCTAGCACTGGCTGAAGTGCTGTCGGTTGCGGCCTCGGCCACCGACACTCCGCCCAGGGGGCGTACCAGTGAGCAGTATAGTTTCCCAATTGTGAGTCTTGGCTCTTTCGGCTTCGCCTTTCGAATGTGCCTGATTTCGCCAGTCGCTGCGCGGTGAGCCGCATTACCCAGCATCTCGGAGAGCTCGAAGCGCGCTGCCGACCAGTCGATAGAACGCTGGCGATACTCCGCCTCCATCTCGCAGATGGACATCTCGCGTTCGCCTCTGTAGTTGTCGGCGGTGTCCCGCTCGAAGGGATTGGCCACGCCCCGAACGCGAATGAGGTCGGTGATGTAGAAGAGGCGCTGCAGCTCGGTGGAGTTCGCGCGAGGCACCTCCTGGGAGTAGCCGTGATACAGGGTCAGCTCGAGGTCCTCCATGCTCTCCGACAGAGCCATGCGTCCGCTGTCGGCGTAGATGGTGCGGCGGCGCACGGGGTCACTCATGTCGTAGATGGTGATTTCCCTCAGGAGGTCGGTGTTCTGCTCGATCCTTCCCGCGCGGAGAAACAGTCGCCCCTGGGAGACTTCATTGATCACCTGCTCCTTGAGCGCGAAAGTCGGTTTTTTCCGTGCGATGTCGCTCTGGAGCACCCGCAGCCTGTGGTTGCTGCGTGGCAGAATCTGGTCGTTGAACGCAAGCATGAAGAGCGCGATACCGGCCGCGCCCCAGAGCACCGGCTGGATGATTCTGAGAAGACCCACCCCGCTTGCCTTCAGTGCGGTAATCTCGTTTTCGGCGGCGAGGCGGCTGAAGGCATACAGGGTGGAGACCAGCACCGCCATTGGTAGGGTCATGGCGATGATGAAAGGAATGCTCAGCAGGAAGAACTCGCCGATGACGGACCACGCGAGTCCCTTGCCGACGAGGTTGCCAAATTGCTTGGCGACCTGATTGAGCAGAAGCAACGAAGTCAGTACCGCGAGGGCAAAGACCAGCGGCCCAAAGTGCTCCTTCAGCACGTAACGCTGCAGGATCTTCACGGACGGAGAATCACGGAAGCAGAACTCTGGAAATCAGGGAACATGAAAATCGGCAAACATAAAAGGACGAACCAGAAACGCTGCAATTCAGAAAATGTGGAGACAGATATCAGAATCAGCCATCAGCGGAATTACCGTCTTACCTGCAAATTAGCCGGAACCTTGGGCATGCGCGCAGGGTTGTAGCGGATAGTGCAAGCGCTATATTTTTGACCGGAGCGCCCGATGTTTTATGACGCTGGCGCAAGCGGAGAGAATCTTCTCTTGTCCCGCATGCCAAGCCGCTTCAATCTATAGGCCGCCTTCACGGCGTGGTACCAGAATCCCGGCTTGAAACGTCTTTGCCGACTGATCTCCGGTTTTTTTATCGGCGCCGATCTTTCCTTACTATCCGCGTCGGATAGTACCCTTCGTCCAGGGTTTTGGTGCGCTTAGCCGGACTAATTGCAACCGTTGCGCTCTTGAGCTTCGCGCCGGTGTTTGCTCCTGATGCTCAGGAGCTTGCACGCGATTCACTGCGCGACACACTGTCGAGAGCGGGGCCGGACTCGGCTGCATCGGAGCCCAGGATGCGGCTCCGGCTGCGAAGCGATACGCTGATTCTGGAGCGGCCGGCGCCATTTCTTCCCTTCGGAAGACTCTCGGAGAATCGCCGCTCCACGGAAACGTTCGCGGACGCGCAGGTGGCGGCGTTGATGCAGCAGGCGGCTGCGCAGCGTTCGGCGCTCTGGGGACAGACGATCGGATCCGCTTTTGGTGCGGCTGCGATTCCGGACTCCGGTGGCGCCGCGGGTATACTTCCTGGGGCGCCACCCCCAGTCGCACCCGGGCTGCTCGCGCAACAGGAGGATTCGGTGGGGAGGCCGGCCGACACCGGGCTTCTCGAGCAGTACGCAGATCTCGGGTTGCAGCTGCAGTCGCGTCTCGAATCGAAGCTCGAGCGCAACAAGAACGAACGCTGTACTTCCGCCGAGTTCCTGTTCCCGACATCCAACTGCCGTGGAAGTTTCCAGCCCCAGTTCGACTTCCAGTTCAACGTCCGGACGGGAGGTGTCGTCGCAGACCGCGTGCACGTGAACGTGGACTACGATTCAGAGCGTGAGTTCGACGCGTCCAACAACATCAACGTCTACTACGAAGGAAAGCAGGACGAGATCATACACCGCCTGGAGGTTGGCAACGTCTCCTTCGCTCCGCCGTCATCCCGTTTCATCACCGGCGGCATTCCGTCCGGCAACTACGGACTGCAGGCGACCGGACAGCTAGGTCCGATGTCGTTTCGAACCATCGTCGCGCAACAGAAGGGAAACGTCGTCAAGGATCGCATCTTCACCATCGGTGATCGCACTGTTCAGACGGTGGAGCGAGACATCGAGGACTACCAGGTGGAGCGCCGGCGCTTTTTCTGGGTGGTGAACCCCGAGGCCGCGTTCGCCGGCCAGTACCCCAACATCGACATTCTCGACGCGAACAAGCTCGCCGATCTTGCTTTGCGCATTCCTGTGGGGCAGCGGCCGCGGCAGGTGCTCGTCTACAGGTATCGTCCGCCGAGCATTGCGGGAAGCGCGGCACGCGACATCAACGGGCCGTACGCCCTCGTACTTGGGTCGCGCCAGCAGACGGAGATCGGTCCGTTCGAGGTTCTGCAGGAGCGCGTAGACTATTATATCGATCCGACGAATCTGTGGATCACGCTCGTCAGCCCCATCAATCGTGGCGAGCGGCTCGCTGTTTCCTATACGGTGAGCGCGCCCGACGGACGAGAGATCCGCGTCGGCAACATAGGCGGCACTTTCCCTACGGCGCGCGGCGCCACGGGCGCCGATACGGTAATCCTGCTATGGGACAACGAGGTGCTTCCGGGCGATTCCTCGTTCAGCCGCGAGATGCGGAATGTCTACCGGCTCGGCGGCGAGGACATCCAGCGGAGTAGCGTGGCGCTCAAGATCGTTTTGGGCACGGGCAACGATCAGGAGCAATCGCAGACTGGCGCGGGCACGTATCTCCAGATC
>JBPCJT010000008.1:0-21673 GCA_051005015.1 Gemmatimonadaceae bacterium | reverse complement strand
GTATCAGATGCTCAACCCACTCACGCACTCGCGAACGGCAGAGGAAGTCGAGATTTACAAGACGGAGCCGTACGTCATCGCGGCCGATGTCTATTCGGTGGGACGTCAGCTTGGACGCGGTGGATGGACGTGGTACACAGGCTCCGCGAGCTGGATGTACCGCGTTGGCCTCGAGGCAATTCTTGGCTTCAAAAAGATTGGTGCGACTCTTACCATGGATCCCTGCATCCCGCGCGACTGGCCGGAGTTCGCGCTACAATACCACTATGGCCGGAGTGAGTACGCCATTACAGTGGCAAACCCCGACCGTGTATCGCGCGGTGTGGGAGTGGTGATTCTTGACGGACAAGAGCTGCAAGGGACGGCGATTCCGCTGCGGGATGATGCGCGCCGCCATGAGGTCTTCGTCCGTCTCAAAGCGGAGGATGGCGGCGAGACTTCGCAATCCTAGCAAGCCCTAGTTCTCCTCACGTACGAGAGCCAGAATCGCAGTCTGGGGCACCACCAGATAGCGCTCGCTCTCGAAGCTGATTTCAACGGCGGCCTTTCGAAAGAACAGGGCATAGTCACCAACGCGTGCCTGCATTGGCAGGAAGCGCGTCTCACGCGATGCCACGCGCCAGGGTTCATCGCCAGGTTCGGCGAGGTCAGGCATTGGAAGTCCTGGTCCGGTAGCGATGATACGGCCCCCCTGGATGGCCTGGTTGTCAACAGCCGTCGGAGGAAGATACAGACCGACTTTGGTGCGCTCCTCGCCTTCCTCCACGTGGACGAGGACCCGATCGCCGACAACGATCAATTCCTTGTGATTTTTATGCACGGTGGGCTCCGGTGCTTCGAGGGTGAATTTGGAAAGTTAAGAAAGGGAGTGGGGAGTGGGGAGTAGGCAGTGCGAGCGCAGTGTCAGTTGTGGTTGCAATCTCACGGTTGCAGTGCGCTCCGCGATCCGCTCTACGGCCTTCGCCCCTCGCACCAGCTGTGCCACCTCAACTTACTTTGCAATACAAAGTACTTGACAATCATTGGATGGCGCTGTAAACTGGTCGCGGCGCCTGACAGGAATATTGTATAACCTGGAGCCGCGCAACGGCGATTGCGAGTTCGGGCCGATGTCGCTCGGCGTGCTCATGGCAGTGCAGGCGGCGGCAGCTCTGATCTACTTGCGAATCAAGGGGAGTTGGCACAGAAACGCCCGTGCGACTCGTCCCGGAAGGCGCGGCGAGCGCTCCTGGCCGCGCTGTGGCAGGGACGCCCAACCTACTGAGGGAGGATGCGGCAACGGTCGATTGCAATCATCGTTTCGAACTCGGTCTACCGTGCATGCTGTCGACATGGCGCGGCGCGGTAGCCTGGGTAGGCTGAGTCGCTGCGATCGGAAAGCCCGCACTGTTGCGAATGCGCGCGATTTGCCGCAGGTGATGATCGAAGTGGCGCGTGATGAAGAGCAATGCTTCGTCAAGCGTCATTGGACCTCCTATGGGATGCTTGAATACCGTCAACCCGAGATCCTCATCCGGCACAGCTTCGAGATGCGCCGCCAGAGACCCTAGCAGCAGGCGCCATCGCTCGGAGCCGTCCGACAGGGTGATTCCTTGCCGCGGCATCACGCTCTGCACGGGTGCCTTGACGCGCAAGCCATACCTGAGCGCTATCCAAACGGCTGCGTAGCCGAGACGGTCGCGCGCCCGAATGCGTACAGCACGAGGCAGACGCGTGGTGACGCGCTCGACGATGCCGCCTTCAACGAGCAGAAGATGCTCTATGACTTGCTGAATCGACCACGCCCCGGTTACCGGCTGAAACGTGAGCTGCGCCTCTGTCAGTGCCCCGGCCTCCCTGAGAAGCGCTTCCCGCCGCTGCCCGAGCACGGCGACCTGCTCCTGAAAAGCTGGCTTCATGGTGGTGCGGCGTTGTTACCCACGCTCAGCAACTCGCACGTTGTCGCTCACAACTCGCACTTCGCATTTCACAGTTCGCAGATCGCAGTTCAGTTCACTTCACCAAATGAAACTCAGTCTGCCGTTTCCACGCCCACCGCGTTACGCCATCCGCGCCGATGACCATGTCCTCCTCCTGCGCAGAGCGGACACGTTGGCCCCCCCACTCGGCGACTGGTGTGGTTGCCTGCAGCTCGATGGAAAACCACATGTTCGGTATCACCGTGTGATCGCCTCGCCCGGGAACGCCTTCCTGGTAGTCCCATAGCCCGATCAGCGGTCCGGCGCCGTGGCCGTGGACGCCGATAGGATGGCTGTAGACAGTCCCGTCGATTCCATCCGCTCGCATCGCGGCCAGTGAGGCCTCCAGAATCTCATTGCCCGTACGTCCCGGCCGCGTTTCGGCCATAAGGATGTCCTGTAACTTGTTGGAGTTGGCGAGAGCCTCTTTCAGACCAGCGGGTACATCGGACTCTCCCGCGTTCAATACGTAGCCCATGTGCTGGGTGTCGGTGTTGAGGCGCATCGCAACGAGGCCGAAGTCACAGTGCAGCACATCGCCGCGCTGGATTATGGGGTCATCTCCCAGCTGCTCCGTTGTCATGCCTCTGCGTTGAACGCTCACCGAAGGCTGAAACCAGCTGCCTAATCCGAGATCGTTAACTCGCTGACGAAACCACCACACCACATCACTGGTTCGCGTCCTACCCGGCTGGATCACACGGTTCGAGAAGGCAGTGTCGATGATCGCCCAAACCAGCCGCGTCATCTTCCCGAACGCCTCCGCTTCTTCGGGCAGCCGTGTGGCAATCAGGTCTACCGGCAGCCCTTCCGCGCGCCGGAATCGCCTTGTCCATTCGGTGCCCAGCGCCTGGCGCATCCCCTCTTCCTCTCCCGCGGTGAGTCCATCGGCGAACGCAAAGGTGCGTGAGATGTCGACTCCGATCACCTTCGGTTTACGCGCTTCGACGACCTCTTTCAGCACCAGCCATTGAGCATCACCCCAAAGCTCCGCCTGCCGCCCCGCCACATCTGCTTCCACCTGCCTGGTTGAACGCACGGCCGTGAAGATACCGCCTTGCGAGGTGCCGCCGAGCGCGATCCGTTCGATGCCTTTCGCCGGCCCGCGGTCGAAGAAGACATAGATGGTGCGGCGCCGGGCCGCAAAAGTCGTGGGAGCGACGATCGACGTGAAAACCGGATCTTCGTTGTACTCACGCATAGGCACGATCCACATATCAATGCCGTACTTCCGCATGAGCGGCGGAAGCACGGTGTCCATGCGCCTCGCTAGCCAGCGTTGCTGCGTTTCGGCCTGATCCCGCAGCGTTCCGAATGGACGATAGAAAGAAAACTCCTGCGCAGTGGCTGTACTGGCAAGAGAAGCAGCGAGGACAAGGATAGTGGCGGCGGTGCGGAGCATGGTGGGAGATAGGGAGTGAATTACGAATCGCCGATTGCTTCTGTAATTGCGGAATCGGGGTGGCGAATGAGGTAGCGCCGAACGATCTGCACAACGCCGGCGAGGATGAGGGCGAAAAGCGAAACCGTGATAGTGTGGCGAAGGAGCACCGTGAGAAGGTCAGCAGACCAGTCGTGCCAATGCATCATCTCGGTACCAACGCGCTCGACACCCGCGGCAAGAAGAGCCGCGCCCGTTGCCATGAAGGCAATTGCCTCGACAGCCCCGAAGGCAGGTGCGCGCCAGAGCCAGTTTCTCACGGGGAAATTACCAAGGTGCGCCGTTGCCAGGCCGAGCACCAGCACGAATCCACCGGCCGCCATTATTAGAAATGCCCAGATATTCCTCGGCGCGTAGGTGAGAACGGCGAGCCTGCACAGTCGCATTAGAATACCCGCGACAACCGCGGTAGCCGCGAGCGACAAGGTGAGCCGCCGGATGACAGGAGGCTCTTCCAGATGCCAATCGATGCTGTGCCGGGGAAAGAAAGCCGCCACTATGGCGCGTTCCCGCGTGAGAAGAGCAGAATAACGCCGGCGTTCGATCCTCCAGCGTCGCCTTCGGTTCCACCCCCATAAAGGGCTCCCGCGGAGACCGCGTCGACAACCAACACGAGCTCAATCGAGGCGGGCTCGATAGTTGACAGGTCGGGAGCGGGCACACCGTCAAGCAGTACCTTCATGCAGCTGCCGCCGAGGCGGCCGGCACTAGCCCGCGAGGAATAGAGGCATGGCTCACCGCTGTTCGCCTGTTCGATCATCAGACCGGGTATATTCTGCATACGGAGCACGTCGGTGAACGTGTGAAAGCCGTCATCAAACCGATCGAGCTTCTCACGCGTGATTCGGCGTGCGTTGTTGAAGGCGCGAACATCTATTCCGTAGAGTCGCAGCCGTTGCTCCATCGCTCGCCTATCGGTGATAGTGACCGGCTCGAGCTCGACTCGCCTGGAGGGAAGCAGGAAGTTGAAGGTGAGCACCTCCCCGGAAGCAAGCACAAACTCGTCGGACATTACGACTTGATAACCTAGACGTCTGGCTCGAAGCTTGTACCGACCCGGCTCCGGCGCGCTGAGTGAGAAAATACCCGTCGAATCCGTTCGCACATCGCGGATAAGGCTGTCTCTTTGGTCGAGCAGAGAAACGTGCACGAGGGCAATTGCGGTGCGCGGCGGGGTCTCGTGCAACACCCGGCCGCGAACGCGCTGAGCGGATGCTGTGGGCATGGCAGACAGAACAGCGAGCGCCGCCAAAGCGGTCAGAATGAATCGCATTGATACTTCTCCTTGTTCGTTACGGCCGCTCGGCGGGCGCTCCGATGATAGCCGCGAGCCACGTCAAACTTTCGGGAACGTGCAACCTCCAGTAATCCCAATCGTGAGCCCCCGGCAATTCGATGTACCTGTGCTCTATGCCCCACGCGGACAGCTCCGCGTGGAGCGCCCGGTTGCCATCTATAACGAGTTTGTCGTCCTGACCACTGTCGAAGCGCAATTCCGGCATTGGCTGCCGCGCCGCCGCAAGTCTCCTCGCGATCCGCGCGGGATCGCGAGCCGCCCAACCAGCGGTATCCTTGCCAAACGCGGGGTACATCCAGGGCCACAATCTGCCCCAACCCGCGCGCAACGCTTGCATGTCAGTAGCATAGCGGACCGGAGGCGAGAAAGGCCTTGGCCCGCCGTAAAGCGGTGAAAGAACGCCCGAGTGGCTCGCCGCCGCCGCGAAAACGTCAGGATAGCGGAGCGCGAGAGTGACCGCGCCATACCCACCCATACTCAGGCCCGCTATGCCGCGGTGCGCGCGTTCGGGAATGGTTCGATAGCTGGCATCAACATGGGCGACCAGGTCTCGCGCAATATAGTCGTCGTAGTGTGTCCATGGGACGCAGTAGGAGGCGGCGCTCTCCTCCCTCCGTGCAGGACTCCGCCGGCAATCGGCGACGTTCGTCAGCGTGTTCCAGGTGGTGTACCAACCATCGTCGCCATCCGGCATGACGACGATCATTTCCCGCGCGCAATCGGCACCGGTGGCGCGCGACGGTGAACCGCACCCGCGCGTGATCGAATCCATCGCAACGTCGAGCTTGCCGAGCTTTACCCAATTCCACTCATCTCCCCACAGCCCATGCAGGTAGAATGCAACAGGATAGCGGCGCCTGGCATTCGTGGCGTATGACGCCGGCAGATAGACGACGTACTGCTTCTTGACTCCCAGTGAAGGCGACCAGAGCGAATCGGCGCGCACACTTCCGGAAGGAAACGCCACTAGCGCCACCAGTATAGCCACCATCATACGGCGGGCGTCCCCATTGATGGCGTGAATGATCCCGTCTCCTCGATTTCCGCCGTCCACGAAATTCGGACAGACGGGGACAATGAGGCGGCGGTTGGACACTTCTCCTGATGCCTTGCAAGAGCGCGATCCACCACGTCCCGGTTCGCTGCCGGAATGCGCAATCGGTATGCAACGCGGATTTCGGTAAGCCGGATGACACCGTCCACCAGTTCATTCACGCCTTCAGCGATCGCGGCAACGGCCGCCGCAGGTAACCTCAGCCCGCGCACCTCCAGTGCGCCGTTGAGAGTTCCAAGCATTCAGCCGGCGGTGGCCGCGACTATGTAATCTACCGGAAGTGGAAGCGGGGAGACCGCGTCGAGCTTGTAGTGCTTTGCTATCGGACCATGAACACCCATTTCCATCGTCTCGCCAGTGGGAAGCGTTGCTCGTCGATGGACTCCCGCCACCTTACCGACATGAACCGCAGATATGTACAACGCGCTCACACTTTCTCCCTCCAGGTGACTGACTCCCCCCCGCCCAAGTCCCCCTTGGCCTTGGAGTTTGTGGAATCTCGGGCGCGAAGGTCTCCAGCGCGATTGCTGTGTTCCGCCCGTAACCTTGCGGCCAAGCGTTTGAGGTCCTCGAACTCCACATTCATTCGGTGCTCGGCTTCCGCCTTTGCGCCGCATGCTTTCGCAAACGCCACATCGCGGCCGTCAAGCTCACGAAAACGATGCTGACCAGGAAACCAGCTAACAGCACCGCCTTGTCGCTCATACGGCAACCTCAGGTTTCACTAGAGAGGAACAATGCGGCGCGCGGTTGCTGCCTGAAATCAGTCGAAAGGTGAGTGCCTTTAGCAAGGGGGCCGCGGTCGCGAGGGACCATACCGGAAGGGGAGGCAGCGACCAGGGATTGCGGACTGGCAGGTTTCTGGCGCTCTGATCGTGGTTCCAGCTTCTGCTCTCCCGGCACGGTGGTTGCTTTCACTTTGCGTACGCGGAACTTCCGCGGCCATTCGACTGAACCGGAGCGGCATCATGCGTAGAAGCCCAAGACTGATCATCGCGATCGTTATCGCTCTTTTTAGCGCGGTCACCTACTTCACCCAACGATCTACAAATGAGGTGACGGGCGAGGTCCAGCGCATCAGCATTACACCGGAGCAGGAGATCGCGCTCGGTTTGCAGTCAGCGCCCGAGATGGCGCAGCAGTTCGGTGGTGCAATCGATCATGCGGTAGTCGACGATTACGTCGCGGCCGTTGGCGCACGAGTCGTTGCCCGAAGTGCCGCGTCGAAGAGCCCATACCGCTATAATTTTCACCTCCTCGCCGACCCTGAGACAATCAATGCTTTCGCTTTGCCTGGAGGTCAGATTTTCATTACCGTCGGCTTGTTACGGCGCCTCTCCAGCGAAGCACAGCTTGCGGGAGTGCTGAGCCACGAGGTGGGCCACGTAGTAGGACGGCACAGCGCTGAGCACATGGCCAAAGCACAATTCACGCAGGGAATCATTGGCGCAGTGGGTGTCGGCACGGGCGATCTGAGCGCACAGCAGGTCGCGGCAGTGGTAGGACAGGCGGTTAACATGAAATACGGGCGCCGGGATGAGCTCGAGTCCGACTCGCTTGGCGTGGTGTTCATGCAGGATGCGGACTATGACCCGCACGGAATGATGCGGCTCATGCAGGTACTGGCTGAGGCGGGCGGGGCCCGAAGCCAGCCGGAGTTCTTTAGCACACATCCGAATCCGGAGAACCGGCTACAGCGGCTCGAGGCGCTAATTGCTCAGACCGGCGGTGGTGGCGAGACAGCTGAGGACCGGTTTCAGGAGAATGTGCTCAAATACCTGAAGTAGCGCAGCAAGAGCAACAAGGAAGTGGGAGTGGGAAAACGGAGTTGCTGTGCGAAGGATCGCTCAATTGGCTTCATCTCTCCCTCCCTGCTCGCCGTCACCCCACGACGGCCCAACATTCGATTTCCACGCGCGCATTCAGCGCGAGCCCGTTTGCGCCGAGCGCGCTGCGAGCGGGTTTATGCCGCGGAAAGTACGGAGCGTAGACGGCGTTCATTGCGTCCCATTCGCGCATGTCGGCGAGCATCACGGTGCACTTCACAACCCGGTCCAGCGACGATCCGGTGCGCTCCAGAACATCGCGTATGTTTTCCATTGTCTGGCGAGTCTCGGGACCGATTCCACCTTCCACGAGTTTTTCATCGGAGCCGACGCCGATCTGCCCGGAAAGGTAGAGCATGTTTCCTACTCGCACTGCCGGCGAAAAGGGCCGCGTAGGTTGCCCGTAGGGCGTGAGATATTCCGTGGAGGGAGATGGCGTGCGGCAAGCGGCGGAGAAGATGACGAGTGCCGCGACGGCCTTGGAGTGTGTTGTGCGCATGAACGCTCCGGAACGGGATGCGCGAAAGCTACGTGTGCGTGAAGAATGCGGAAGAAGGCAATCCGGTTGTCGCATCCGCAATCGCAATCGACATTCTCTATGGCACTAGCGCCGGTTCCTGACTCCGGGTCATGAGACCGAGGACTGCCTCTTCCAACTTCGCAAACTCGAACGGCTTTGACAGTACCGGCTGACTCGTGCTGTCGAGGAATAGACGGCTCGATTCGCCCACAACGTCGCCAGTTATGAAGATTGTACGGCTGGCCAGCGACGGATTCTCGCCGCTCAGCATTTCAAAAAACGTGGGACCATCCATACCCGGCATTCGCAGATCGCAGATGACTACGTCAAACTCCCGCTTACGCACCCATGCAAGAGCGGCGTTCCCGTCCTGCGCGGTAGTCACCTTGAGACGGCGCAGCTTTCCGAATGCAGCCAATGCGTTCCGAAGCGCCGGCTCGTCGTCGACAAAGAGCAGTCGAATACCCTCCAGGGGCAACTCCACGGATCCGGAGTCCGAGCTCAGCGTTTCTCCTACAGCAGCATCATCGTAAGGGAGGGTTACGCGAAAAACGGTGCCGTCGCGTGATGTGCGCGCTATGGTGATTGTCCCCCCATGCGCCGTGACAATGCCGTAGCTTACACTCAAACCCAGGCCCGTGCCTTCGCTCTTGGTTGTGAAGAACGGTTCGAAAATATGAGCTCGAGCGCGCTCCGGAACGCCAGACCCCGTATCACCGACCTCGAGTACTACCCGATCGCCCTCGGTTCTCGAAGCAATCCGAAGTATGCCGGAACCATCGACAGCCATCGCTTGCACGGCGTTCGTGACGAGATTCAGGATGACCTGCTGCAATTGCCGGGGGTCGCCGTAGACACAAGGCAAGAGTGGTGCGAGCTTGAGCTGAACCGCGATGTGCTTGGCACCCAGTTCGTACCCGCTGACGCGGACGGTGCGATCCACGAGATCGTTGAGATCGAGCGGCTGAGGCTGGCTTTCACTGCGACGGGCGAACGTGAGTAGATCCTTTACGACCTGACTTGCGCGAACAGTCTCGCCCTGAATCACGTCGATGGATTCACGCTGCTCCGCTGACAGTCCTCCGTCGCGCAAAAGGAGCTGCGCAAACGCACTGATTGTGCTGAGCGGATTGTTGACCTCGTGCGCGACCCCTGCAACCAGCTCGCCGACGGCTGCGAGTCGTTCAGTCTCGACCAACCGCGCGCGCATATCACGCTCGGCTGTTACGTCGCGTCCTACGCACAAAACCGTCGGCGGTGTTGCCTCGGGTAGAAGACGCGCGGCTAGAGAAAGTGTGTGAACCGTGCCTTCGCGCTGGAACCGCGCCTCGAATCGCACCGCTTCTCCGGCAAAAGCTCGTGCCAGCTCGCACTTGACACGTTCGCGCTCCCCTGGAACGGCGAATTCGTCAAGCGTGCGTCCAATCGCTTGCAGCGAGTACACGCCGAGGACGTCACGCACTGCATCGTTCGCTTCGCGGATGCGCCCGCTCTCGAACATCGTGAGCACTGCATCGGGCGCCGCCCGGAAGAGCGTGCGAAAGCGCCATTCGGCTTGCCTCAGCGTTTCGACCAGCTCGGCGTTCGCAAGCGCAACCGCCAGAAGGTCGGCAAGCGTCTCCAGCCGTGCCATTTCCGCGTCTGAAAAGAGCCGCGCAGCGCGGGAGCCCACCGCGATCGCCCCGATCCGCTCCCCGCGCCGCATCAAGGGAATGACGGCTATGCCGCGCACCGGATCGCCCATGAGATGGCCCGCGGCGGGGTTTGGGCCATCGCTGCTGTCGAAGATGTTCTCGTAACGGGTCGCTCGCCCCATGAGCATGGCTCTGCCCATGAGCGAACCTCCAATCGCGAATGTGTTGCCGCGCAGCGCCAGCGCGGCACCGGTCGCGTGCGCAATTCGCAGTGTGTCGGCATCGGTGGTGAGGGCGATGGCCGCTGCATCCGCGTCCACCACGTCCACGACAGCTTCGATGAACCGCTCCAGCACGCGATCGGAATCCAGCTCGAAGGCTATCTGCTGGCCGAGTGTCCACATTCGCTGTAGGACACGCTGCGCCTCCCCGAGTGCCTGCGTCCGCTGCACAACCTTGGATTCCAGCGTAGCCGACACCTCTCGCTCTGCTACGACCGTACGCTCGAGCTCACTCGTGGCCTGCTGACTCAGCCAGAGCGCGTGACCCGTGCGGGCAGCAAGCACGATGCCAAATATGGCGACGGCAAACGCCAGCCCCGGCGTGTAATCATGTCTCGTGAGGCCGACTACGGTGGATCCGATCACCATGAGAATGGCGGCCACGATCGCGATGATCCGGATGCGCGCTGAATCGCGCGTCACGACTGGGACCTCGGTTGTAGCAGCGAGAAATCGCCCGGCGGCTCTTGGCATTGTTACTACCGAGCGCGCCGACCAGACAAACGACAGCGTCGCGAGCGACCAGAGAATCGCCGTGGCGCAGTCTATCTGCGGGTCGGCGAAAAGCGGGGCCCCGCTGAACAGGACATTTCCGATGGCCAGAAAGACCGTTCCCAACGCAAAGCCTACCGCCATTCGGCGCCCAAGCATGTCACCGTGCAGCGCGAGGAGCAGCGCGATCAATATCAGACTTCCTTCCGAGATAATACTCCATCCCACCGGCGCGAAGCGGATAATGCCGTCGCATCCGGCGTTCAGGACCGTGGCTGCCTCCAGCTGGACAATCATGATCGCCGCCGCAACTACCAGAAGCAGCGCGTCCGCGAGCACTTCGAACCGGAGGCGAGTTCGCTGGCGGCCAAGGGCGGCGGCGAAGCCGACGAAGATGCATGTGTGCGCGGCAAGACCAGCCATGGCTGCCGCTGCTGGCGACAAGGGGCGTCCGGCCAGACCGAGAACGGCCCAGTATGCGTGGCCAAGCGCGGCAAAGGTGGCGGAGCCTGCAAGCCCCGCGAAGAGCATTCGCCGCGTTCCGCTCGCATGCCTAGCCGCGCGCGCGTATACAACCAGCGCCAGCGCCACCTGCGCCGACATCAGGACGTCACCAGGCGTACCAGCGTGCCCACCGCCGATGGCGATCAGCGCGAAGTAGGTGATGGAGAGGCCGCAGACGATCTGCGTGAGAGTCACGCCTGCATGCAACCGGAGGGAGCGGGAGAGCGACATCACCGAAATAGACGAGTAAGGTCCGAATTCGTTGCGGCTTGCGGGACCTGGGGCAGGGCTAATGTGCCTGAACTACGGGCTGCGAAGAAATGCAACGCAGTGTCGCTGCGAGCGTCGGTGTCCGCGGCGTGGACAGTGACTAGTGCCAATCTCGGTGATCGGTTTACACCAGGGATTGGGCAAGGTCGTCGATCAGATCATCGGGGTGCTCTAGGCCGACCGACAGGCGAAGGAGGTTGTCCGGAATCGTCGTCTCCGGACCTTCAATGGAGGCGCGATGCTCAATGAGACTCTCGGGGCCTCCAAGGCTCGTCGCGCGGGTAAAAAGGCTCACTTTCGCGGCGACTGCCAGGGCTCTGTGGAGGCCTCCTTTCACCAAAAATGAGCACAGCCCGCCGAACAGGCGCATCTGTGCCGCTGCTATGTCGTGCGCGGGATGGGAGGCAAGACCGGGATAGAACACAACTTCCACCGAGTCATGCTGCAGGAGAAATTCAGCTACAGCAAGCGCACTCTCGCTGTGCGCGCGCATGCGGTGCGGCAACGTCCGGATGCCGCGTAACACGAGCCAGCACTCGAATGGCGATGGCACCGCGCCCCCGGTAGTCTGAATAAGCCGGATGCGCGTAAAGAATTCATCGTCCTCACGTGCCACGATCGCGCCGCCGAGTGTGTCGCTGTGGCCGCCGAGGTACTTCGTGGTGGCATGCATCACGAGATCGGCGCCGAGTTCGAGGGGACGCTGGGAAACGGGCGTCGCGCACGTGTTGTCGCATGCGCAGAGTGCCCCCCTCTCGCGTGCAATCTCCGCCACGCCAGCGATGTCGGTAATCGCCAGCTGCGGATTGGAAGGTGTCTCGATCCACACGAGTTTGGTGGATGAACGCATCGCTGACCGCACTGCGGACAGATCCGTCATGTCAGCGAAGGTTGCGTCGAGTCCCCACCTCTCAAAAACCTCGCGAAGGAGTTTCGCGGTGCCGTAGTAGGCCTGCAGCGGGGCGACAACGTGATCGCCGGGCTGGAGTGCCTGAAAAACGCTCATCGTGGCCGCAGAACCAGAGGCGAATGCCGCGGCGGCGACGCCTCCCTCGAGCGCGCACAACGACTCCTCGAGCGCGATACGGTTGGGGTTTGCGGCGCGCGAGTAGATGTAGCCATGGGGATAGCTCCCATCGGCTTCCCGCTTGAACGTGGTAGAAAGGTGGATAGGGGAAGTTACAGCCGCGGTTTGAGCGTCTCGGGTCTGGCCGGCGTGAACGGCAATGGTTTCGAGCTTCAAGGTAAGACCGATGTTGAGGTTCGCTTCGGTGCCCTGTGGCGGGCGCGGGAAGGTGAGAGTGGCCAGTGTAAGCATGCCGCTCCACCGATCAGAAGCTGCTCGCCCGCTGAGCCACGCTACGGACCTGATGCGACAACGACGATGTCAACAGTAGCGGGAAATGAAACGTTTCGATACACCGCTTAACGGGCCGGGAGTTCTCGCGTCTCTCCTACACAGGGTGCGCGCTCGCGCATTCGTACAAACAAAGCATGGAGGGTTTATGTCGCGTATGCGGATGGCGGTGCTGAGCGCCGCGATGCTGATTGGAGTCGCTGCGTTGGCAGGCGCGCAGGCGCCGGCGAAGCGGGCGAAGACCTGTGACAGAATTGAAGACGTTGCGGACCGCCGCGAGGACAGGCGCGACCGGCACGAGAACATAGCGGACCGGCGCGAGAACCGGCGCGATCGCCACGAGGACGTTCCGGACAAGCGCGAAGACGTCCGTGATCGGAAAGAGGACGTTCGCGACCGCCGCCACGGTAATGATGGTATCCGTGACCGGATTGAGGATGTACGCGACCGCCGTGAAGATGTACGCGACCGGCACGAGAACGCGGCCGACCGCCGGGAAAACCGGCGCGACCGCCGTGAAGACGTACGCGACCGCCGTGAGGATCGGCGGGACCGGCATACGGTCGGATGCTGAATTGGGGAATGGGGAGCGGGGATAGAGAGCGGCAGTGGGAACCGAAACGACGGGCGACGAATTTCCAGCGCTGCTCAAGCATCCCTTTGCTCTCGGTGCCGCTTCCCCACTCCATTCTACCGCCCCATTAACCGCAGAAGCACGCTGTAGTCTTCGCGCGTGTCGACATCTCCCGGCGGCGCAAAAGGGAAATCCACCATTTCGACTCGCCGTAGGTCAGACATAACAAGCTCGCGCGCTCCCTGGTCGCCATGGATTGCCCCAAGCTCCGGAAAGATGTCCGAACGGAAAAGCACCGGGGTTCCACGCTGTCCGGCGTACACGGGGACGACGATCGGCTTCCCTGAAATGCGCTGAGCTTCGATCAGCCGGTTGGCAATACCCAGCGTAACACCGGGTTGGTCGCCGAGCGCGATGAGCGCTGCGTTCGTTCCGGCTGCAAGCGCATCAATTCCAACCCTCACGGAGGTGCTCATTCCGTCAGCGTAATTCGGGTTCTCCGCGAACCGCACCGGAAGACCGCTCAGCGCCGTGCGGACACTGTCGGCGTCGCGTCCGACTACCACCACGACTTCCTGCACATCTGCCGCGAGAACGTTTTCTACCGTAAGGCGAACGAGCGGCATGCCGGCTATCGGAACGAGCAGTTTCTGCGAGCCAAAGCGGATTCCCTGGCCGGCCGCCAGCACGATAGCGGCTAGAATCGCGACCGCCGGGGTCCCCCCCCTGAATCAAAGTTCACCGAAGGCTGGAATTCTCCCACCATCAGATACCTGCTCCTTTCATCGCTGTGACGCGTGACGATCCCGCAGCGGGGTGCCCGGGCGGCGGGCGCGCACCGCCACCACCTCTGCCAGTATGCTCAGTGCGATCTCGGCTGCGCTCTCTGCGCCGATATCGAGGCCGACCGGAACGCGGATACGATCCACATCGACGTCACTCATCCCCTCCGCCCGAAGGAAATCTCGCAACGCCGCGCCGCGGCGTGCGCTGCCAAGGAGTCCGATGTATGCGGGATGCTTCCCGAGAATGGTGCGTAGCACCGGAAGCTCGTACTTGTAGTCATGCGCTGTGAGAATCACGAAGGTTGACGCTCCGAACGCCATCTCCGTTGCTATATCGCCAAGAACCCCCACTCGAATTTCGTTCGCGTCGGGGAAGCGAGCCGGTGTCGCGAAGCGTTCGCGACCGTCCACCACCACCGTTTTCCAGCCAAGGCCACTGGCGAACGACACCAGGGGCATGGCTACGTGGGTCGCTCCGAAAACAACCAGCTTGGGAGGCGGAGCGAGCAACTCCAGAAAAACCTCGAGCACCGCCGTTCCATCGCGCAGCGTGACTGTGCGCGCGCGTCCATCACGCATCGCCTCCAGCGCACGAGCGCGCGCCTCCATATCCAGAGCATCGCCGCCGAGTGTCCCCGTCATCTCTCCGTCGTCGAAGACCACCAGTCGCGTCGCAGCTTCTGGAAGGGGAATTACTACCACTGCGTGCCGCTCCGGCTGCGAGTCATCCGCGCGTATCGAGTCGTAAGCGGACAACAGGGAGTCGGCCGGCCTGCCAAAATCAACTGCCTCGATGAGCACATCGACGGTGCCGCCGCAACTGAGCCCCAGGTCCCAAGCCTCGTCGTCGCCGAGCGACATTGACAGAAGCCTGGGACGGGCGGATGCCAGTACCTCCTCCGACTCCGCGATCACTCGCGCGTCTACGCAGCCGCCGATCGTTACGGAACCGAGGATTCGGCCGCCTTCTCCGACCCACATCTTGGCTCCCTCTTTTTTTGGCGTCGTACCGCGAGTAGCGACGAGCGTGGCCATCGCGACCCTGCGCTCCGCCGCGCGTAAAAGATCGAGGTGGCCAAAGAACTCCAGCATCCTGGTTAAACGGGGGAGCGGGAATGGATACTCACAGCGACAACAACCTACCAAGCTGCTCCAGGCTCGCCAGGTTGTGCACTGGGGCAAAAATGTCAACGTGAGGCAGCGCGGCTTGCATTCCCCTGGTAAGTGGCCGGTAAGACGGGTTGCCGAGCAATGGGTTAAGCCATATCAGCTTGCCAGCGCGTGCTCGAATCTCGCGCATGGCGTCGCCAAGAATCTCCGGCTCGCCGGTGTCCCATCCATCGCTCAGTACGATGACAATCGTACGCCTGTCAATCGTTCCAAGCCAGCCTGCGCTGAACTCCGCGAGCGACGCTCCTATGCGTGTACCCCCCGACCAGCCGTGCTCTCCGCTCGCCAGTCGCGCGAGGGCTTCGCGATAGGAACCCGTCTCTAGTTCACCGCTTATCCTGCTCAGGTGAGTGCTAAACACAAACGTTTCCACACGAGCGAAGCTGTTCTGAAGCGCGTAGAGAAACTGCAAAAGGAATCGGCCATAGACGTCCATCGAACCCGACACATCGCACAGCGCGGCCAGCCTGGTCTTCCTGGGCTTGCGCTTGCGGAAGAGGAGAGCGGCTACATTACCACCCGTCGCCAGAGACCGGCGTACAGTTCCGCGCATGTCGAGTCGAGCACCCCGCGCCTGGGTAGATTGCCAGCGACGGCTTGGCCGCCTCGCAAGCCGGCGCGCAATGCGGCGTGCGATTCGTGTGATCTCGCCGAGCTCATTTCCACGAAAGGCACTGAAATCCCGAGCACCGACTGAATCCCGATCGCTCTCTCCAGGCATGCAGACGGGCTCGCCCTCGGCATCGCCGGTCTGCGCCCAGTGTTCAACGGACGCCTCCGACTGCCGCGGTGCAGCTGGTGCCGGTGAAGGTGGAACGATGCGATCGAGAAGCGGTCCCGACAATTGGGGCTCGCCGCGCTGATTCGGTCCGATGTCCCACCATGCCGAGAACAGTTCGTCGAAAACGTGATAGTCATGCGGCCGCGAGGTGAAAACGCTTCTCAGCCCAAGATATACCTCCTTCCGGTCGGTGATATCGACAAGACCGAGCGCCTGCGCAGCTGTTACGGATTCGGCGGGAGTTACGAGGAGCCCGCGCTGCCGAAGTGCGCGCGCAAAACCAGTGACCGTCGAGACAAGATCGCAACGCCTCGCCTGATGCGCAGGGGCAGTGTGCGTCGAGCCGTTGGGTGTCACGGCAGAGCCAGCATCCCCTCGAGAGCGCCCGAGCAGATATCCGAATCGACAGCTCTGATGTCTTTCTCATCCTTGAGAAAGCAGCCCAATGTTTCGCGCACGGCGTCGCCGTCCAGATGCGCGGAGTGAAGCGTCACCAGCGCCACGGCCCAGTCCAGCGTTTCGGAGATTCCCGGAGTCTTCGTCAGCTTTCTTTTGCGCAAAGCCTGCATGAAGCTCGCTATCTCGGCCGCGAGCCGCTCGTTCATCCCCGGAACCTTGGAGCGCAGGATGCGCAGTTCCTTCTCGAATGATGGATAGTCGATCCAGAGATACAGGCAACGCCTGCGCAGCGCTTCCGAGAGATCGCGCGAGCGGTTGGATGTGAGCACCACCGCGGGTGGGCGCGTTGCGGTGATCGTCCCGATTTCGGGGATTGTTACCTGAAAGTCGGAGAGCACCTCGAGGAGAAAGGCCTCGAACTCCTCGTCGCTGCGATCCACCTCGTCTATCAGGAGGACCGGTGCCCTGGGCCCGTCGTGCGAGATGGCCCGCAGCAACGGCCGCTTGAGGAGAAAGGGCTCTCCGAAAATGGACGCTTCCTTTTCCTCCGGCGAACGCGAGGAGCTCTCCTCGATCTTGATGCGAAGAAGCTGCTTGGGGTAGTTCCATTCGTACAGCGCCGTGGCCGAATCGAGGCCTTCATAGCATTGAAGGCGAATGAGTTCCGTCTCGAGTATGCGCGCGAGCACCTTGGCTACATCGGTCTTCCCGACGCCCGGGTGTCCCTCCACGAGCAGTGGTTTCCGGAGCGCCATCGCCAGGTACACAGCGGTCGCGATGCCTCGATCCGCCACATAACCCTCGCGCTCCATCATATCGTGGACTTCGCGGATCTCTG
Organism: Gemmatimonadaceae bacterium; assembly: GCA_051005015.1. Taxonomy (GTDB): domain Bacteria; phylum Gemmatimonadota; class Gemmatimonadetes; order Gemmatimonadales; family Gemmatimonadaceae; genus JACMME01. The sequence continues at coordinate 4,492 of JBPCJT010000008.1, read as the reverse complement.
CCTTCACTGAGCGTCCGGTAATAATTTCAGCATTCGTTCGTCGGTCCTGATCCAACGGTGAATATAGAGCGGGCGTCGGCCCGCGCGCTCACGCATGTTGCCTGGACAGATGTAGCGGTGCGTTGACAGGTATACAGCCAGTGCGGTATTTCTGAATTTCGCGACTGAACGCCAACCGGGATTCGCCATGTCCATCACGATCGTCGAGACCTTTACCGTTCAGGCACCCGCGGAGCGAGTGTGGCGATATCTGACAGACCCACACCAGGTTGTCGGCTGTCTGCCCGGCGCTGAGCTCACGCGCGTGGAGGACGAGAACACCTTTTTGGGGAAGGTGACCTTGAAGGTTGGCCCGGTGACAGTGGGTTACGATGGGCGCGCGCGCTTCACCGAGAGGGCCGACGACGCGCGCCGAGTGAAAATCGTGGCCGAGGGACGCGAGTCCGGCGGTGCGGGCTCGGCGAAAATGACCATGACAAGCGAAGTCGCCACGCTGTCAGATGACACTTCGTCGGTGCGAGTGGAAGCGGTCATCGATGTCGTTGGCAAAATCATACAGTTCGGCCGGGGAATGGTCGAAAGCGTGTCCCGGCAGCTGTTTCGTCAATTCGCGGACTGCGTGCGCCTGGAGCTGCAGGGAGCGCCCAGGGCCGCCGCGGATGCGACCCACGTGGTCCACCCATCCGATGCCAGAGGCGGCTCGATCAACGTGATCCCTCTCGTCGGAAAGGCTGCCTGGGAGACCATGAAAGCAAAGGTAAGAGATCGTTCGGAAGAGGAGTGACGCCCGAACACCGCTCCGATTGCCGGCTAGACAATGCTCTCGAGGGCGCGATTAAGGGCTTTGCGCGTGGAGACACGCACAAGGTGAGCTTTGTACTCAGGTGGACCTTGCAAGTCCCCGCGAGGCTCGAGTCCATCGGCTGCGTGCGAGGCTGCGTCCCGGATCAGGCTGTCATCTGCGCGCTTTCCGGTGAGCGCCTGCTCTACTCTCGCGGAGCGCGTGGCCCGCGTTCCTACGCCCGTAATGCCGACGCGCGCCTGTTGAATAACGTCCCCACTTCCAAGCGAGATAATGGCTGCCACTCCGACGAGCGCGTAGCGCGACGCCGGATGAGCAAATTTCTCATAGGCGCTTCCGCTTCGTTCCGGAGGCACTGGTACGCGAATCTCACTCAGCACCTCGGTCGCATCGAGAGCAGTTGTGAGCGTACCCACAAAAAACTCGCGGGCGGGAATTATTCTGGCGCCCCGCGGTCCCACCGCGGTCATCTCCGCTTCGAGCGCCAGGATCGCTGCGGGTAGATCCGCGCCCGGATCTGCGTGTGCGAGACTGCCGCCTATGGTCCCGATGTTCCTCACGATCGGATCGCCGATGCAGCCAGCGGTCTCGGCGAGAAGTGGAATTTTGCGCTGCAGAACTGCTGAGGCCTCCAGCATCGCGTGTGTCGTTCTGGCGCCGATTACGACGCTGCTCCCCTCATCGCGGATTTCCGCGAGACCAGGAATCTTTCGGAGGTCAATCAGGTGAGCAGGCTGCGTAAAGCGAAGCTTCATCAACGGGAGCAGGCTGTGCCCGCCGGCAATCAGCTTCGCGTCCTCGCCGTACTCGCCCAGGAGCGCGATGGCGTCGTCGAGCGAGCCGGGAGCGTGATACTCGAATGGCGCGGGGTACATGTCAGCTCTCCGGGCGGTTCGGTGCGTCCTGAATTGCCTGCCACACCTTGGCTGGCGTGAGCGGAATATCAATGTGCGCAATGCCAAACGGGGCGAGCGCATCCATCACGGCGTTAGCGACCGCCACGGTGGAGGCGATCGTTCCGGCCTCCCCCGCTCCCTTCATACCGAGCGGGTTAACTGGAGACGGAGTCACCGTCCGATCGGTTTCGTACATGGGAAGCTGCTCCGCTTTTGGAATGCCGTACTCCATCAGCGACGCTGTCAGGAGCTGCCCGTTTTCATCGTAGACGCCCTGCTCCCAGAGCGCCTGCGCCACTCCCTGCGCGATTCCGCCGTGCAGCTGCCCGTCCACGATCATTGGATTGATCACGTTACCCACGTCGTCGACGGCTACGTAGCGGATGAGCTCCGTCTTCCCTGTTTCCGCGTCGACTTCGACGACGGCAATGTGAGCCCCGAATGGATAGGTAAAGTTCGTCGGATCGTAGAAGGACGTTGAGTCGAGCCCAGGCTCCATTCCCTGCGGAATGTTGTGAGCGAGGTAAGCGGCCAGCGACACATCGAACCATGACTTTGAGCGATCGGCTGAGCCACGCACCGAAAACTTTCCGGAGTCGAGCTCGATGTCTTCCGGCGCTGCCTCGAGTAAATGCGCGGCTATGCGTTTTGCTTTTTCCTTGATCCTCTCGATGCTCATGTGGATGGCTGTTCCTCCCACCGCGCCGCTCCGGCTCCCGTAGGTTCCCATTCCGAACGGGACTCGGCCAGTATCGCCATGCACTATTTCCACATCCTCGTAAGGTATTCCCATCTCGCCAGCCACGAGCTGTGAGAACGTCGTCTCGTGCCCCTGCCCGTGACTGTGCGAGCCCGTGAAGACGGTAACTTTTCCCGTGGGATGTATTCGCACCGTAGCGCTCTCCCACAGCCCGGCCTGCGCGCCGAGCGAGCCGACAACGTTCGAAGGAGCCAGCCCACAGGCTTCGATGTATGTAGAGAACCCAATTCCGATGTAGCGTCCTTCCTTCCTCCTCTCAGCCTGCTGCGTGCGCAAGGCTCCGTAATCCAGCATCTGGAGCGCCCGGTCCAGCGCTGGACGATAGTTCCCGCTGTCGTAGGTGAGAGCCACCGGCGTCTGGTATGGAAACTTGCCGGGAGGAATGAAATTCCGCTTGCGCAGCTCCACGGGATCGAGACTGAGTGCCCTGGCGCCCAGGTCCACCATCCGCTCGATGACGTAACACGCCTCCGGACGGCCGGCGCCCCGGTATGCATCCACTGGCGTGGTGTGAGTATGCACACCGCGTACATCGCAGAAGATGGTGGGAATTTCGTACTGCCCGGATAGTAGCGTCCCGTACAGATATGTGGGAACCGCGGGTCCGAAGAGCGATAGATATGCTCCCAGGTTCGCAATCGTATGCACGCGCAACCCAAGGATTTTCCCCTCGGCATCGAGTGCCATTTCGGCGTCCGTCACGTGGTCACGGCCGTGGTGGTCCGTCATGAAGCTCTCGCGACGCTCGGCGGTCCACTTCACCGGACGACCCGTTGCTTTTGCCGCCCACGAGATGACGCATTCCTCCGGGTACACGAAGATCTTCGAGCCGAATCCACCGCCCACGTCGGGTGCGATGACGCGGAACTTGTGCTCCGGTATCTGAAGCACGAATGCGGCCATCAGAAGCCGGTGAACATGCGGGTTCTGCGATGTCACGTAGAGCGTGAGCTCGTCGCTGGCCGGCGAGTAGACGGCGAGAGAGGCGCGCGGCTCAATGGCGTTGGGGATCAAACGCTGATTGACGAGACGCTGGCGCACAACCGTATGCGCGTCATTGAACGCCGCATCGGTTTTCTCCTTGTCACCAAGCATCCAGTGGAAGCACACGTTGTCAGCCGCGCAGTCGTGAACGGTGATGTCACAGCCCACGGCTTTTTCGGCGTCCGGCTGAGCGCGGAGCTCTTCGTAGTGCACCTGTACGAGCTCGGCGGCATCCCGAGCGGTATAAGGGCTGTCGGCGACTACCACCACAACCGGCTCTCCCACGAATCTTACGATGTCCGTCGCCAACGCCGGTCGCTGCCCAATCTTCATGTTCGGAAGAAGCCAGCCTACGGGCATCGGAAGCATGCCGCCTTCGGCAAGATTCTTTCCGGTAAAAATGGCGGAGACGCCGGGACTTTCCCGCGCGGCCGACAACTCGATTCCGCGGATCCTCGCGTGGGCATAAGGGCTGCGAACGAATACGGCGAACGTGGTGCCGGGAATCTTGATGTCGTCGGTATAGTTGCCGCGCCCGGTAATGAAGCGCGGGTCCTCCCGACGTTTCATGCTGGTGCCGAACGGGAAGCCGGCAGGTTGGGTCATAGTAGCCATAGTTGCGTCCTCTTCAGCGCTTCGCGGGCTGCATGGGAAATTCGTCCGTTTGACCGGCCATCGCATCTATCGTGAACGTATCGCGCGTCTGCCCCATGCGCCCCGCGGCTCGCTGAACGGCCTTGACGATATTGTGGTAGCCTGTGCAGCGGCACAGGTTGCCGTCGAGCCCCGCACGAATCTCCTTCTCAGTGGGGGTTGGATTGCGCCGAAGGAGATCGTCGGCCGCCATGATCATGCCAGGTGTACAGAAGCCGCATTGAAGTCCGTGCTCCTCCCAGAAAGCTTCCTGCAGCGGGTGCAGCAGGCCGGGTGCGGACATCCCTTCGATTGTTGTTACTTTGGCGCCATCCGCCTGCACCGCCAGCACGGTGCAGGATTTCACCACAACGCCGTCAACACACACGCAGCAGGCGCCACACTGGCTGGTGTCGC
>JBPCJT010000007.1:0-5609 GCA_051005015.1 Gemmatimonadaceae bacterium | reverse complement strand
GGTCACACTGTCCACGCGCACTGAGTCCCGACCCGGGACCAGCATGACGATGGAACGCGGCTCGGCGAAGCGTACGTCGATATGCTCGCGGGAGGCGGAGCAATTTTCCTCCGCGTAAGTGGCACCTCCTGTCCTGCAGCTCCACATCACCGCTACCAGCATGGCCAGGAGGGATGCGGCCGCGCGGACCGAACCCGCGCGAGGAGCACGCTGATGCTCGTTTTTCATTCCCGGGCTATCAGGCCTGCTCCACAGCCTCACGGCCTGGAATATCGCGGAGGCAACGTGTCGTACCGCTGCATGAGCTGATCCTGGCGGCTTATGCCCAGCTTTACGTGCTTCCCTCGAAGAATTACGTGCTCCACACGCGTGGAAAGCTCGAACGGATCAGCGCTCCACACCACCACGTTCGCGTCGCGTCCCGCGCGAAGCGAACCTACACGTGCTGCCACGCCAAAGAGCTCCGCTGGAGCGAGCGTGACGGCGCGCAGAGCATCGTCCCAGGTCATGCCATAAGCGACGGCGTTGCCCGCCTCCTGCTTGATGTTGCGCACGTTGAAAGCATCGGGGTCACTTCCTGTACCAACCAGGACTACTTCGACTCCAGCCTTGCGGAGGAGCGCCGGATTGTCCTGCCTCTGCCCCAGCGTGGAGAAGGAGGTGGGAATGTTGTTCATCGCCCCCGCCATGACTGGCACCTTCGCAGCCGCGAGGCGGTCGGCCACCATCCATGCCTCCGCACCGTTTCCTATGATCAGCTTGAGGCCGTACTCGCGGGCAAGCTTGAGAGCGTTGTCAATATCGCTCGCCTTGTCGGCAAGAATGACAAATGGCAGGTGTCCCTTCACGACAGGAATCATTGCCTCCAGATCGAGCCGGCTCGCGGAGAAGTCGCGCGTCTGTGATCTCTCGAAGTCCGCGCGCCGGCGCATGTACGACTTCGTGTCCTCGAGCAACTCACGCAGCCGCACCATTAGCTCGCCCCTCGATTCTGCGTTGGCGCTGCTGGCGTCGCCAACCTGCCCGACCATGGCGACGGGTGAGCGAAGCATCATATCGCTGACCGTGCCTTCAACTATATCGACGATCGCGGCCTGGCCAGCGATCAGCCCTCCCCGCGGAAAAACGACGGCCGTAGTAATGCCTTCGTTGCGCGCTGGAGCCAGCAGAACGGAGGTCGGATTCAGCCCATCCCAGACGGTGAACGCCGCATTTATGGCGTCTTCACCCGGGCGCGCCGACCCCTGGCGAGTATCCGCCACCTGGGCAATTTCGACCAGGCCAAGTTGCGTCGCCGGGTTAACGATCCCGGGAGTGACCCACTTGCCTCTCGCATCGATGCGCTGGGCGCCCTCAGGAATTGCAACGTTCGCACCCACGGCGACGATCTTCCCATCGCGAATGAGCACCGTTCCGTTCTCGATCGGCGCGCTGCTTACGGGAAAGACCTTGCCCCCCGTGATGGCGATTATCTGCGCGGCCAGGGGACGCGGGACCGCGCACAGCCCGGCAAGCAGCATCACTGAACCAGACAGCAGAACCGCTGGCATACTCGAGAGGGGCATCACCGGGCACCTCCAGGCGCCGTGGTCACGTACCCCAACTCGAAGTCTGTTCGCCAACTCTCTTCCGGATCGTCGCGATCGAAGAGCAACGCGCCGTCCACCCAGACCTTTTCAGTGCGACTGTACACGCTGAACGGATTCCCGGACCAAAGAACGACGTCTGCGTTCTTTCCCACCTGGATGGTCCCGATTCTATCGTCCAGGCCCAGGGCCCACGCTGCATTGAGCGTCAGCCATTTGATGGCGTCGTCTTCGGAGACGTCAATCCCCAGCAGCTTTCCTGCTGCAATGCCCTTCGCCGCTTCCTGGTTCAGCCGTTGGGAGCCGGATGGATCGTCGGAATGAACGACCGAACGGGCGCCGGCCTTGTGCACCAATGCGAGGTTTCCCTTGACCGCATCCATCGCCTCCATCTTGAACGCCCCCCAATCCGCCCAGATGGACGCGGAGATCTCATGCTTCGCGAGAATGTCCGCGATCTTGTATGCCTCCACGCCATGGTGGAATGACCGGATCCTGTAGCCAAACTCAGAGGCAATGTCGACCATCTGCGCCATCTCGTCCGCGCGGTAGCAGTGATTGTGAACATAGATATTGCCACGGAGCACTTCGGCGAGCGTTTCCATACCGAGGTCGCGTGTCGGCACTTCACCCTTTCTGTCGCTGCTCCACTTGTCCCACTTGCGGCGATACTGCTCGGCTTGAATCCAGGCGGCGCGGTAACCTGCCACGTTACCCATGCGCGTCGACGGACCGCGCTGCGCATACACGCGCTTCGGGTTCTCACCGCACGCCATCTTGAGGCCGTACTTGGCGCCCGGAAACTTCATCCCCTGAACGGTGCGCGACGGTACGACCTTCAGCACGACACTTCGCCCGCCAATCAGGTTCGCTGAGCCCGGCAGCACCTGCACCGTGGTGACCCCACCTGCAAGATTGCGCGGAAACTGGGGGTCCTGCGGCCAGACGGAATGTTCGGCCCACACGTGAGGCGTGGTGGGGTTGGTTGCTTCGTTGCCGTCACTATTCGCCTCGACACCGGGGGAAGCATACACTCCGAGGTGTGAATGAGTATCGATTATCCCGGGGGTGACGAATTTCCCGGAGCCGTCGATCACGACGGCCCCGGCTGGAGCATTAACTGTTGTGCCGACCTCGGCGATCTTGCCGTCACGCAGAAGAACGGCGCCGTTGGCGATGCGGGGTCCGTTCGCCGTGAGAATGGTGACGTTTCGGATCACCGTCGGCCGCGTCGCCAACTGTTGGTAGGTGCTTGGAAAGGGATCGGCGTTTGGAGCGGAGATCGCGCCCGGCCCATACTCCGCGCCTCCGCGCGCACTGTCACGGGCCGCCGCGCTCTGTGGAGATGGGGATTTGGCCACCGGGCGCGGCGCGCAGGCGAACGTAGCTACGGCAAACAGGAAGACCGCTTCGCGCATCAGGGTGTTCGACCTCAGTTCAGGAAACGTACGATGGCGCCGGAAGCTAATGTATGGCGAGCGAGGCTCGCCAGAGATCACGGCAGGATTGCCAACGGATTCGTTTCGAGCACAGCTCGCTCGAGCGACTCCCCAAGAGTGAGTGCGAGGAACTGGTCGACGTTGGTGCGCATTCGATCGACGCCGGGGCTTGGCCAGTCAGTACCCCATAGCACCCTGCGCGACAGCTCGGAGAGGCGCGGGAAATACTCCAGCAGTCGCTTTGGGGGAATACCGGAAAGATCCAGCCACACGTTCGGGTGCCGCCGCAGGATAAAAAACGCCTCCTTCATGTACAGCGGGCGCCCCCCGTGAGCCATGATAATGCGCAGATCCGGAAAGTCGATCGCGACATCGTCAATCTCCATGGGATTGCCATACTTGCTTCGTGCTCCTGGAAAGATGCTCGTTCCCGTATGAATCATCACGGGAAGCCCGCGCGCCTCGCACAGCCGGTATATGTCGCTGAGCGCGGTCAGGCCGCTGGTGTACGCATTGGCGGCAACGCGCATATGGCACGGGTGAATCTTGAGAACCCTTGAACCGATCTCCAGGAGATGCTCGACGGACCGTGTCGCATTCGTGGTTGTCAGAGGATCGACTCCGCCGTAAGGCAGAAGCCGGCGCCGATCTGCTTCCGCATACCGCGCGGCGAAGTCGTTGGTGGCCTCCGTAAAGCCCATCACATCCGGACTTGGGTAGTTCACCATTCCCACTCGGTCGATGCCGTCGTCATCCATTACGCCCAAGAGCAGCTCCGGATCGCCCATGAGCGCCATCAGAAACTCGAATCGGTCACCGGCGCCCTTTCGCATTACATCGAGCGCGCCAGGCTTGAGCTCATCGAAAGGTTGAACGTGGATGTGAACGTCGGTGATCGCGAACCGAGGACTGCGCTTTGCGGATTGCGGATTGCGAGGATAACTATCCGAATCGCCTGCAGGACCGGCGGGCATCAGCGCCCCGGAAAATTGGCGGGGCGCTTCTCCAGAAAGGCACGCACGCCCTCAACTTTGTCCTGACTGGCGAAGCATAGCTGAAAGAGCGCTGTCTCGAGCTTGAGACCGTCCTCGAGCGCCAGGCTCAGCGCCGCGCGCGTGGCTTCCTTGGCTGCGCTCACCGCCACAGGACTCTTCGCTGCTATGGTCTCGCCGAGCGATACGGCGCGTTCGATGAGTTGATCGGGCGCAAGTACTTCTTCCACAAGCCTGAGACGCAGCGCTTCGCTCGCGTCGATCAACTCGCCCGTGAGGATGAGTCGCAGAGCTGCGCCCTGGCCAATGATGCGCGGAAGACGCTGGGTGCCCCCACCACCCGGGATAATGCCGAGGTTCACCTCCGGCTGCCCGAATCGCGCGGACGAGGATGCCAAGCGAATATCGCACGCCAGTGCCAACTCCATTCCGCCACCGAGGCAGTATCCATTTATCGCGGCTATTACCGGTTTGGGACTCTGTTCGAGCGCGTTGAAGACCGTGGGAAGCTTCATCGCGCGGTACTGTTCCACCGGGCCTCGTCCCTCGAACTCGTTTATGTCGGCTCCAGCTATGAACGCCTTGTCTCCAGCGCCTGTGATGACGATGACGCGCACAGCAGCGTCGCGATTCAAGCGGTCCATGACGCCGAGAAACGCGCACCGCATCCGGCCGTCGAGCGCGTTGCGCTTTTCGGGCCGGTTCATTGTCACCAGCGCGACGCGTCCGCGGGTTTCAGCCAGCACCACCTCTGGTTCGCTCATGGTTCGTTCTCCCAGCGATAGAATCCCTGACCACTCTTCTTTCCCAGTTTTCCCTCGGCGACCATGCGCCTGAGAAGCCCGGGCGCCCTGTACGTATCGCCACCGATCATCGCATGGAGATGATCCGCGATCGCAAGGCGCACGTCGAGGCCTACCATGTCCGTGAGCTTCAGGGGGCCAACGGGATGATTGTAGCCCAGCTCCATCGCGCGGTCGATGTCTTCAGCGCTTGCCACGCCCTGCTCGAACATGCGGATTGCCTCGAGACCGAGCACAACACCCAGCCGGCTGGACGCGAAGCCCGGAGAATCCTTCACGATAATCGGCGTCTTGCCAAGCGATATCGCAAAGCGCTGGCACGTTCCCACGATCGCATCGGATGTCTCCACGCCACGTACGATCTCTACGAGCTTCACCACCGGCACTGGATTGAAGAAGTGCAGTCCGATCAACCGGTCGCGGTGCACGAGGACGCTTGCAATGGCTGAGATCGACAACGATGAAGTGTTGCTCGCGAGAATGGTTTTCGGCGATACGATATCTTCGATACTGGCGAACAAGCGTTGCTTGAGCTCGAGCTGCTCTGGAATCGCTTCGATGACCATATCAGCCTCGATCACGGCCTCGGCCGGCGTGCTGAGGCAGGCGAGCCGGCCAAATCCCGTTTCGCGCTGCTCCGATGTGCACTTCCCGCGCTCCACTGCCTTGTCGAAAGCTGCACGTATACGCGACTCCCCGCGCTCCAGCGTACCGGCGTCCGCATCGGTTATCGCTACCGCGTAGCCTGCGAGACAGGCAGCGTATGCGATGCCATGTCCCATCGTCCCG
>JBPCJT010000006.1:0-19697 GCA_051005015.1 Gemmatimonadaceae bacterium | reverse complement strand
TTGTGGTAGTCGTCGGTGCAGACGTGAGTAACGCGGTCGGCGCCCAGGACTTCAACGAGACCCGCGGTAAGCGTGGTCTTGCCGGCCGCGCTGTCGCCAACGATACCAAGAATGATCGGTCGTGTTCCTCTCACGGTCGTGTTCCCCCGGCTGCTGGCGATTGTAGCGTGGTCGTTGACTCAGGCTGCGCGTCCTGCTCCTCGAACACACGGCTCTGCCGTATGTCGGCCGCGTCGATCCGTGCGAGCTCTTCCTTCGGTACCTGACCGCCCTGCTCCAGCAGCCGGCTCGCCTGTCGCAGCTTCGCGCGGTCGAGGGCGTTTCGCACCGAGCGTGCGTTCGCGAAATGCGGCAGCGGGATTCGGCGTTCCAGATATTCGCGGAATGCTGTGCGCGACCCGTCGTCGAAAACGTACTGCTGCTCGCGAACCATTAGCTCCGCGATCGCCGCCAGCTCGTCGAGCGAGTAGTCGGGGAAGTCGATGTGGTGCGCGACACGCGAATGGAAACCAGGATTGGATTGGAAGAACGTATCCATTCGATCGCGGTATCCGGCCAGGATCACCACGAGATCGTCGCGCTGGTTTTCCATAACCTGTAACAGCATCTCGATGGCTTCCTGTCCATAGTCACGTTCGTTCTCGACACGGTAGAGGTAGTAAGCCTCGTCGATGAACAGCACACCTCCCATGGCCCGCTTCACGACCTCCTTGGTCTTGGGCGCAGTGTGCCCGACGTACTGTCCCACCAGGTCGTCCCGCGTTGCCACCACCAGATGTCCCTTGCGTACGTAACCCAGGCTCTGGAGGATCTTGGCCATCCTCATGGCGACGGTCGTCTTGCCGGTGCCTGGGCGGCCGGTGAAGTTCATGTGCAGCGTGGGGCGCTCGGTGGAGAGACCCATCTGCTCGCGCAGCCGCGCGACGAGGAGCAGCGCGGCGATGTCGCGGATGCGCGCCTTCACGGGCTGCAGGCCAACAAGGTCATGGTCCAGCTCGTCGAGGAGCGGCTTGATGTTCGACTCCCGGTACGCGGCGTCGAGGTCAACGGCCGGCGCTGTGTCCGGCGCGCTGCTGTCGTCAGGCGTCGCGGCGAGCTCGGTGCTACCGGGCACGCCGCGCACTTCTGTGGGCATCATCGTCCGTAGCGCTCGCCGGGCGGCCGGTCGGTTGCGTAGGAGTGGATGCCGTATTTCATCTGCCGGTCGGTGAACTCGGTGCGGTCCACGCGGAAGCCGGGCTCTTCCTTCGGGCGGTTGACGATGAAGCTGAGCGCGGTCGTCTGGCGTCCGAGCGAACGGTCGTATCCGTTCACGCGGACGTAGTAATCCGGGAAGGCTTTCCGGCAGGCGTTTATCTCGAGCATGATCGCCGCCGGATCCCGGAGCTCGAACATCGGCAGGCCCCACAGGTCCCAGTACACGTTTCGTGGATGCGGGTCGTCGGTGTATTCCACCGACAGCGGCCAGTCATTGTCGATGCAGTACTGCACCTGCGCGCGAATTTGCTCGTCGCTCATGTCCGGCAGGTAGGAAAAGGTGCCTTGCGTGATGCGCATATTCGGTCCCCGTATCAGAAATCGTATTTAGTAGCTTGGTGTGACCATTACGTCGGGCACGTCGGTTGACTCGTAGTCGAAGGAGATGTCCTTCCATATCTCGAGCGCCTTCATCAGTGACGGCGACCAGCGCGCTGCTCGTGCCAGAATATCGGGCCCTTCATTGACGTAGTCGCGGCCTTCGTTACGCGCCTGGATCATGGCTTCCACGGCGATACGATTGGCGGTCGCTCCCTCGGCGATGCCGTCGGGGTGGCCGATGGTCCCGCCGCCGAACTGCAGCACCACGTCCTCGCCGAGGTAGTGGAGAAGCTGGTGCATCTGCCCTGCGTGAATGCCCCCGGAGGCGACGGGCATCACCCCGGGCATCGAAGCCCAGTCCTGCTCGAAGAAGAGACCCAGCGTCGGATCCGCGTCGATCTTGTTCTCGCGCAGCGTGCGGTAAAAGCCACGCGTGGTGTTGGGGTCGCCCTCGAGCTTGCCCACCACCGTGCCGGCATGGATGTGGTCCACGCCCGCGAGGCGCATCCACTTGGAGATCACGCGGAAGCTCACGCCGTGGGTTTTTTGCCTGGTGTAAGTGCCGTGGCCCGCGCGGTGCAGGTGCAGGATGACACCGTTCCTGCGCGCCCACTTGGCCATCGACTGGATGGCGGTGTAGCCGATGGTGAGATCGATCATCACAATGACGCTGCCCAGCTCCTTCGCGAACTCCGCGCGCTCGTACATCTCTTCCATCGTGCCCGCGGTGACGTTCATGTAGTGTCCCTTGATCTCGCCGGTCGCGGCCACCGCCTTGTTCACCGCCTCCATGCAGTAGAGGAACCGGTCGCGCCAGCGCATGAACGGTTGGCTATTGATGTTCTCGTCATCCTTGACGAAGTCGAGCCCGCCGCGCAGTGCCTCGTACACGACACGCCCATAGTTGCGGGCGGACAGACCGAGCTTGGGCTTGGTGGTGGCGCCGATCAGCGGGCGCCCGTACTTGTTCAGATACTCCCGCTCCATGACGATGCCGTGCGCCGGCCCCTGGAATGTCTTGGTGTAATGTGGAGGAATGCGCATGTCTTCCAGGCGGAGCGACTTGAGCGCCTTGAACCCGAATACGTTGCCGATTATCGACGACGTCAGGTTGGCGATCGAGCCTTCCTCGAAGAGATCGAGATCGTATGCGATGTACGCGATTACCTGGTCTGTGCCGGGTACCTGATCCACGCGGTAGCACTTGGCCTGGTAATGCTCATACGCCGTGAGACGATCGGTCCAGACGACGGTCCACGTGGCGGTGGACGACTCGCCCGCAACAGCCGCCGAGGCCTCGATCACGTCTACGCCGTCCTGCGGCACCACGCGGAACGCGCAAAGGATGTCCGTATCCTTTGGCACGTAGTCGGCGTTGTAGTATCCCATCTCGACGTACGATGAGACGCCGGCGGACCAGCGGCTCTTCTTCTTCTGGCCCGCTGGGGCTTCCGGCGCTGGTAGCGGTGGTGCTGTCAGCGATACGGTCATGGCTTACCTTTGCCTCCTGTTTTCACTCTAGTAGGGTATCAGGCTGACTGCCGAGAGCTGGTCCCAGCGGTGGTCAGCCCGGATCGTGCGAACCGTTCCTGTCTTTCCGCGCATGACGAGCGAGTGTGTAGTGGGGCCGGACGCGCCGTAACGCACCCCTGGAAGGAGCACACCGTCGGTGATTCCTGTTGCGGCGAAGTAGACATCGTCGCTCCGAACCAGATCGGCGCCGGTGAGCACGAGCTGCGTGTCGAGCCCCGCGGCTTCCACCTGTACCCGCTCGTCCTCTCGCTGCGGAGCGAGCCTTCCGAGCATCGCGCCGCCCAGCGCTGACACGGCGCATGCGGCGATGACTCCTTCCGGGGTACCCCCAATGCCTAGCAGTACGTCAACCCCCGAGTCGGGCATCGCGGCCATGAGCGCTCCGGCGACGTCGCCATCGGTTCGGAGCAACACTCTGGCGCCCGCGCGGCGCACTTCGGCTATGAGATTCGTGTGGCGCGGCTTGTCGAGAATGAAGACGGTGAGATCGGTGACCGGTTTGTCCTTCGCTTTTCCAATAGCGCCCAGTGTCACTGCAACCGGCGCGTCCAGGCTCTCGGGCGTGATCGCCTCGCGCGCCTCGCGCCCGACTACGAGCTTCTTCATGTAGAATGCGGGACCGGGTGACCACATGGTTCCGCGCGGTGCCACTCCGATAACGGACATCGCCTCGGGGCGGCCGTATGCAAGGAGAGAGGTGCCTTCTACCGGATCGACGGCGACGTCCACCCGTGCGCCTTTACCATTGCCGACTCTCTCACCGTTGCCGAGCATGGGCGCTTCATCCTTTGCGCCCTCGCCGATCACGACAACTCCGTCCATGTCGATTATGGACAGCACCAGCCGCATTGCTTCGACCGCCGCGCCGTCACCGGCCTCCTTGTCGCCGCGTCCCATCCAGCGGCCAGCCGCCAGTGCAGCCGCCTCGGTTACGCGCACGAGCTCCAGGGCGAGGTTGCGTTCCGGCGCTTCCCTGCCGAGTCGGGGGACGACCCGCTGCTGCATCACGGGCGCGACAGTCATGCCGTAGTGGTGGCCACAGATCTTTCCGGAGTGCCGGAGTGCCGCGTCGTTGTGCCGGGGATGAGTCCCAGAGTTGCGCTGACCTTGCCCAGCATTTCTGCCGAGAGAAGTTTGCTCGCCTTGTTCTCGATGAAGTCGGCGTACGCCTGAATGAACGCTTCGCCGGGCTTGCGAAAGTCGAAGTTGTCCGGGAAGTCACGCAGGTGCTCGCGATGTGCGCGCGTCCACACGAGCCGGCCATCGGTGTCTATGTTCACCTTGGTGACGCCCAGCGGCACCGCCCGGGCGAACTCATCCTCGTCAACTCCTTTCGCGGAGGGATCCAGTTCCCCGCCCGCAGCGTTGATGCGCTCGATTTCCTCGCGCGGCACGGAGCTCGAACCGTGCATGACGAGAGGAAATCCGGGGAGCCGTTGCTGGATGGCCGAGATGCGGTCGAAGTGAAGGCCCTGTGTCCCCTGGAATTTGTACGCGCCATGGCTGGTGCCTATGGCGACGGCCAGACTGTCGCAACCCGAGCGCTTCACAAATTCCGCGGCTTCGTCCGGGTCGGTGAGCATCGCGTGCTTCTCGTCGACGGCGATATGCTCCTCGACTCCGCCCAGCACTCCCAGCTCGGCCTCCACGCTCAACCCTCGCGCGTGAGCGCGCTCCACAACACGGTGCGTCGTGGCGATATTCCCCTCGAACGGCTCGTGCGAGGCGTCAATCATCACCGACGAGTAGAACCCCGAGTCGATGCACTCGTAGCACGTCTTCTCGTCGCCGTGATCGAGGTGGACAGCGTAGATGGCGTCGGGGAAAGCTTCGTCGCAGGCGCGGATGATCGCTTCCAGCATCTTCACGCCCGCGTACTTCCGCGCTCCCTTGGAGATCTGGATGATGAACGGCGCCTGCGCCTGCTGGTGCCCCCGGAAAAGGCCGAGGGCCTGCTCCATGTTGTTGATGTTGTATGCGCCGATGGCGAAGTGTCCGTATGCGACGCGATACAGGTCTGCGGTGGTGACGATCATGGCGTGTCCCCCATTCAGCGCGGTGCAACGAACGCGAAGCCTGTCGAGTTGCTCTCGTTGCTCTTGATCATAGCGGGTCCGCGCGAACCGCAATACGTTCGCGCGGATGGAATCCGGGTGCCGATGTGTCAGGGCGAGAGAGCTGACCGGTCAGGCTGAGCCTGTCCGGAAGAACAGGTTGCCGGCTTTCACCCCGGAAAGACTTCCTTCAAGTTTCCTGCCGTGAATCGGCGCACCAGCTACACGCGCTTGTGGTAGTGCGCGGCCGCCTCGGTGCGGTTCGTGACGCCAAGCTTGCCGAACAGATTGCGAAGATGAAACTTTACCGTGCTCTCGCTCAGATTTAGCGTTGCGGCGATCTCGGCGTTGCTGCGTCCGTCGGCCACGAACACGAGCACCGCTTCCTCACGCTCGGTGAGGGTGGTTGAGTCGGCGGAAGCGGGCGCCCGCGGGCGCAACCAGCGTCGCGCTGCTGCGGGAAAGACCAATTGACCCGCGGCTACCTGGCGGATCGCAGTCACCGTAAGGCGTGGCGGATCGGTCTTGAGGGCGAAGCCGTCAGCGCCGGCGTCGAGTGCGGCGCGCAGCGAGTGTGGATCCGCAAAGGCGCTCAGCACCAGCACGCGCACGGCAAGCGCTTCGGAGCGGATCCGCTCCAGGCATGCGAGACCGCTCATGTAGGGCATCTGGAGGTCTATCACGGCTACGTCGGGGCGAAAACGCTGAACAGCCTCGAGCAGACGCTCGCCATCTGTGGCGGTGGCGATTACCTGAATGTCCGCTTCGGCGGCAAGCAGGCTGCGGAGTCCCTCGAGAACGAGAGCATGGTCGTCCGCAAGGACAACGCGAATGGTGGCGGCTCCATCGCGAAGCCTGGAGTCAGCTTCAGACATCGACCGGAATTCTGACGAGCACCCGCGTGCCCGCGCCCGGCCGGCTTTCAACGTGCAGCGTCCCTCCCAGCATGGTGGCGCGCTCGCGCATGCCGCGCAGACCGATGTGCGCGTGCTGTTCGGTAGCTTCGGGTCCCACGAGCGGCGGTGGAACAAAGCCGCGTCCGTTGTCCGCTACTTCGAGACAAAGCGTGCCGTCGTCGGCCGTTATCCGCACCGCGGCATCGCCGACACCCGCATGCCGGCGAATGTTGGATAGTGCTTCCTGGAGTACGCGGTAGAGCGCGATCTTGACCAGTGGAGGAACATCGGGAACGGGCGCGCTGATGTCGAGCGTCACCGTCCCACCTCCCAGAGTTTCGTGCTGTACGGCCAGCTCCTCCACTATGTCGGCGAGGGGCATGCTCGTAAACCCCGGATCGCGGAACGCCGTGAGTGTCACGCGGATCTCCCCGAGCGCGCGTTCGAGTAGGGCGATCGCGCGACGGAGGGCGGACTCGCACTCATGGCTGGAGCCAATGGGTAGCCGGGCGTGGACCAGGGCGAGCTGACTCAGAGCCGCGAACAGGTTCTGCACGGGGCCGTCGTGGATGTCCAGCACCACGCGCTGAAACTCTTCCTCCGTGACGGCAAGCAGTCTCTGGCCGGCCAGCTCCCGGGTGGGCACTCAGCCGAGCGCGCCCGGCAGCGACGTCGCGGCGACGAGCACGACGGCAGCGGGGGTGCGTACGACCCACAGCCACATCTCGAGCACTCGCAGCATAGCCATTCTGTGGTTAGGGGTCAGAATGCTCAATCTAGTTCCTGCGGTACAGGTAGCCAACCGCCGCATGGTCTCGAACTTTCTGGAATCCGTTCAGACAGCCTTCCGTCCCCAGGCAGCCGGTCCTTACGTCACTGACGCGGCTCGAACGGCTCCATGTGAACGAGCACGGACTGAATCTGCGGTACCGCCGTTTGCATCGCCCCCTTCACACGCCCGCCCAGCCGGTGTGCCTCATCCAGCGGCGTCCCTGGGTCGGCGTGAATGTGGACGTCCACACGGTACCCCAACCCTGCTTTTCGCACCGCGAGCTTCTCGACAGCGAGTACGCCGCTGACGGCCGACGCAGCGCGGCGGATGGGCTCGACGACCTCGGGGCCCGGCATGCGGTCCATCAGATCGTGGAGCGCGGGGCGCAACAGCAGGACGCCGTTGAACGCGATCAACCCGGACGCCAGGAGCGCGGCCCAGTCGTCGGCCGACTCCCAGCCGGTGCCGCCACGGTAGCGGCTCCCCCACAGCGCCACGCTGATGCCGATGAATGCTGCCGTGGATGTCACCGCATCGCTCCGGTGGTGCCACGCGTCCGTCCTGACCGCAATACTGCCGATTTCGGCACCGATCGTATCCACCCGCCTCGACAGCGCCCACTTGACGATAACAACGGCCACCAGCACGCCGAGCGTCCAGGGCGCGGGCACCTGGTGTGGCGTCCGGATCTCGCGCGCAGCCTGAACGCCGATGCCGATGGCGGCGCCGAGGAGCATGAGGGCGACCGCGGCAGCCGCGAGCGCCTCGGCCTTGCCGTGTCCATACGGGTGGTCTTCGTCAGCCGGCCGGGCGGCGACAGCGAGTCCACCCCACACCAGCAGCGAGCCGAACACGTCCGCACACGACTCGGCGGCGTCGGCGATGAGGGCATACGTGTTTCCGAGGAGGCCGGCGACGAGCTTCACGGCCGCCAGCCCGGCATTGACGACCATGCCCACCTGCGCGGCGCGCACACCACGCGCCGTGGGGTCTCTCACGTGAACGCCCGCCCGATGTGAGTGCCAATGCCTCATCGTGAAACCACTTCAGTGCGGCTCGTGCGCGCATGCCTGCGCGCCACGTCGCGGAGTCACGCCGTTCCTAGAAGTTCGCCTGGAGTTGCGCGACGAACTCATCGCTGCGCTTCACCGGCCGTTCCGACCTGGCGATCCAATTGAGCTGCAGGCGAACGCGCTCCTGCGGCGCGAGCAGATTGATGCCGTATGTCACCCACGTAAGTCGCAGCTCCTTCACCGTTGAAGTGGTCGTGAGTGTCTCGTGAAGCCGCTCCCACTTGACGACTGGCTGAAGCCATGGAAGCACCTTGTAGGCAGCCAGCAAATAACCGGCGCTGGCGTCCGTCGTAGTCGCACCGACGGGCCCCGTCCTTCTGATAAGGTCGCCCTCCAGTATGACTCCGATTCCGGGGGCTATCCATCGTGCGTCGTAGCCCCAGCGGTGATCCTCACCCTGGCCCAGCAATTTCGCGCTCACGCCCAGGGATGAGTGCGGAAACAACGTGATTCTCCCCACCAGCATCTGTCTCCCATCTGAGGTGGTGCGGTTGGGACCTTCACCTCCCACCACCGCGCCTGCGAGCTTCGCATAGTGGTCAATCCACAACTCTGCCAGCGCCCCGATGTCGCGCCGCGTGGACAGGCGGTCCACTGCCTGCGAGCGATTTGCCGTAATCACTTGCGCGAACGACGTCAGGTACTCGATCGAGAATGGGGTCCGAAACTGTCCCACGACGAGCGCGGGCCGTAATAACTTCGTCATTCTGCCACTGTCCGGAGGGGCGATTTGAACGTAGGCGTCGGTGAGCGAGAATGCCGGCACCGTGTCTCCGCTCGTCCGGCCGGCAGCGGAAAAATCCCCCTGTATCCTGAGAGCTGCGAATGGCACTGGCAGCGCCTGTACCGTGACTCGCGCCCGGTTGACGGTGGTGGTTGCGGTGTCATCGCGAAGCGTTGTCCGCACGGACGCGTAACCGCTGAGCTTGGCCTCCCGCGGCATTGTGCGGAGATTGAGCACAGGGGACGGCGCGAGCGGATATTGCGCCGCAAGCGGGGCTGCGCAAAAGACTGCATGCAGAAGGAGCCAGGGCAGACTCTTCGGGCGTGCAAGGATGGCGAACGTGCTCATCAGGGCCGGGTCCGGTTTGGGCGTTGTTACGCACGAGTGGGAGCGCTATTCTTGTTGTGTACGGCCCGAGCCGCAAGTATCGATCGCTGCCAGATTCGCTCGGCCGCTTTCTCTCGCTCACTGCGGCGTACTCTCGGGTTACCTCTATCGCGCGCCAAGCGGCCGAGGCGCTTCGCCCGCTCACGGTGCGTTACCGTACTTGAACACTACAGCCGTCACCTCATTCAGGCCGCTCGACGAGCGCAACTGTCACGTTGTGCTCGGGCGAAGCGTGCCGTCGCAAGACGAAGGTGTCTTCAGCTCGCCGGAGGCAGCGACCGGACACCCGGTGGCTCAGGCGCTCTTCTGTGTGCGAGGCATCCTCTCCATTTCCATCGACGGCGGAGACATCACCGTCACGAAGGACAGCCCCACGCCATGGGAGGCGCTGGAAAAGCCGATCCGGTACGCGCTCGCCACCGCGGTAGCCCGCATTGAACGCGCCGCGCAGACTGGGGCTGCGGCAGGCGAACCCCTCAACGACAATCAGATGTACGATCTCATACAGCTCGTATTCCACGAGCAGATCAATCCATCTATCGCGAGTCACGGCGGCAAGATCGAGCTGCTCGATGTGCAGGATGCCGTGGCGACCGTCCGGATGTCGGGGGGGTGCCAGGGTTGCGGCATGGCGAGCGTGACGCTGAGACAAGGCATCGAAACCACCCTCCGGCAGCTCGTCCCTGGCCTCGCCGGACTTACTGACATAACGAACCACTCAGCCGGAACAAACCCGTACTTCGCAGCCGCGAAGAAGTGAACGAGACGGGAACGGCGCGCAAGACGCAGGTCCACACACAGCCTCGACTCCTGCTGCTCTTGCCGAGCATCACGTATCGCGCATCGGCCTTCGTCGATGCTGCACGGCGGCTGGACGTGCTCCTCACCGTTGCCTCCGACCGCGCAAGCGCACTGGCGGCGCAACAGCCGAGCGGCCTGCTCACGCTGGACTTCGGGGATACGGATCGTGTCGCGGAACAGGCACGTACTTTCGCGGCCGAGTTTCCCTTGACCGCGGTATTTGGCGTTGACGACGACACGGCCCTGGTCGCGGCCGCCATTGCGGCCGAGCTCGGCTTGCCGGGCGTACCTGTGAGCGCCGCCCGCGTGGCGCGCGACAAGCAGCTTCAGCGCAGTACACTCACTGAATGCGGACTGCCGGTTCCTGCATTCACCGTGCATGACATCGCCGAGCCGGCTGAGGTTGTCGCGCAGTTGGCCCCCTATCCTTGCGTGATGAAGCCGGTGGCTCTGTCCGCCAGCCGCGGCGTCATACGGGCCAATTCCCCCGAGGAATTCGTTCGCATGCACGCTCGGCTCGCCAGCATCCTGGCCGCGCCGGACGTGCATGAGCGCCGGGGTTTCGCCGGATGCGCGGTAGAGTTGCGTTACCTGGTTGAGCGCTTCATTCCCGGACCTGAAGTCGCGCTCGAGGGACTGCTGGTTGACGGAGAGCTACACCTTCTCGCCCTCTTTGATAAACCCGATCCTCTCGATGGTCCATTCTTCGAGGAGACAATCTACGTCACTCCCTCGCGCTTGCCCGCGGATGCGCAGCGGGGGATCGCCGAGTGCGTGCAGCGTGCCGCCAACGCAATGGGGCTAAACCGAGGTCCGGTGCATGCCGAGCTGCGAGTGAACGAGGGGGGCGTTTGGATCATCGAGCTTGCCGCGCGTCCGATTGGAGGAAAATGCAGCGCCGCGCTGCGATTTGGCGGAGCGGGCGAGATTTCGCTCGAGGAGGTGCTGCTCGGGCATGCGCTTGGACGCGTGCCCCCGATTCCGGCACGCGAGCAGTGCGCATCGGGTGTCATGATGATTCCGACCGCTAGCGCCGGCGTGCTGCGCGAGGTGCGCTTTGTGGAGGAAGCGCGGCGCGTCCCCGGCGTGACGGACGTGGTGATCACCGCGCACATTGGCCAGCGACTCGTTCCCCCTCCAGAGGGCTCGCGCTACCTCGGCTTCATCTTTGCGCGCGGCCGCACGACGGCGGAGGTAGAGGGCGCTCTGCGCGGCGCACACGAGGTTCTGATCGTGACAATCGATTCGGACTGCTGATAGTCGGCCAATTTCGATTTTCCGTTTGTCCGCAATCCGAGTACATGATGTCCAACATGAGGGAAGCATAGGAAATGGGCGATCCCAGACGGCTGCGTCCCGACGAAGTCGAAACCTTCATCATGCGCGAGCTCCGCAAAGCCGGACTGGAACTGTCGAAGCTGAAGGTCGTCGCCCGGGAGAATCTGTCGAAGGGGAAGGATGAGGAATACTCGATGAATCTGTCCGTGCTCATCCGCGTAGGCGACGCCGACCGCGGCGCGCTCATTGAGTGCCGCAGCGAACGCAACCCCGTTCGTTCCGAAGCGGTGCTAGCGTTGAGCAGCAGGCTGGCGGGCGTGGCGGCCCAGCACGGCATCATGTTTTCCACTTCCGGCTATGACGCCGACGCCGTGCAGAAGGCAAAGCAGCATGGCATTCCGGTTCTCACCGTCGCAGACGGGAAGTCCGCGTTCGCGCGAAGTGCCTGGGGCATGGCGGGCCAGCCACCCGCCTGGGTGCCGGAGTACATGTCGGAAGTGGTAGACGTCGACGCCACTGGGCAGTTACGCCACAAACTGGTGGTGTCGGGCAACCCCGCACTTATCCTGGACCGCTTGAAAAAGGAGCAAACGCCGTGAAAGAGGACGCCATGGATATCCTGCAGCAATGGGCTGATGACTACAACGCCGTCGCGAGCCCAACTGCGCCTCTGCGATCCGGCGGTGAAGCGGGCGGAGCTCAACTACGGCTGCGGTACCGCCGCGAGGATGGCCAGGAATCCATACTGCACGCGGTGGCGGTGAACCGTGATGGTCACGCGGTGATGTTGCTGAAACGGTTCGATGGGCCGATGCCCGAGACGGCGGTTCAGGCAGGGCTGTGGGCAAGCGAGAGGCTTGGCCGACGCCCGTGAGGGTTTCCGCGGCTCTGAGTATGGTCTGACTACGGTTTTTGCCTGGTAGTATCCCTGCGCGACCCGCCTGTTCCGGGCTTCGCGGCCTCCTCACCCCGCGTTGTGTCCTTTGGCGCCGCCTGACCAGACCGCCTGGCGGTGTCGGCCCGCACCAGATCCGGCCGCCGGAGCTGCGCCGATGCGTAGGAGAGGTCGGTTGGTGCGTCGTAGATGATACGGCCGGGCACCTTGGGCTCGGCCATCATCTTGAGGACATCCTCACCCATCGTCGCCAGCTTCGTCCCACCCGTGCTTGCCGCCTGCTCACGACTGTCCGCATCGTCAGCAGATCCGCAAGCTCCCGCGACGGCGAGGGTAAAGGCTGCTAGCACCGCCATCATTCTGCGATCAACGGCCATCATGCCTTCCCTCCCCCGGTGGACGGCAACTCGCGGTCGTCCGACGGGGCACCCGCCGCCAGCCAGTGTCGAAAATCGCCGGTCGATTCTGCCAGTCGCCATTCCTCCCATACCGTCAGCGCCATCGCCCGCAACGGCCCGTCCGACAGGCCCTCGGCAACGCAGCGCTCGAGCAGCCACCCCTCGAAGTCGGGCGGGTCCGGATCGGCGCGTACTACCTCCTCCAGGAGATTCTGTTTTATCTGGAGTCCGATCGAATCCGCTGTGGTATTTCGCGCTCTGCGCTTACGCCGTCCCTCGGAGGCTTCCAACGCTGCAAGCAACTCGCCGCAGAGCTGAGCAGGCCTCAGCTCTTGAGCACGGGCATCGGGCCGCTCGGTTTCGGGGATGCGGGAACCGTTCAGGTCCATCGCGCGAGCACGTTGGGAATGGAGCTGACGCGCTCGATGGTGATCGCCAGCGGATAAGCGGGGCTCGATGGTCGCGCATACCCCCGCTCCTGCGCGACGATGTCGAGCTCGACGCTTTGGAGATCCTGCATCAGGAGAGAGCTGAGAGACATGGGTCGGAGCACGCTGAAAGTCTTGATGTAGCCGTTGCACGTCTTGCAGACGTCGACGCGTCGAGTTTGCTGCTCCCCCTCCGGAAGGAGTGAGGCCAGTTGGTCGTGACGAACCTCCGCGCAGAACGGGCAGTGCAGCACCGGAAGAAGCCAGTCGCTGGCGCACCGGCCACAGCGGAGCCGCCGGTTTCGCTCCAGCCCGCGCAGCTCGGCGAGCGACGGCCACGCGCCACAGATAGGGCAGTATCCTCTCATCCAGGTCTCGGGAACCGAGCTGTTCAGCCGCTTCGCGCAAGCATGCAGGAGCGGCACGGCCGAAAGGTGGGCAATGACTGCAAGCGCCTCGGCGTCGATGGTCTGCTCCGCAGACATATCCGCGATCGCGTCGTGATCGTGCGTGAGAGCTGCAGTCATGAGCGCCATCGAGTCGAGCCGGGCGGAGCCCACTACGGCAAGCGATGAGCCCGGGTCACCTCCTTCGGCGGCCGCCTTCAGGAGATCGCGCACGAGGCGGCGAACAGGGCGCGCGTTGAGGCGCAGCACGGTGCCGTGGAGCAGGGGCGCCATTTGCCGCGCATCTTCGGGACGCACGCCGTGTACCCCGGCACCTGTTCCACCTGGAGGTAGAGGTGCGGCGGCGTCCCAGAAGCGATCTTCCGCCGCCTTCAGAACCAGCTCCACCAGTCGAAGCCATGGACGCCAGGCTAGCGGCGGCTCTATTTCTTTTTGCGTTTCGGCTCCGGAAAATCTCCCGCCAGACCGGATGCCGGGCTCGGTCCCGTGCATTCGTCGTCAGGCATGAGGCAAGGCGTTTCGAAGTACATTTTCGACCCGGCGTGCATCTCGACGACCGGGTTGCGATTTCCAATGTCGGCGCCACTGCCTCCGCCGCGCACGCGGGCGGACTCGGGACTGCCGCATGCGCTCAGCGCCAAAGCGAACACCCCGCTGGCGACGGCCAGCCGCGAAGCGGCGCAGGGGCTCATGGCCGCACGACCTGGCTTGCTACGTGAATCTGCTCGGACGCCATTATCACGACAACTCGTAACATGAAGCCACCAAACAGCACGAGCATCGCCATCGTTCCAAGCTGATTCCTCACCCTTCGCACCCTGCCGGTTCCTATCGCAAGTGGCGCAAGGATTCCGGCCACGAGAACGCCGAGCACGAGAAGCAGCCCCCACCACCCGAGGAACACCCGCGCCGCCGCACCCAACGACACCATGAAGACGATGAGCGTGGCGAACTCCAGAATGAGAGCGGTTTTATCTACGCGCGATAGCCAGTCGATTGAGGCAGCACTGGTCACGCCACGCTGTCTGGCCAGAAGAATGAGAAAGGCTGACGCGGTGGAAGCGGACGAGAAGAGGAAAAGCACTCCAAGCCAGTTCGAGTCTGCCCAGATGGGGCGATTGGTCACCGAAAGCAGCACGCCGGTATAGCCGGCAAGAAAGAAACCCGTGATGCCTCCTAACACCGCGATTATCGCTGCCAGAGGGCCGCGCGTAAGAGCAGCCGCCGCCGGCCACCTGATTTTTCCCTCTTCATGCTGCGCTCCCAGCCACCCCAGGAACGCGAACAGCCCGAAGAAGGTCACTCCCCAGGCGCCGACGGACATGGGCGACCAGAGCTTGAGCGTGGGACGACCCGTCTCCGACTCGAAAAGCATGTGCCAGAAGCGCATTGGTTTGTCGAGGTCCACTATGAGCAGGATTCCGCTGAGAATCACGCCGACGAACGCAACCTTGTAGCCGAGCCGAACGAGTGGGCGGTCGGACGGCCTGCCGAACAGCTGGAGCATGCTTGCCAGAAAGAGGCTTCCACCGGCGATTCCGCCAATGAAGAAATACAGTACTATCAACCACCTCCAGTCGGGCGGTTCGGTGAAAAAGGTGTCGGGCATGGCGTCGGCTCTTTTCGTCTCTACGAGTTCGGAGATTCTGTCGGCATGTTACCTTCAGCCCGCTCGGTGATTTCGTCCATGCGACTTTTCCGTAGACCCACCAGACCGACGACGCCCATCACCGCCGCGCCGAGAACCGATAACATGGAGCTCTTTGCCACATTGCGGCTCGGAAGCTTGGGCTCTCGCGGGAGGCCGTACACCTCCGGCTCGTCTACAAGAAGGTAAAACGCATTGAGTCCGCCAAGCGCTCCCTCCGGATCAGCCCCGTAGAGATATGCCCTGTTTTCTCCCGCGGCCTTGAGTTGGCCCACGCGCGACTCGGCGCGCTTGCGCAGTTCCGATATTGGCCCGAACTGGATGGAGTCGGTGGGGCAGGCCTTGGAGCAGGCCGGCTCGAGGCCAACACCCAGACGGTCGTAGCAGAGCGTGCACTTCTGCGCTGTGCCGGATACTTCATTGATGTCTATCACACCGAACGGGCATGCGCCGATGCATGCACGACAGCCGTTGCACACGTCCGATTGAATGACGACAGAATCGAACTCGGTACGGATTATGGCACCAGTCGGACAAACTTCTAGGCATGCCGCCTGCACGCAGTGCTTGCAGACGTCACTCATCATGAGCCAGCGGCCGTTGTAGGGCGCGTCGAACTGCTCGATGAATTTCACGTGACGCCAGGTGGTGCCGCTTAGACGGACAGTGTTGTCGTAGCTATTGCCACTGAGCTCGGGCTGGCCTCCCTCGCGCGCCGGCAGCTGATTCCAGTTCTTGCACGCGACCTCGCACGCCTTGCAGCCGATGCAGACGGTGGTGTCCGTGTAGAATCCCATTGCCTCCGCCATCAGGCCTTCTCCACGTTGCAGAGGAACGCCTTGCCCTCGTGGATCGAAACGTTCGCGTCACCGACCCATGACGTCAGGTCGTTCACAACGGCGCCGGTGCTGAGCCCTTCCCAGCCCCAATGCCACGGCATGCCCACGTGGTGTACCCGCTTGCCTGCGATGTTCATGACGCCAATGCGGTCCGTCACGAGCGCTTTCGCCCGGATCTCCGCACGTGGCGTACTGATCTTTACCCAGTCCAGATTTTTTATGTCTTTCTCATCAGCGAGGGCTCGGCCCATCTCAATGAACAGCTCCGGCTGAAGCTCGTTCAGCCAGGGTAACCAGCGGCTCATTGCCCCGGCGAGGTAGTGCTCGGTGAGACGGTAGGTCGTTATGACGTGCGGGTAGCGCGTGTCACCCACCGTCGCGAGCTGATTGTATTTCTTGTCGCGCGCCCAGTATTTGTGCACCGGGTTGAGCTGCTGCCTGGGGTACATCAGGTTCTGCACCGGCGATTCCGCCGGCTCGTAGTGCGTTGGCAGCGGCCCGTCCACCAGGCCCGCAGGCACGAAGAGCCATCCTTTGCCGTCGCCCTTCATGATGAACGGGTCGGTACCTGACAGAGCGTCCAGTCCGATCGCGTCCGGGTTGGGCGTGGCGTTGGGTAGCTTGGTGGCAGCGAAGTCCGGAACATCATAGCCCACCCACTTCCCTACCTTCACCTCGCCGGTTTTGGGATCGGCCGGGTTCGCGAAGCCCGAGTCCCACCACACCCACCGCTTCCGCTCGCTCCACGGTTTGCCCGCAAGGTCAGCGGATGCGCGGTTGTACAGCACCCTGCGATTGGCCGGCCACGCCCAGCCCCAATTCAGATGCGCGCCAGGAACTCCAGGCGGATCGGGCTGCCGGCTCGCGGTTAGATTTTTGTCCCACGCCGGGAAGCAGCCG
Source organism: Gemmatimonadaceae bacterium (assembly GCA_051005015.1). Lineage (GTDB taxonomy): Bacteria > Gemmatimonadota > Gemmatimonadetes > Gemmatimonadales > Gemmatimonadaceae > JACMME01. Next base: position 3,086 of record JBPCJT010000006.1, on the reverse strand, counting down.
CAGTAGATCCATGACGCGCACGTGGTGGACCCGTCGTCCTTCAACTCGCCAAAGCCCGCGAGCTGCTTGCCAGGATCCGCGGTCTGATAGCCGTTGATTTCCTTCAGGACCTTGAGCTCATCGGCGTCACCGGGGCCAACCTGCGTCCGCTCCTGTTCCGGGTCGGGATCGAAGTCCCAAACGATATTTTTCCAGCCCTGGTCTCGCGGTGCCGAGCTGCTGGAATACACCTTCTTGAGCCGCTTGCCCAGGTTGTAGTAGAACCACGTGTCGGTCTTGCAATCGCCTGGCGGCTCTGCTGCCTTGAAATGCCACTGCAGCATTCGCTGCGTGTTCGTGAAGCTTCCCTCGTACTCCGCGATCTGCGTCGATGGGAAGAAGAAAATCTCCGTTTTGTTGTCCTCTACCTTCAGGTCGCCATCCTTGAGTTCGGGCGCCGAGTACCACTGGGTGGCGGTCTCCGTGAGCCAGTTGTCCTTTACAACCAGCCACTCCAGCTTGCGCATTGCCTGGCGCTGAGCCGCGCCGTTGAGCGAGGTGGCGGGGTTCTGGCCCACGCAGAACATTCCCTTCACTTTTCCCTCGTCCATTGCCGCCATCATCGCCATGTGCGAGTGGTCGCCCAGAATCTTGGGGTGCCACTCGTAGCCGAAGTCATTTTCCGGTGTGGCTGCAGCGCCGTACATGGACTTCAGATACGAAACCATGAACTTGGGCATGTTCGCCCAGAAACCGCCCGGGGTTGCCTCGGTGGCCAGATAGTCGCGCAGGGTGGCGTGTTTCTTCAGCGCGCTGGGATGGGACATGTACCCATGGATGCTGTGATACAGCGTGGGCACGTCGGTGGAGCCCTGGATTGCAGCGTGGCCGCGCAGCGCCATGATGCCCGCACCAGGCCTCCCCATATTGCCCAGTAGGAGCTGAAGCAGCGCGCAGCAGCCGATCATCTGCACGCCGTACGTGTGCTGAGTCCACGCCACTGCGTAAGCGAATGCGGAGGTCCGTTCCCGGCCCGAGTTCTCCAGAAGCGTCTCCGCAACCTGGAGGAACTTGGCGCGCGGGCAGCCCGTGATCTGCTCGACCATCTCCGGCGTATAGCGGGCGTAGTGCCTCTTGATGAGCTGGAAGACGCAGTTTGGGTCCTGTAGCGTCATGTCCTGGCTGGGCGCCGGCTTTTTTAGTGAGCGGACGATCGACTCGAAGGTGGGCTTCCCAGCGGCGGCCGCCTGGTCTGCCGGTTTCTGGTCCTGCGGCTGCTGGCCCTTCACCTCGCCGGACTTGGCCGTGTCGGCCTTACCCTCGTATCCCGCGCCAACCGGACCGCCGGCGTACTGCCAGCTCTTGTTGTCGTACTGCCCAGTGAGCGCGTTGTACGGCCATTCCGGTTTCTCGGTGTACTTGAGCAGCCCGGAGAAAACGCCGTCGAGATCCTCGGTATCCTTGTAGTCCGCATGGATGACAGTGGCGGCATTGGTGTAGTTGGCCACGTACTCCCTGAAGAAGGGGTCCGTGTTCCAGCGCTGGCTGTTGATCACGAAATTGATGAGCCCGCCGAGGAAGGCTATGTCCGAGCCGGCGCGAATGGGCGCGTGAATGTCACAATTCGCGCTGGTGCGCGTAAAACGCGGATCGACGTGGATCAGTTTGGCGCCGTTCATTTTGGCTTTCATGGGCCACCGGAAGGCAACCGGATGGCACTCCGCCATGTTGGAGCCCATGATAATGAAGCAGTCGGTGTGCTCCAGGTTCCGCGGATACGTCGTTGCGGCGCCACGCCCTAGCCGTGCCCCCAGACCGGGGACGCTGGAGCTGTGTCATATTCGCGCCTGATTTTCTATCGCGACTATCCCGAGCCCGCGGTTGAACTTCTGGCAGATGTGGTTGAACTCATTATCCAGCGTGGCTCCTCCAAGCGCGAAAATGGCGGTGGTCATGTTTACCGCCATTCCGCTTGGCAGTCGCTCGACGAATGTCTCTTCGCGCGTTTTCTTAACCAGCTCGGCCACGCGGTCCATCGCCCACTCGAGCTCTACCGTTTCCCATTTACTCGCACCGGGCTTGCGATGCAGAACTCTCGTGGGTCTGTTGGGATTCTTGTGGAGCTGGTAGATGGCGGCGCCCTTGGGGCAGAGGGTTCCCTCGTTGTGCGGGCTGCGCGGATCGCCCTCGATGTTGATGATCTCCCCGTCCTTGACATGGATGAGGGTTCCGCAGCCTACCGCGCAGAAGGGGCAGATACTGGGGACCGTCCTGCTATCCCTGATCCGAAGCGCCTGAGCTTTTGCCCGTGCAGGTGCCAGAGTGAGTCCAAGCCCTGCGAGGCCGCCAAGCGCGGTGCCGGCGCTACCCGCGTACCGAAGAAAATCACGACGCGTTACGTCCATACTGCCCCTCTCACGTCACTCAACAAAGGGATCATTTGCGGTCTGCTGAGGTTTGCATCATGGGAGCACTCAGATAGTGGGTCAAAACCGGGGCTGAACGCGCCCCAAAATGAAACGCGGAAACTGAAGGGGCAAGACTTCGGTTTGTCACGGCTGGCCTGAAATTCCCCTTACCGGCGACTCGCCCGGTACCGCCCGGGTGTGGTGTTCATCTCGCGACGAAAGACATTGCAGAAGTGGCTCTGGTCCGCGAAACCCGCATTCAGCGCGATCTCGCCGAGCGGACGATCGGTCTCCAGAAGATCCCGCGAGGACTTCTCAATGCGGAGCCGCCGAAGCTGCTGACCCACTGTGCATCCATAACCGCGGCGAAACCAGCGCGCCAGCGTCACGGGATGTACGCCTACCAGCGTGGAGAGCTCAGACAGAGAAAGCTGCCCCGTAAAACGCTCGTGCACGATGTCCATCGCTTCGGTGAGCCATTTGGGGTGAGCACCTCGGCCCGCAGATGCGCCGATACGTGCGAGCGAAGCGAGCAGCATGGCACGCGGGTCGTGCACCCCGCTGGTGAGGGTGAATCCTGGAACCCGGACGGTACGGCGATGCATCGAGGCCGGTGGAGCTCTGACGACTACGCCCATGATCTGTGCTCCCGTAACTTGCCTGCTTCAATCATACAATCGGGTCATGCACGTGCAAGAC
>JBPCJT010000005.1:0-18089 GCA_051005015.1 Gemmatimonadaceae bacterium | reverse complement strand
AGATAGAGCCGCACGCTATGGTAATGAATGCGAAGGGAAAGACCTTCCCGGCAAATACAGGCCCGCTTCCATCCGTGAACTGGGTAAGAGCCGGCATCTGGAGCGGCGGAAGGACCACCACGATTCCAACCGCCAGAGCGACCACCACGCCGATTTTGACGAACGCCGAGAGGTAGTCGCGTGGTGCGAGCAGGAGCCAAACGGGTAGCACGGAGGCGGCGAAGCCGTACACCATTATCACAATAGCGAGCGTCGTCCCACCGAGTGTGAACAATGGCGCCAGCCCTGGATCTTCGGCGACCCACCGCCCCGCGTACAACGCGAGGACGAGCAACACTATCCCAACCAGGCTTGCTTCGAGAACCCGACCGGGGCGGATCCAGCGCAGGTATACACCCATGAGCATTGCGATCGGTATCGTCAACCCGATGGTCACGGTTCCCCAGGGACTCGCCCGGAGCGCATTCACCACCACCAGTGCCAGCACGGAGATGAGGACGATCATGATGCCGAGGACCGCGACCAGTGCGGTGAATCCCGCGACTGGACCGATCTCGTCCTTTGCCATCTGCCCAAGCGAACGCCCATCGCGGCGGGTGGACGAAGCGAGAATGACGAAATCCTGTACCGCGCCGCCGATGACCACACCCACTATGATCCAGAGCGCGCCGGGCAGATATCCGAACTGAGCGGCGAGGGTAGGGCCGACGAGCGGACCAGGACCGGCAATCGCGGCGAAATGATGTCCGAAAACGATCCACCGATTGGTCGGAACGAAATCCCGGCCATCGTTGAGCCGAACAGCCGGCGTTGGCCGCTCTGCGTTCAAGGCAAACACCTTTGCCGCTATGAACTTGCTGTAGAAGCGGTACGCAACGGCATATGTACAGAGAGCGGCGGTGAGCAGCCACGCAGCGTTCACGGGCTCTCCGCGCGAGAGCGCCAGCCAGGCGAACGAGCCCGCGCCAATGATGGCGATGGCGGACCAGGTGAGAGCTGACAGAAGTTTTGGCATCGGCGGAAATAGTAGCGGGAGGTGGGGGGATGGGGGAGGGGATTGGGGACTGCGGATCGCGGACTGCGGATTGCGGACTGCGGATTGCGAACTGCGGATTGCGAACCGCGTAGCTGGGCGGAATTTTACGGTAGTCAAAGCCGAGTCTGCATGGCAATACAGTTCGCAGTTCGCAGATTTCACTCCCGGCATTAGCTTTGCCGCATAACGGTTGCGACGCCATAGCCTTTCTCGTGCCTCCAGCTATTTGCGAACTCGTCCCAGCATGAAATGCGTTACTGTGATTGCGGTCCTGTGTACGCTCGCAGCATGCAGCGGAGCGGCACGTAACCCGCAACAATCTGCGCCGCCCGGCCGGCCACTCGCAGCTTTGGCGGGGCAGCGCCTGGTGGTGCTGCCGGTGCATTACCTGCGAGGGGGCGATAGCCTCGGCTGGGGCGCGCGAACAGGCGCGACTCGCGAGTATCTTGGCGGACTCGACGATGAGATTTCCTTCGCCCTCAGGGAGCGTGGCTTCAAAACGGCGTGGGCATTATCCGATGAGGTAACGCGCACCGCGCGGCGCAACAGCGCCTATGCGCCGGATCCGCACGCGCTCGCCGCGGAAGGGCTGCGAGGGCTGTTGCGGACGGAGAAAGACAGGCGGCTTACGGATCCCCTGGCCACCCAGGTCCGGTCGCTCGTTGGGATGCACGACGCGCGATTCGCTCTATTGCCGGTTGAAGTCCGGTTCGAAAAGACTCCAAGCGGAAGCGGAGTCGCTCTGCTGCGCGTGGTGTTGATCGACGCGCGGACTTCCGAAGTGACCTGGCAAGCGGACATCATGAGCGACCCCTCCGCAACTCTCTCACCGGCGCTTCTGGCGAGTCTCGCCGGCCATCTCGCCGACCTTATCGCGGCACCGTGATCAGATCACGGATCACCGATCACGGATCACGGATCATTTCCCCATGACAACACGCGTTACGCTCATCCCCGGCGACGGCATCGGGCCGAGCATCGCTGAGGCGACAGTGCGGATTCTCGCGGCGGCGGGCGCACCGATAGAGTGGGACCGCCAGGTCGCCGGGATGGCGGGCGTTTCACGCTGGCATGACCCCATGCCCGACTGCACCATCGATTCAATCAGACAAACACGCCTGGCGCTCAAGGGGCCACTCGAAACCCCGGTTGGGGAGGGATACCGTTCCGTCAACGTCGCGTTGCGGAAAACCTTTGACCTGTATGCGAACCTGCGTCCCACCCGCACGATAACCCCGGGGCGCTACGACAACATCGACATAGTGCTCATCCGGGAGAATACGGAGGGGTTGTACATCGGGATCGAGCATTATGTGAAGATTGCGGACGACCCCAAGGCGGCCGCGGAATCACTGGCGGTCATAACCAGGTACGGCTCCGAGCGCATCATGCGGTATGCGTTCGAGTACGCGATTGCGCATGGGCGGCGCAAGGTGACGCTCGCGCACAAGGCCAACATTCTCAAGTACTCACAAGGCCTCTTTCTCGAGAGCGGCAAGCACATCGCTCAGGAATATTCGGGGCGCATCGAGTTCGAGGACCGCATCGTCGATGCGATAGCCATGCATCTTGTTCTCAAGCCGGAGCAGTTCGACGTGATCGTGACGACGAATATGTTTGGAGACATCCTGTCCGATCTGATTGCCGGCCTCGTTGGCGGGCTCGGGCTTGCGCCAGGAGGGAACATTGGCACCACCGCCGCGATCTTCGAAGCGGTGCACGGCACGGCGCCGGACATAATGGGAAAGGGTGTTGCCAACCCGGGTGCGCTGATTCTCGCCGCATGCATGATGCTGGAGCACATGGGCGACCACGAACGCGGGCAGCGCATTCGCACAGCGCTGGAAGAGACCATTCGCGAGGGCAGGACGGTAACGCGTGACCTCGGCGGTTCCGCGACCACTGACCAGTTCACCGACGCGATTATTTCAAGGATAGCTTGACGACAGTTCTCCACATTTCCGATCTCCACTTCGGCAAGCCGGCTGTTCCAGAGCAGATCGAAAGGATCGAGGAGTTCATCCAGAAAGGACATTTTGATGTCGTCGCGATTTCAGGCGATCTTTCGCAACGCGCGCTATCCGGCGAGATGCAGCGGGGGCGCTCGTTCATTCGCGACGCAGAACGCGTGAGCAGAACGATAGTCGTACCTGGAAATCACGACGTTCGCTGGTGGATGGCGCCGCTCGGTATCGGGAACAGGGAGGCGATGTACAAGACGTACCGCGCTTTCATCAATCCCGAGCTGGAGACGGTTCTGCGTGTACCCGGCGTGACTTTCGTCGGTCTCAATACCGCGCATGGAGTGGCGCTTCACACTCTCACGTGGAACTACCGCGACGTCAGCATCATCGGCGATCTGCGCGCCAGTCAGATCGAGTACGCGCGCCGCATGTTCGAGGAGTCACCCAAGGGTGACGCGCGCGCTATCGTGATGCACCACAATCCCATGAAGGGCGAGCTATCCAAGCGGCACGGGGTCGTAAATACCAAGCGGGTACTTGGCGCTTTCGCCGATCTCGGCGTGGACGTGGTGCTGTGTGGTCATGATCACCAGGAAGCGATCCATTACGTGGAGCATACTCGCCGTGGAACCGTGATCTCGACTGCCGGGACGGTTTCGAACCGCTCGCGAGGAGGGCGCCCATCCAGTCTCAACATCATCAAGATCAGGGAGAAGGCGATCGATGTGATCACGTCGGTCTGGTCGACGAAGGAGACGACTTTCGTGCGCGGTCCAACGCAGACTTTCAAGCGTGGCTAGTTGTGGGCGGGAGGTGGTAGGCATGGCCCTGAGCTCCATCCGTTCGACTCCACGCAAGGCCCACTCGAATTGTTCGTGATCCCGCTCATTACCGGTACCTCGTGACGAAACCGGCACGCGAGCCGACTGAGGGCGCGCAACTTTCGCTCCCCTTCGATACCGTTCCCCATTCAGAGCGGGAGTTGCTCCGGATACTCAAATGCCTGGGGTTGCGCGGCATTACTCACTGCCGGATAACGAACAATCGGGCAGTCATGCTGAGCCACGGAAATGGCGTTTTGCGCATTCACCGCGCTTACCTGTCCGCACCTGACGAAGTGCTGGGATCGATTGTGCGCTTCGTCTGTCCCCGGTCGCGCGCGGAGCGGCGTGATGCGCGGAGGATGCTGCTCGCCTTTACGATTCCGGACTCGGATCGGGCTCCGTTGCGCCGCCCAGTCCGGTTGCGGCCCGGCGATTCGGACTTGATAAACCGGCTTGGAGACTGGCATCGGGAGTACAATGCGAGATTTTTCAAGGGCGCGCTTGGCAGCATTGAGATTCGCGTATCGCACAAAATGCGGCGGCGACTCGGCCAGTACACGGCCACCTCGCCGGCCGGGGAGCCGGCTGAGATCTCGATAAGCCGTTCTCATATCCGCAGGCATGGTTGGTCTGACGTGTTGCACACGTTGCTGCACGAGATGGTGCATCAGTGGCAAGCGGAAAGCGGATACGAGCTCGGGCACGGCCGTACTTTTCGCGACAAGGCGCGCCAGGTGGGAATTTCCGCATGCGCCTGCAGGGAAGTAGGCCACCTGTCGAACGCTTTCGGCCAGTCGGACAGGGAGCTTGTCACTCGGGTGGCGCGCCAATGCCAGGAGGCTGGTTCAATAGCTGGGGTAGCTTCTGGAAGTAGTCATGAGAGTTCCAGCCGCCGCGAGTCCGGTGCTCGCTGCTCGGTGCCCGGTGTTGGGTTGGCACAGCACGGTTGCCCGGTGCTCGGCAGCCAACCATGCGCTATCACGTGAATGCCCTCGGTGGTGCTTCGCAGATCGCAGTGCGGCAGATCCGCTCACGGTGGCTTACGGCATCCGATAACCGACATTAACCGACAAGCAAGCGGTCTGCAGACATGCCTGGTGCAATCAATTTTGATCCCTGCCCCTGTCTCTGTAGCTTTCCAGCATGAATAACGACTTCTATGACATTGATTCCGCGCTATCCGAAGAGGAACGCGCCGTTCGCGAAAGCGTGCGCCGCTTCGTAGACGAGCGGGTGCTTCCGATCATCGGCGAATGCTTCGTGGAAGGACGCTTCCCCAGGGAGTTGATTTCCGAAATGGCAGCGCTCGGATTGTTCGGCGCGAATTTACCTGAAGAGTACGGTTGCGCCGGGCTCAACAACGTTGCGTATGGGCTCATCATGCAGGAACTGGAGCGCGGAGACTCCGGGGTACGGAGCTTCGCTTCGGTGCAGGGCGCGCTCGTGATGTATCCGATATACGCGTTCGGAAGCGAGGAACAGAAGCGCCACTACCTCCCCAAAATGGCAACGGGGGAGATCATAGGTTGCTTCGGCCTCACCGAGCCGGATTACGGCTCCAACCCGTCCGGCATGATCACGCGCGCGCGGCAGCAAGGCGATGGGAGCTGGTTGTTGAATGGCGCCAAGATGTGGATCACGAACGGATCGACGGCGCAGGTTGCAATCATCTGGGCGAAGACCGGAGACGAAAAGGCCGACACGTCCATCCGGGGCTTTATCGTTTCAACTGACAGCACGGGCTTCAGCGCAAAGGACCAGAAGGGCAAAATTTCTCTTCGCGCGTCGGACACGAGTGAGTTGGTGTTGCAGGACGTGAGAGTCGGCGCCGAAGCGCTCCTGCCGAAGTCGGGCGGCATCCGAAGCCCGCTAATGTGCCTCACTCAGGCGCGCTACGGAATTGCATGGGGGGCGGTTGGAGCAGCCATGGCATGCTTCGAGGAAGCAGTGAGCTACGGAACGAGCCGCGTGATGTTCGACCGGCCAATAGCCGGCTTCCAGCTTCAGCAACAGCGCCTTGCCGACATGCTGACGGAAATCGTGAAAGGCCAGCTGCTCGCTCTCCATCTGGGCAGGCTCAAGGATGCGGGCACCTTTCAGCCACAGCAGGTTTCGCTTGCGAAGCGCAACAATGTAAGCATGGCTACCGATGTCGCGCGCGAAGCGCGGCGACTGCTTGGCGCCAACGGTATTCTCGCGGAGTATGCCTCGATGCGCCACATGGCTAACCTCGAGAGCGTCTACACGTACGAAGGAACTCACGACATTCACACGCTGATCCTGGGTCAGGCGATTACGGGTTTGGCAGCGTTCAAGTGAGCGGCTTCCGTCCTTTCCTCCTGCCGGATCCCTGCACCTATATTTGTGAATTCTTTCACATGGAGCTAATACATTGAAGATCGCCGTGTGCGTCAAGCGCGTTCCCGATATGGAGGCGCGCTTCAAGATCGCCGGCGATGGAACGTCGGTCGATCAGGCAGGGCTGAAATTCGATATCAGTGACTTCGATGAGTATGCAGTTGAGGTCGCGCTTCAACTGAAGGAAAAGGCAGGCAAGGGTGAAATCGTGGCGATTTCTCTCGGCCCTGACGTCGTTCAGGAAACTCTGCGCAAGGCGATGAGCCTTGGGATCGATCGCGCGGTGCAGCTGAAGAGCGACACGGTTCCCTTCGACGGCTTCTCGATCGCCCGAGCCATCGCGGCGGAACTCCGCGTTGGCGGATACGATCTCATCCTTTTCGGGAAGATGTCGATCGACTCATCGAATGGCGTCGTCGGCGCGATGGTGGCGGAATTCCTGGGTCTGCCACTTGTAACGGCGGTGTCGCGCCTGGAAATCGCGAATGGGAAGATTCTGGCTCGCCGCGAGCTGGAAGGAGGAGCCGAGATGGTGGAGTGCGCTCTCCCGGCCGTCCTTACCATCGACGAGGGGATTGCTCGGCCGAGATACCCCGCGCTCAAGGGAATCATGGCGGCCAAGAAGAAGCCGCTTGAAGTGAAGCCGGCGCAACTCGGAGATCAACGTATTACCATTACCGCGCTGCAGCTTCCGCCGGAGCGAGTCGGTGGACGGATAATCGGTGAGGGAAAGGCCGCAGTGCCCGATTTGGTGCGACTCCTCCGGACCGAAGCGAAGGTGCTGTAATGGCGAACGTTTTTGCATTTGCGGAGTCTCGGGCGGGGGAACTGCGGAAGGTTGCGTTCGAAGCAGTTACGGCGGCGCGTACGCTGGCTGACGCGCTGGATGGCGGGGAGGTGCATGTGCTGCTCGCGGGCGGTCCCGGCATCGCTGCCAGAGCCGGCCAGCTCGGCCAGTTCGGCGCCGACGTCATCCTTGCAGTGGAGCACTCCGCGCTGGGCAATTACAACGCCGAGGCAGTAGCGGCAACTGTAGCGGAGCGCCTCGAATCGGGAGCGTATCGTGTCGCCATATTCAGCGCGTCGGCGCAGGGTCGGGATCTCGCTCCCCGCGTGGCGGCGAAGCTTGCGGTTCCGCTCTTGTCTGACGTGACGGCTGTGGAAGTGAAGGGCGAGACGATTGTCGCGCGGCACCCGGTGAATACCGGCAAGGTAACCGCTTCTCTGTCGCTCGCTGTCGCACCGGCGCTCGTGTCAATTCGCCCCGGAGCCGTTACGCCTGTGCAAAGCCCTCGCTCGCCACGCCTCGAATCGGTGCAGCCTGTTGGCGATCCTTCTGCGGCGCGGGTTCTGGTGAAAGAGACTATCGTCGGAAACAGCGCGAAGCTGGATCTGGGCGAGGCACCTGTAATTGTGAGTGGAGGGCGCGGCCTCAAGGCTCCGGAAAACTTCAGGATTGTCGAGGAGCTCGCAGCCGCGTTCGGCAATGCGGCGGTTGGATGCACCCGAGCCGTCACCGACGATGGATGGCGTCCGCACAGCGATCAGATCGGGCAAACGGGTCGTCTGGTCAGTCCCGATCTCTACATCGCCGTAGGAATCTCCGGCGCAATCCAGCACCTGGCGGGAATGCGCGGATCGAAGACCATTGTAGCGATCAACAAGGACAAGGATGCGCCGATCTTCAAGATCGCGGATTACGGCATCGTGGGCGATATATTCGAGATCGTGCCTGCGCTTACGGAGGCTGTGAAGGAAGCTCGCAAGGGCCACTGAAAGATGAGCCACGTCAACGGTTCAGGATTGGTCGCTGCAGCTTGGCGCGCGCCATGAAGCCAAAGCGCTGAAACCGTCACTGCCATGACCTTCCACAATCTCGCGTTTCTCGCTGTCGTAGTCATCGCGGCGGGTTTTTTTGCCCTGAACGTTCAGCGACTCGTGCAGTACCTGGGTCTGGGTCACCCTGAAGACCGCACAACGGACCCAATTCGCCGGCTGCGCAACGTCGCGGTGATTGGAGTTGGGCAGAGCAAGATCCTTCGCGATCCTGTGGCCGGTGCAGCCCACGCTCTCGTATTCTGGGGGTTCGTGGTTCTAACTGCCGGCACTGCCGAGGTTGTCGTCCAGGGAATGTTTCCCGGCTTTTCCTACCAGTTCCTGCCTGGTCCACTCTACGCGCTGTTCGCGGTCTCGCAGGATCTCTTCGGTCTTCTTGTACTGGGGGCGATCGGGTTTCTTTTTTATCGCCGACTCGTTATCAAGCCCGCACGTCTGCAAGGCGACAGGATCGAGCACTTTGACGCTCTGTTCATACTGTCGATGATCGCGGGTCTCATGATCACGATGTTCCTCTCGAATGGAGCGCTGCTAGCCGCCGAGCCAGACGCCTTTCCGCGCGTGAAGGTCGTTTCTCACGCGGTAGCTGCGGCTTTTGCGCCGCTCGAGGTCAGCACACTTCACAGGCTGCACCTCGTCCTGTGGTGGACGCACGCTCTCCTGATCCTGTTCTTCCTGAACTATCTGCCCTACTCGAAGCATTTGCACGTCGCTTCATCGCTCCTTAACACATTCTTCTCCAATACGAGCGGTCCCGGCGTGGTTGGGGCTATGCGTCCCATGGATCTGGAGGCCGAAGGGGCGGAGCAGTTCGGTGCTGCCGATGTCGAGCATTTGAGCTGGAAAAATCTTCTGGATGGCTACTCCTGCACCGAGTGCGGTCGCTGCACGGCGGTATGTCCCGCCAATCTTACCGGGAAGACTCTTAGTCCGCGCAAAATCGTCGTCAATGTGCGCCAGCGTTTGATGGAAAAGGCGCCGCTGGTTACCGGCGACGGGCTGGATTTCGCACGCGGTCACCTGGTCCACGGCAATCTGGTCCATGGGGAGGGTGGTGACGCGGGAACGCGCTCGGCTACCGAAGTCCTCGAAAACCGTCTCCTCGACAACTACATCACCGAAGAAGAGCTGTGGGCCTGCACCAGCTGCCGAGCCTGCGTAACCGAGTGCCCGGTCTCCATCGACCAGCTCGATGTCATCAATGAGATGCGGCGCAATCTCGTGCTGATGGAGTCACGCTTTCCTTCCGAGGTTCAGCCCGTGTTCGAGTCCATGGAGCGCAATGGAAGTCCGTGGGCATTCAATCCTTCCGACCGGGGGGCGTGGGCCGAAGGCATGGACGTTCCCACCATGGCTGAAATGATCGAACGCGGTGAGCAACCGGAGGTGCTATTCTGGGTGGGGTGTATGGGCTCGTTCGACGACCGTGCAAAAAAGATCACTGTAGCGTTCGCGCGAATACTCCAGGTGTCCGGAATTCGATTTGCCATACTGGGCCAGGAAGAGACGTGCAATGGGGACCCAGCGCGCAGGCTCGGCAACGAGTATCTGTACCAGATGCTGGCGAAGCAAAACATCGAAACACTGGATCGTTACGGCGTCACTACCATCGTTACCAGCTGCCCGCACTGTTTCCACCAGATCGGGAATGAGTATCCGCAGTTGGGGGGTAATTACGAGGTCATCCATCATTCGACTTACATTGAACGGCTGCTTGTGGAGCAGCGAGTTCCGTTGAATGGCGATGGTAAGCGTCTCACGATTGCCTACCACGACAGCTGTTACCTGGGCCGATATAACGACGTATATGACGCACCGCGCGAGACGCTCCGCCGAGCGCTCCCGGTGGTGAATCTCGTCGAGCCCAAAAGGACCCGCGATCGCGGGCTCTGCTGCGGCGCCGGTGGGGGTCGCATGTTCATGGAGGAGACGCAGGGCAAGCGTATCAATATCGAGCGAACGGAGGAGTTGCTGGCCACAGGGGCGGACACTCTGGCGGTCGCCTGTCCCTTTTGCATGACGATGATTTCGGATGGAGTGAAGGCAAAGGGGGTGGACGTTGACGTGCTGGACATTTCGGAGGTGGTGGCGGCGAGGATTCACCAACGTTAGCGACCGTAGAGTGATATGCGTCATCTGAGCGCGGTCGCGGTGCTCGCACTGGTGACAGTGAGCTGCACGCGCGGTGGCGATCCCGGTGCTGACAGCTCGGCGACCAGCAATTCGTCAGTGCCTGGTGTGCGCGCGGAGACCGTGAGCAGCAGAGGGACGCGCGTAGTGATGCTGGGCACGGGGATGCCTCGGCCTGATCCCGAAGCGTCAGGTCCGGCGACAGCGATCGTTTACGGCGATCGGGTTTTTCTGATAGACGCTGGTCCAGGCATTGAGCGCAGGCTCGCCGCGGCCGGACTTCCCGTCAATGGCGTGACCGCTCTCTTCGTCACGCATCTCCATAGCGATCACACGCTCGGCTATCCCGATCTGATCTTCACGTCATGGGTGATGGGGCGAAAAACGCCGCTGCACGCGTACGGACCCCCCGGTCTCGCGGCGATGACGGATCACATCGTCGCGGCGTGGTCAGAGGACATTCGCATCCGCACGGAAGGACTGGAGCGAAACACTCCTGGCGGTTACCGCGTGACCGCCCACGAAATAGGGGCGGGCGTCGTGTATGACAGCGGCGGAATACGCGTTACGGCGATTCCGGTGGAACACGGAAGCTGGAAGGAATCGTACGCATACCGGGTCGACGCGCCCGACCGAAGCGTGGTGGTGTCAGGGGACGCGCGGCCGAGTGAGTCGCTGGTGACTGGTGCGGCGGGCGTAGATGTTCTGGTCCATGAGGTGTATCCGGAGCCGCGGCGGCGCGGACCCGGCGCTGATCAGGGGTCGAGGTACATGCGTGAGTTTCATACTTCCGACCGGGAGCTTGGCGCGTTAGCGGCGCGCGTGAAGCCGAAGTTGCTGGTCTTGAGTCACATCGTAAGGATGGGAGCAACGGATGCGGAGCTGCTCGAAGGAGTAAAAAATGGCGGATTCACGGGAAGGGCGGTCGTGGCGCACGATTTGGAGAGCTATTGAGGGGCGCCTCGCACAGTTATGAATGCTCGCTGAGCATCGACGTGCCAGGAAACCGTACGACCGGCGGCGTCAAATGCATTGCCGGGTCAATGCGCTACGCCCGTGAAAGAGTGTGAAGATTTATTTTCTGCCGAATCTCCCCCGCCTCGTACGGCCGAGTCTCCGTCTCTGTACTGAACCCCCGCTTGGCACACTCCAGCAGGAATTCTTCCGCGGCGACTCGTCCCGGATCGGCCACGATGGCGGTTCCGCCCTGCGCAAGTGACGCCTCGAGAATGGACGCCACCGCGGGAGCGTACGCGTGCTCGTACAGAATATCAGCCGCCACGATGCAGTCGAATGGCGCCTCGAACGTCGGCCAGGTGCGCCAGTCCGCGTACCTTGTTCGCGGCTCCGTTCCAAGCGCCCGCAATGCATTCGCGCGCGTGAACAGCAGCGCATCTTCGTAATAGTCGGTCGCTACGACATCGTAACCGGCGCTCATCGCCGCCAACGTCACTATGCCGACACCGCAACCCAACTCGAGCAACGACCGTCCCTTGCCCTGGTCTTCGAGAAGCCGGGCGCCAAGTATGAGACACGATGGCCAGATATCCGCCCAGTACGGAAGCCGCTCGTCCCGCACGTAGTCTTCTTCGGTTATCAGATCATCCGAATTGCGAGGGCGTATGATCTGAAACTCCTTTTCGCCGACTGGCACGCGATCGGTCGTCGTGTCGAAGCGCTGTTCGAGGACCGATACAAGCCTCGTGCTCAGGACAGTCACAACGCGAATTCCTCCGCCAGTGAAGCGTCTTCATGAAGCAAGAGGGCATTGAGCGTCTCGCCCGCTGCGGATCGCTGCCGCTCGGGCGGGACGATGAGCAGGGCGTTTGCTACCGACATCGACGTCAGAATTCCGGATCCCTGCGGGCCCGTGAGTCGAGCAGAGAGCGCTCCGCCTTCGCGCACCCGTACTACACAGCGCAGAAAATGCGTGAGGTTCGCGCCGATGGTGACGGCCTCCTCCAGTTGTACCGGGACGGGACGACGAAAGAGACGGGTATACCCGAGCATGCGCCGGATCACGGGGCGCACGAAGAGCTCGAACGTCACCATCGCTGAAACGGGATTCCCCGGAAGCCCGATCCATGGCACTCCGTTCAGCATGCCGAAACCCAACGGTGCACCCGGCCGCATCCGTATCTTCCAGAACTTCATTTCGGCCCCGAGTCCGGCAAGCACGTCGCGCACGTAGTCGAACTCGCCCACGGAGACTCCCGCGGTGGTCACGATCAGGTCGCACCCGGTGGCGCCCTCCAGCCGCGCTCGCAGATCATCCGGATCGTCGCGCGCGATGCCAAGATCGACTGGCAAGCCGCCTGCCATCCGGATCATCGCGTGCACCGTGTAGCTGTTCGAGCTGACGATCTTCCTTCCGCGCACAGCTTCCTCGAACCGATCCAGATCAACGAGCTCGTTGCCCGAGCCGAGCATGGCAACGCGCGGACGTCGATACACGTCGACTTCCGATGCGCCAACCGAGGCAAGCACTCCAATCTGCGCGGCGGAAAGTGGCGCGCCCGGCTCGAGAACAGTCTGGCCTTCGCGAAGGTCCTCTCCGCGAAACCGCAGGTTCTTCTTCGCATCGCGTGCGTCCCGGATAACCACCGACGTGATGCCGCCGTCCGTATCTTCCACCCGCACTACCGTGTCGGCGCCTTGCGGAATCGGAGCCCCCGTCATGATGCGAACCGCGTCACCCGCACGCAGAGGGCCGGAAGGAAACCCCCCAGCCGCGACGGTCTCGCGAACCGGCAGCGTTACGGGAGCTTCGGCGGTGGCGGCCGCGATGTCCGACGACAGAACCGCATAGCCATCCATTGCCGAATTATCCCAGGGTGGAAGCGTGAGCGGCGACGCGACAGCCCGTGCGAGCACTCTGCCCAGCGTGTCGAGAAGCGGGATTCTCTCGGAGGGAAGTCTTGGGATGTCGGCGAGTATCCGCGCGCTCGCCTCTGGAACCGTGAGCACCTATGCCCCGCTCCCACCAAGGCGCAGTCCGGCAAGCCGGGCCCCAATTGAGTCCTGTACGCGGGTCACGTCAGTAACAGATGTGTAATTGTTGCACAGCAAGCTGAATATGAGCATGCGTCCATCCGCCGCCGTGACGTATCCCGAAAGTGATCGAGCGCGGTCCAAAGTTCCGGTCTTTGCGCGCAGATTTCCTGCCGCGGGCGTCCCGCGCATCCGGGTTGCGATCGTGCCGTCGACGCCCGCGATGGGCAGCGCTTCGTAGAATACAGGGAACGCAGGATGCCGCCGCATCGCGTCGAGCACCCGAATGATCGTCTCGGGGGTCAGGTAGTTGTGACGCGACAGGCCGCTCCCATCCCTCACCGCGTAGCCATCGGGCTCAACGCGCCACTCGGCCAACTGGCGCTCGATCACGGCCCGTCCGGAATCAGCGCTGCCAACGGAAGTACGTTCCCGCCCCAACGTTCTGAGCAGGACCTCTCCAATCTGATTCTGTGATGGTTTCTGGAATGCTGGAAGAATTTCGCGCAGCGGAGGTGACCAGACTGTAAAAAGTGTGTCGGCAACTCCCGACGTATCCCCAATCGCGCCCCCGATGGTGATGCCGCGTTCGACGAGCGCTTCGCGAAGCGCCGATATGTACGCTCGAGCTGGATCCCGGTGCGCGACCGTGAACACCGAACTGTCGCCAGCAGCCATAGTCCCTTTAACGATGTATCCGCCCGTCGTACTATCGAACGCTACTGCGAGATTCCTGAGGCGCCGCATGGCGGACGTGTCAGTCATGGTTGTTCCGCGCGTGGCCGCATTCAGGGCCACTGTGACAGCCCGCATTTGCACTGGCGGATACGCACGTGATGGCGCCGTTTGCGCGCTCGGCGCCTCGCCCGGTTGTGCGCCGGCACGCACGATCAGACGTGACAAGGCTTAATTGAATACAAGCTCATCGACGCCGGCGGAGTACGGAAAATCGAAATCATCCCACCCCCAGCCCATGCCGCGAATCGCGCCGGGAAATGCATCACCGGCCGGGAGCAATCGACCGGTGATGCGAAGAATTCCGCGCGCTGCGAGCGAATCCGCCATACCGCGCAGCGGAAGCATGGCATCGCCGAACATGTTATCGCTCGCCGAAGGATCGCCACGGCCAAATATGAGAAGATCGCCACGGAGTACTCCGCCCGGTGCGAGGATCGTGTCGGCATCCGCCTCGCGCCGCACAGCCACAGTCGTGCGAAAGCGATAATCTGGGCCGAGAAGAACAAGTGCGACCGCGCCCGTAACGATTGTCATGTTTGACGCTGGCATGAAAAGCTTTCCAGCGTTGCGCGAATACACCGTATCGGCGTTGATTGGATCCACGACCAGAATGCCCCAGTGCGCGGTCCGAAACTCTGGCGCGCTGACCAGCGAGTCGATCGTCAATCGAAGTGCCGCGCGGTCGGACAACGTTTGACGTTCGCTCGGCAGCCTGCGCCCCGAAGCACAGCCGGATGCGGCGGCGAGCAATGCGCCGAGCAGCCAGGCGTGCCGGAGACTCGCTTTCAGCCTTGTGCCGTCTCTCACTTCACGCTCGCCGGTCTGTTTCATCGTCCCATTACCTTGCGCTCGACCAGCCCCGCGAGTCGTGCCAGCCATTCGGCGTCGGAAAACCGAATCACCGGGAACGCCAGGTTCATCTCCTCCTCCACGTCCGTTACGATAGCGAGGTATAGTGGCGCCTGGTCGGAGCTATCAGCAAACAAGGGCGTTGCGTGCACGCACGCGCGAAACACCTCGATTTTCGGTAAAGTTGCTTTCTTGAATCCCTCGCACACAACGATGTCTGCATCATTCATGTAATTCTCCGCCACTTGCTCGGGCGATGGCTCATCGCTCCGCCTCTCGACGAGCGCAAATTTGCCAGGAGCCACCATGGCGACTTTGGCGGCGTTGCCCTCATGATAGTGACGGTACGTGTCGGTGGTGCTGGGATCGATGTTGAAG
This sequence comes from Gemmatimonadaceae bacterium, assembly GCA_051005015.1. GTDB lineage: Bacteria > Gemmatimonadota > Gemmatimonadetes > Gemmatimonadales > Gemmatimonadaceae > JACMME01. The sequence continues at coordinate 2,985 of JBPCJT010000005.1, read as the reverse complement.
GTGTGCGAGCCATGCTTGATGGTCATGACGCGATGGCCACGGTGCCCAAGCTCAGCCACCAGTCGCACTACCAGCGTCGTCTTTCCGCTGTTCTTCTTGCCGATGATCGCCACCATCGGTGGTCGAGGCATAGCGCTCCGCTAGATACAGGTCGGCCGGCGTGTTGATGTTCATGAATAGTCGCTCGGCGTCTCCGAATTGCGCGACCTCTGCCGCGCTCAGTCGTGCGACTCGGACGTCATCGTAGAAGCCCACGACTCGCAGATCGCCCGAATCAAGCCGTCGCTCTATTGCGGGAATGCAGGCTGGGGCGTAATAGGCGCATAACGGCTCTACACCGCGCCGCGAGTCGCTTTCAGGCACCGCCGCGTCCGTTTCGGCGCCAATCTCGCGCAAGCGATTGAGCAGCGCCGCCGGAACGAACGGCATGTCCCACGCGACCAGAATTACGGGGCAGCCGGCCCGCACCAACGCAGAATAAATTCCTCCCAGGCTGCCTAGTCCGGGGCGCACATCCGGCTCTGTGCGCACGCCGGGTAGCCAGCCTTCCGCCGCTCGATCATTACTGATTAGCAGGAGATCATCCGACGCAAACGCGAGCACTCTCGCAACGCGGTCGATGATTCGTTCGCCGTTCAGGAATTCAAGTCCCTTCGGCTTGCCCCCATACCGTGTTGCCCCGCCACCGGCAAGGATGACGCCGGTGCACGCCAGGCTCACGGCCGATGAATTTGCGGATGCCCGCTTACTGCTCGTCCCACGAGCTGCATGCCCGCGGCTCGCGCGATTTCCACGGCGAGCGTCGAGGGAACCGAAGGCGTGGCTACCGTAGCGAAGCGTGCTCGTGCCGCCTTGAATGCCAGCTCTCCCGAGATTCGCCCGGTGACCAGAAGGATGAGGTCTTCGAGCTGCCGCCCCTCCAGAATAGCGGCGCCGATCACCTTGTCGACCGCGTTGTGACGTCCTATGTCCTCGGCGTGATTCAGGAGCACATCGCCGTCAGTAAGGGCAGCCGCGTGAATCCCGCCGCTTTCCTTGTACCGTTCGCCCCGCGCGAAGAGCTCCTTGAAAAGCGCGCGGGTGCGAACCAGCTCCAGCGGCGCAGGAGCGGTGCGCCGGCGTGAAACGGCGCTGAGAGAGCCGAGTATTGTGGTAACCGCCCCGCACCCCGAAGCCAGAACGCGCCGCCGGTCTGCGGCCTCCACCGTGTTGAATCTCTCGGGCGGCACATCAACCCGGAAACCCAACTCCTGCGCACACGGACGCATTTTGAGAATGTCGGCAGCGCTTTCGATGTAGCCTTCTCCGTGCAGCCAACCGACAACAAGCTCGTCGAGTTGGTCTGGCGTGCACATCCACGTCACAGCTGGCGCATCGTTTACCTCCAGCCAGACAGGAGTCTCTTCGACAGCGTCAAGGGACAGAGGGGGAGCTGCCGATTCGGGTATTCCCGCGGGAGTGGGCAGTGGGGGATTGGGAGTCATGCAGGGCGGCCGGAGCGCCAAACGCCAGGCACCGGGCTCGTGGTGGTTGGAACTCTCATAACCCTCCGCTGGAATATTCAGCCCACAGCGACTCGTCCTCACGCACAACCACGCGCTGTACGGCGACAGCGCCACCGATTCCATCCTGAACCTTGTGGAAGATGAAGCGAGCGAGGTTCTCGCCGGTGGGCACGAGGCGTCCCTCACCAAACTCCTCTACCTCGAGGTTGATGTTACGGTGGTCGAATCGGGCTCGCACTTCGCGGTCCAGCGTGATATCGAGTTTTCCCAGATCGACGATCATGCCTGTCTTCTCATCTATCGGTCCGCGCACGGTCACGTCGCAGACGTAGCTGTGCCCGTGAAAGTGCGGATTCGCGCAAGCGCCATGCGATTTCCTCCCCCGTCCACTGCCTTCCGTTTCCCGCCTCCCGCTCAATGGTCTTCCCCCATTTCCTCCGGGCTGGCGTCCGTACCCACCAATCCTTCCGGTGTCGGCGAATCGGGCGGTACCCATGGAGTGCCACTCTCGATGGCGGACTGTACGTCCTGGGTGCCATAAAGCCGGGCTTCGAGATCCTCTTCGAGATGCGCCGCTTCCTCGTCCGCATGCCGGGGGCCGCGCCCCAATGTCAGGGAGTTTTGATCCGCCACTTCTTCAACATCATCCTCGGCATCGTCCGGCTCCTCATCACGGCGGATCGCGTTAACGACGAGGTTGTTCTCGTAGGTCGTTAGACCGATTACGTCGCTGAGAATGTGCTCGGCGATGCGCCTCTCTCCTTCGGTGCCGATCCGCCCGGAAAGCATCACAACTCCCGCTTCGACGGAAATTGTTATGCTGTCCGCATCAACTGTTTCGTATTCGTTGAGCTTGCCGCGTACGAGATCCCTGAGCTCGCCGTCACTGAGCTCTTCGAGATTGAAGATGTCTTCGTAATCGTGCGCCATGAACCTGCCTCCTGACCAACGAGAATCCGGCTACCGGGAAAACAGGTAGGACGCGCCGAGTGTGAGAACCGCGTTGTGCGTATACTCGTTCTTGGATGCCGAGCGAGCCAGTACGGCCCCCGTCTGTCCAACCGGTGGAACGAAGTACGAATCGGGATAGCTGAGCTGGTACAGATAGTCGGCGATATCCAGCCGAAGCTGAAGTCGATTACCACCAACCCACCGCACTCCGGCCCCAAAATTGAACGCAAAGGGGGTGCCGAAAGCATACCCGCCAGGATCGCCTCCCTTGCCGAAATCCGTGGCGACGCCGATGCCTCCGTTAAGGACGGGCACCAGTTGCCAGTAGCTCTTCTGTCCCGTGAGGTTAATGGAAATTCCCACATCGCCGAGGTAGATGGGCCAGTCGCGCTTTCCAAGTGTTCTGGTGCTGTCGGGTTTGGCTGGATCAATTACTGTCCTCTCGGACCATACGCGCGCCAGGCGCGCCGTGAACTTGGCGGGACCGCCTATGCGCATCTCGTAGCGCGCGCCGAGCAGTGGCCCGCCT
>JBPCJT010000004.1:0-11538 GCA_051005015.1 Gemmatimonadaceae bacterium | reverse complement strand
ATCCCGTCCTCACCGACGGCAACGATGCCTGCCGAATCCTGACCCCGATGCTGCAGCGAATACAGCCCGAGGTGCACCATCGCGGCCGCATTCGATGCGCCGTACACGCCGAATATTCCACACACGGCTCAGACCACCGCCGGTGAAGGATGCTGCTCCAGCACCGCCACTTCAGCCGCGCTGCGATTCATGAGTCGCGGAATAGCTTCGAAGTATGCATCGGCGAGAAGCGACACTGGCGCGCTTGCGCGACGATCGCCGATTGTGAACGTCAGCGTATCAAGACGCTCGCGAACGATCCCGATTCGACGGGCCCCGACACCATGCCTGCGCGCTATCTCCAGAACGCCGCCCTCGTCAGTTGTTGACAAAACGACACGGGCCTGCGTCTCCCCAAAAAGAAGCGCGCGAAGCGGCAGGGAATACCAATGGGAGAGATCGATCTCCGCGCCAATCAAACGGTCGCGCTCGCCGATGCAGCATTCGGAGAGCGCGACCGCAAGCCCACCGTCGCTGCAGTCATGCGCGGAACGTACCATGCCCGCTTCGATTGCCTCGAGCAGAACCTCGATGGTGGAACGCTCTCGAGTCAGGTCGCATGCCGGCGGTGGACCAGCTACCACGCCATGTATGCGCGCGAGATACTCACTCGCACCGAGCTCCGCCGCCGGCTCGCCAAGTAAAACAATGGAGTCCCCATCCTGGCGGAAAGTTGCGCGCGTGATGTGATCAGGCGATTCCACGACACCGATCATGCCGATCACTGGTGTGGGATAAACGGCGCCCCCTGGATTCTCGTTGTAAAGCGACACATTACCACCCGTCACCGGCGTGCCAAGGGCCCGGCAGGCTTCGCCAATACCAGCGATCGCTTCCCGGAGCTGATAATACACCTCGGGCCGCTTGGGATTGCCAAAGTTGAGGCAGTTGGTGATCGCCTTGGGGCGCGCACCAACGCAGGCGACGTTTCTGGCCGCCTCCGCAACCGCGATTCGGCCGCCGAGTCGTGGGTCGAGATAGACGTAGCGGCCATTGCAGTCCGTCTTGGCAGCCAGAGCCCGATGAGTTCCACGGATGCGAATCACAGCCGCGTCGCCAGCGCCTGGTCCAACAACCGTACTGGTCCGGACTGTACTATCGTACTGGCGGTAGACCCACGCCTTACTGGCTATGGTCGGCGAGGCAAGCAGCTGCGTCAGGGTCCATACGGGATCGGTTTCTTCCGGCCGCTCTGGGACCGAGTGCGGATCAACTGCGCGCAAACGGCGTATCTCGTCGCTTTCACGAGCTTCCGGTCGGTAGACCGGACAGTCCGTAACGAGCCGCGAGCCCGGGAATTCAGCTACGACCACCGGCCCCTCCGTCACCCGATAAACCGGCTCGGAGATCACCTCGCCGATCCCCTCCGCGGAGAGATCCCACTTCCTCAGAACAGCCCGCACGTCGTTCTCGTGCCCGCGCTTCGCCACGACGAGCATCCGCTCCTGTGATTCGCTGAGCAGAATCTCGTACGGGGTCATTCCTTCCTCTCGAACAGGCACTTTCGTCACGTCTATTACGACGCCGACGTCGCCGCGCTCGGCCATCTCAGCGGAGGACGATGTCAGGCCGGCCGCACCCATATCCTGAATGGCAACAATGTGACCACTCCGGATCAGCTCGAGGCTCGCTTCGAGAAGCAGCTTCTCGGTGAACGGGTCGCCAACCTGCACCCGCGGACGCTTGGCGTCGCTCGCTTCGGAAAGGTCTTCCGATGCGAAGGAGGCACCGTGTATACCATCGCGCCCGGTCCGCGCGCCCACAGCGATGATGGGATTCCCTATTCCCTCAGCCTTCGCCCGGATCAGCTCATCTTCCCGCAGAATTCCGACGCACATCGCGTTCACCAGCGGATTCCCTTCATAGGCATCATCGAATACGACCTCGCCGGCGACAGTGGGAATCCCAACGCAGTTGCCGTAATCCCCAATACCCTTTACGACTCCGCCGAAGAGATACCTGACGCGAGCTTCATCCAGCGAACCGAACCGCAGGGAGTTCAGCATTGCTACCGGACGCGCGCCCATGGTGAACACATCGCGGAGAATGCCGCCGACACCGGTGGCCGCGCCCTGATACGGCTCTACCGCTGATGGATGGTTGTGCGACTCGATCTTGAACGCGGCTGCAAAACCATCCCCTATGCTGATCACGCCGGCGTTCTCGCCCGGCCCCTGAAGCACATACGGCGCCTCTGTAGGCAATGTCCGGAGCAACGCACGGGAGTGCTTGTAGGAGCAGTGTTCGCTCCAGAGAGCGCTCACTATTCCGAGCTCCGTAAACGTCGGATCGCGATCGAGCATCGAGCGCAGACGGTCGAATTCCTCTGCAGTCAACCCATGCTCGGCGACCAGTGCGGGTGTTAGAGCCGGGTCGCCGGCACGCGGGAGTGGAGGCATCACTCCTTGAGACCGAGAAAGTCTCCGATAACGCGACTGAAGCCTTTGCGCTCCACATGTGCCAGCATGTCAAGCTCGCCCGCATCGAGCCAGACGCCCTTGCAGTCCTGGCACGCGTCGATTTTCACACTATAAAACTCACGCTCCTTGAGATCGCCCCCGCACTTGGGGCATTTCATGAAGTGCTGGGCACGTTCGCGTGCGGCGCGCTCGGCGTCCAGGCGTAACCGGCGAGCGCGAATCAGCTCGGCATCCTGCCTTACGAAGTACTCGTCCTCATTTCGACTGGGTTTTTCTTCTATTGCCATCGCAACCTCTCGAGGGGGGCGTAAGCACGCGGTGACCTGGAGTCATGCTGTGAATGGTGATCACTTGCTATTCCCTTACATGGGCAGTCTGGAGCCTGGAAAGCAGTCCGCTAGCCGTGTCAGCCTCAGACTACCACCCGCTCCAGAACCGACTGAAATATAGCCAGTCCGTCAGCCGAGCCGAGTAACGTTTCGGAAGCCCGCTCGGGGTGCGGCATCATCCCCAGCACGTTCCCGCCAGCATTGACGATTCCAGCGATGTTCCTCATGGAGCCGTTGGGGTTAGCCTCGGCGTCCTCTTCGCCTTGCGCATTTACGTAGCGAAAAATCACCTGCCCTCCGTCCTCCAGCCGCGACAGCACATCCGGGGGTGCGACGTAGCGTCCCTCCCCGTGAGCGATCGGGATTCGCAAAACGTCGAACTGCTGATACCGGTTTGTAAACATCGTCCCTGTCTTCTCGACGCGCAGACGAACCATATCTGAAACGAAGCGCAAGTTGTCGTTGCGCATGAGCGCGCCGGGAAGCAGGCCGGCTTCGCACGCTATCTGAAATCCGTTGCAGATGGCGATGACCGGCGCTCCCCTGTCAGCGTGCTCGATGACCTCGCGCATCACGGGGGAAAAGCGCGCAATGGCGCCAGCTCGCAAATAGTCGCCGTAGCTGAAGCCCCCGGGCAGGATGATGACGTCGCTCCCTTCGAGGTCATGCGACTTGTGCCAGAGATAACAAGCCTCCTCACCCAGGAGGTCCTCTATGGCGTGAAAGGCGTCATAGTCGCAGTTGGATCCCGGAAACGTGACGATGCCGAACTTCACGCCCGCTCCACGGCCGAAATCTCGAAATCTTCCGTGACGGGGTTCGCGAGCAGCCGCGCGCACATGGTGCGCGCCAGTTCTCCAGCGGCATTCTCGTCGCTCGCGGTCATTTCCAGCACGACGTGCTTGCCGACTCGAGCCGAGGACAGCGTCTCGAAGCCGAGCGAATGGAGCGCGTCGGCTATAGCCTTGCCCTGCGGATCCAGAATTCCGCGACGAGGAACGATGTGGACGCCGACCCGGTACAGCATTACTCGCCCGCCTCCGCTGCATTGCGCCCCTGCCGCGCTGCGCGCTCGGCCCGGTCGCGTCTTGCGCGCCGTCGGCGGCGCTTGCGCCACTCCATGGACTCCTCACCGAAGCTGCCGGGCCGCATAGTGTCATCGTCATCATCGGAATCGTACAGCGGATCGCCTGTCGGCAGGCGGTCCATCGTTCCAATTACAACGCTTCGAATAAGGCCAAACGCGGCATAACCAACCAGCGCAGGGAAAGCGAAGTGATATGGCCGAAACAGGACCGCCACTACGATCGCAAGCACGAGAATCGACGCCACGGCGCTTTTCCACGACTTGAAGCCAAACGTTGGGAAGGCGGGATATAGCACGTGACTGATCATGAGCCAGCTGAGGGTCAGCATCACTCCCTTCATAGCGTCGGGCCAATCGATCTGCCCGATTACGGTCTGCTTGTAAAACTCCGTCTGGCTGAACCAGTAGTAGGTGGCCAGCGTCATTCCCGCCGCTGGACTCGGCATTCCGTGGAACTGCGACTTCGCGCGCCCTCCCTGTTCGACGTTGAAGCGCGCCAGCCGCATCACCGCGCACGCGATGTAGATGAAGCAGAGAAGCCAAGCCCAGCCCTCTTGATTGAGCACGGCGAAGTACATGATGAAGGCAGGTGCGACTCCAAAGCTGATAGCGTCCACCAGCGAGTCCAGCTCCACGCCGAAGCGGCTTCCCGTCTTTGTCATGCGCGCGACTCGACCATCGAGCGCATCCATTATGCCGCCGAGCACGATGCACCAACCGGCCCACATGAACTGCCCGCGTTGCGCCGAGATGATCGCGAATACTCCAAAGAAGAGATTGCCGAGCGTGAAGCCGTTCGGCAGGATGACTACGGCGCGACGCATGCTGGGTCGGGGTATCGCGGGGATCACTCGGGTAGCTCGGCCAGCACCGTGGAGCCGGCGACGGGCAGATCACCAACCTTGACCAGAACGACGGATTCCGTTGGAATAAAAACATCCACGCGCGAACCAAAACGGATGATTCCCATGCGCTCTCCCTGCGTGGCCGTATCGCCAACTTTGGAGTAGGTAACGATGCGGCGGGCAATGAGACCGGCGATCTGCCGAACGAGAATGCGATGACGCGAGATCTCGATTCCCACGGAGTTCTGCTCATTGTCCAGGCTCGCTTTCTCCGATGCGGCGTTCAGAAATTTCCCCGGATTGACGTGCACGTACCGCACGGTTCCGCTCACCGGATAGCGATTGACGTGAACGTTGAAGACATTCATGAAAATGGAAATGCGGGTCGCACGGCCCTTAACGAGGCCAGGCTCGTCCACCTCCGTGATCATCACGATCTTTCCGTCCGCCGGTGAGGTGACGACTCGATTGCCGCGCGGCCCGGTTCGTTCCGGATCCCGGAAGAAGTAGGCGACCCAGAGCGCAATCAGTGCAAGCAGGAATGCCAGAAGCCAAAGCGGCCACGATCGCCGAAGCACCGCGGTGGCGAAGGCGCCGGTAGCGATCGCAACCGCCAGCATTATGAAAATCCATCCTTCGCGCGCGAAGTTCACCACGTCTCCCATAGTGTAAGGTCTGTTCCGGTCAGTAAACGGTAGGCGAGGCGATAGCGCTCGCTTGTTGCGCGAACCACTTCTGGCGGCAGGGGAGGCGGTGGAGCTTCTCCGTTCCAGCGGCCAGCCTCCCTTTCGCGCTCCAGATAGTCGCGCAGGGGTTGCTTATCGAAGCTGGGCTGCTGCCTGCCCGCTTCGTAGCCGTCCGCGGGCCAGAAGCGAGAGCTGTCGGGTGTGAGCACTTCGTCAATCAGCAATATTTCTCCCTCGCTGTCCCGTCCAAATTCCAGCTTCGTATCGGCAACGATTATGCCCCGCGACTCGGCCACTTCCCGAACCTTGGAGTACACCGCCCTGGTTTGGCGCTCCAGTCGAGACGTCGCTTCGGCGCCGATGAGACTGCGCATCTGCGTTATCGTAATGTTCTCGTCGTGGCCGGACACCGCCTTGGTTGCGGGACTGAAAATTGGAGGCTCCAGACGGCCGCTCTCCTCGAGGCCGTCCGGAAGCGGCTCACCCGCGAGAGTTCCGGACCCGCGGTATTCCTTCCACGCTGAACCCGCCAGGTAACCACGAATCACGCATTCGATGGGAAAGACGGCAGCGCGGTGGCAAAGCATCGCGCGTCCGACAATCGAATCGCGGTGCCCTGCGAGCTCCGGAATCTCCTGTATAATCGAGTCCGCGTCCGAGGTAATAAGGTGCGTGGGTCCAAGCTCCTGGAGTTGCCCGCACCACCACGCGCTCAGCTGCGTAAGCACAGCGCCCTTGTGAGGAATGGGCTCCGCCATCACAACATCGAAGGCGCTCACGCGGTCGGTAGTCACGAGCAGCAGCCTATCCAATCCCGCGTCGTAGATATCGCGTACTTTTCCACGCCCCATTCGCCGGAGCGGCAAGTCGCTTACAGCCATGGGCATCAGACGCGAAGTTCCTCGCCCGCTTCGGCAGTGGCTGGCGCACGGTCGAGAATGGGGTCAACCACCTCGCGCAAAAAATCGTCGACCTGCTCTGGAGCGCGCCCAACGTACAGCGAGGCTTCCGCTACCTCGCTCATGCCCTCTGCTGAAAGCTGAAGCGACGGATCGCCCGCCAGTCGTTCGAAAAGATCGTTTCGCCCCCCATCCTCCTTCACGGCGCGAGCGCTTTCAATGCTGTGCTTGCGGATGGCCTCATGAATCTCCTGCCGATCAGCGCCTTTCTCCACGGCACGCACCATCAGGAGCTCGGTTGCCATGAATGGAATCTCATCCATCACGCGCCGCCGAATACGCGCCGGATGCACATCGAGTCCCGATGCGATGTTGGCGGCCAGAATCAGAATCGCATCCGTTGCCAGAAACGATTCCGGAAGCACCAGGCGTCGGTTGGCGCTGTCGTCCAATGTCCGTTCGAAAAACTGGACGGCGTGGGTCTGATTGGCATTGCACTCCAGCGACATCACGAAGCGCGCAAGGCCGGCGATCCGCTCGGATCGCATTGGATTGCGCTTGTATGCCATTGCCGATGATCCAATCTGCTCGCTCTCAAAGGGCTCCTCGATCTCTCCGAACGCCTGCAGCATCCGGATGTCAGCGCTGAATTTCGACGCACTGGCGGCCGTTCCGGCCACCACGCCGAGCACTTGAGCATCCAGCTTGCGGGTATAGGTCTGCCCCGTAACGGGGAGCGCGCGTGTGAATCCCATTTTGGCTGTCACGAGATCTTCCAAGCGCCGTACCTTGTTGTGGTCGCCATCACACAGCTCGAGAAAGCTCGCCTGGGTGCCCGTTGTGCCCTTTACTCCGCGAAATGGCAGCGTGCCGAGCCGGTATTCAATATCGGCGAGGTCAAGCACGAAGTCCTGCAGCCAGAGCGTAGCGCGCTTGCCCACGGTCGTAAGCTGGGCGGGCTGCAGGTGGGTGTACGCGAGAGCCGGCTCGGCGCGCCAGGTACGGGCAAAAGCGGCAAGCGCCCGAACCACCGACAGGACCCTGGCGCGCAGCAGTTCGAGTCCGCGTTTCATGAGAATCAGATCGGCGTTATCAGTGACGAAAGCGCTGGTTGCACCCAGGTGAATGAATGGGCGGGCCGCCGGTGCGGCTTCCCCAAACGCGTGCACGTGCGCCATCACATCATGACGGAAGCGGCGTTCGAACGCGTTTACAATGGAGAAGTCGATGTCGTCCAGGTGCGCCCGCATCTGGAGCAGGGCGTCGTCAGGAATTGCCACGCGCGTCCCCACCTCGCTCTGGGCTTCGGCGAGAGCTAGCCATAGTCGCCTCCACAGGCCATAACGCGTGCGCGGCGACCATAGCTCGAGCATTGCCTGGGATGCGTATCGTTCCGAAAGCGGCGATGAATACTGCTCCGCTTCGCTCACCGGATTACGAAATCGGTTGTATAGACACGCCGGCCGCGCTCGAAGAACATCCGCACCACGCCACCGCTGCCCTGCTCGAGCGCACGCTCTACATCCTGTGCGCGCTCGATAGCCAGTTGATTGACTTGCAAAATGATGTCACCCTCCTGAACGCCTATCTCGTTGGTAACCCGATTACTCGTCCTGTAGATCAGGGCGCCGCGCGCGGCGCGAATACCACGCTCCGATCGAATCGCTGGCGTGAGCGTAATCAGCTCGAGCTCGCGCAACACCTGCACTTTTGGAGCGCTGACTTCCGGGAGATCGGCGACGGTTGCCGTCACGGCAAACTCGCGTCCTCCGCGCTCGACTACCAGGGAAACTTGCTCACCCACCCGTGCCTCGAGTAGCAGAGCTTCCCAATCGAAAGGATTTCGAAGCGTTCGGTCGTTCGCTCGAACGAGCTGGTCTCCGGTCAGCAAGCCAGCACGTGCCGCCGGCGACCCCGGAGTGACGGTTCGAATCACGACTCCGGCACGCAGCGCACCGCGCGGATCTTTCGTAAGTGGAAGCTCCGTCTTGATGCCAATCCATGGTCGCCGGACCGCGCCGTGAGCGAGAAGATCTTCCGTCACCCTTATCACGCGATTGATCGGAATGGCAAATCCCAATCCGATTGACCCGCCGCTGGGTGAAAAAATCGAGCTGTTTACACCAATCACCTCGCCGAGAGCATTGACCAGCGGACCGCCGGAATTCCCCGGGTTGATTGAAGCGTCCGTCTGAATCATGTCGACGTACATCTGGCCTTGAGCCGTCGGGGTGATGAGGTTACGCCCAGTGGCGCTCACCACACCGGTCGTAACGCTGGGCTCGGAGTTGCCAATGACGAAACCAAATGGATTGCCAATCGCGATGGCCACTTCGCCGATTATGAGACCTTCTGAGCTACCGAGTGGAGCAACCGGAAGGCCCGTTGCTTCGATCTTGAGCACGGCTACATCGTTTGGTTCGTCCGCGCCTAGAAGTTTCGCCGGGTAGGTGGTGCCATCGCTGCGCGCGACCGAGATATTCGAGGCACCCGCAACCACGTGCGCATTCGTTACAATGATGCCGTTAGCCTGGGTGATGAACCCTGAACCGAGTCCCGGGAGCACGCGCTGACCGGAGCTGCGCCCCAGGAGGGCATCGAAGGGATCTGTCGGCGCGCGCTCGATTACTTCGGTTTGCACCGTGACGACGGCGGGCGCCACCCTGGCGACGGCGTCTGTAATTGGCGTCCGGCGGCGCGCGTCCACTGACGCAGCAGTTTGTGCGGCGTGAACTTCACGCACGCTCGCAGCGGCAGCCGTAGCAGAATCCGCCCCCGATTCAACTCCACGACACGCGACAAGCGCGGAGCTCGCCAACCCGAGAGTCAACCGCCGAACCGTCATTCTCCCGTCCTTGCTCTCGCCATGCGTCGGCTCCAGTCGCTCAACAGCTCATCCAATCCGCGATCTGTGAGCGGATGGACCAGGAGCCCTCGAAGAACCGATGGAGATACCGCTGCGATGTCGATGCCGATCTTCGCGCACTGAGTGAAATGAAAAGCGGATGAGACCGCAGCGCCGATTATCTCACACTCCACGCGCGCGGAATCGAAAACTTCCCGAATGTCGCGGATGACGGTCAGTGTATCGTGGCCAAGGTCGTCTAGGCGGCTGACGAACGGACTCACGTAAGCCGCGCCGGCTTTGGCGGCCAGCAGCGCCTGCGCCGCCGTAAAAACCAGCGTCGTGCTCACGCGGATTCCGTCCGCGGACAGCCGCCGCAATGCAATGATTCCTTCCTCGATCATCGGAATTCGAATCACGAGGTTGTCGGCCAGACGCGCGAGCTCCCTGCCTTCCCGGTACATGCCATCTACATCGACAGCGGCAATGTCGACGCTCACAGGACCGGGCACGAGACGGCAAATTTCAAGGAGGTCCCTGGAAGCTCAGTCCCGCCGTTTTCCGCGGATACGGCCGCGGCACTCGTCACTACTCCGTCGATGAGCCCCGGATTGGTCGCCCATCGAATCTCGTCAAGGTTCGCGGTATCCAGAAAGATCTTCATGTCAGATAGAGATCCGGTGCATAGCGTATGGTGTCAAGAAAAAGTCCGTGTGCCGGTGCTGGAGGTGAGGTGATTTTCGAGCCATCGGCTCTAAGAAGTGCGTCCAGATCGGAGAGCGGGCGACGCCCGCTGGCGATGTCGATCATCGTGCCAACGAGGAACCGAGCCATGTGATGGAGAAAACGGTTCGCCTCGATTTCAAAGGCGAGGCCGTCACGCCGATCGCTCCACATGGCTACCAGTACGGTGCAGCGATGCATGTCCTGCGATGGAGCTGTACCCCGAACCGCAAAAGCGCGAAAGCAGTGGTCTCCCACCAGGACGGCCGCGCACGCGTCCAGCATCTCGCGCGAGAGGGGACGCGCAAGAGACCACTCCCAGCGACGGCGGAATGGAGACTTGCTGCATTCGTCAGTCCCGAGATGGTAACGGTAGCGACGCGATAGTGCGCTGTAACGCGCGTGAAACTCCGACCGCATGAGATGTGAGCGCGCGACCCAGACATCCTCTGGAAGCAGGGCGTTGAGTGCACGCCGGAGCTCAAACGGAGTCCAGCGTTCCGGAACATCGACCCCAACCGCCTGACCAAGCGCATGCACTCCGGCGTCCGTGCGTCCCGCAGCGATTGCCGCCACAGGCTCGGCGCATATCTGACCAAGCGCCGCTTCCAGCGTTCCCTGGACCGTCCGCAAATCCGGTTGGCGCTGCCATCCAGAAAATCCTTCGCCATCGTATTGCAACACGAGCTGGATGGTCTGCCGCACCATGCGCGGGAACATACCGATCAGCGGAGCCAAGTCAAGCGCTTGGCTATCCACTAAGCGATTGACAGGTCGCAAGTAACGCTCCTACATTCCTGCTCCCTTTATCAGACTCACGCCGCGGCCTTTGATGCCTCCTCGCACGCTCGCCTCGCTGGCTCATGCCCTCAGCGCGGCCTCCGATCTCGAGGCGGCGCTCGTTGCGCTAGACGAGGCGCTTGCCGAACTCGATCGGTCAGCGCGTATAAGTCTGATTCGTTATGACGAGCGCCGGAAGCTTTTCCGTGATTCCCTGGTTCCCAACGCGTCCGGCGGGGTCGATCGCATACCAATAGGAACGACGCTCGACCACCTGCCATCTCGTGTCAGGGTGCAGCTCATGCATGGCGGCGCTTTCGCTGATATGGCCGACGATTCGGTGCAATACGCACGGCTTCTCGGCGTCACCGAGTTGCCGGACGATGGACTGCTTGCGCTGCGAGGTCTCACGTCGGACGGCAACCTCGCCGCCGTACTCTCCATTTTCGAGCCGCGTCGCATGTTCGGCACCCGCGTGATGGAGCGCTTTGATTCCTATGCCGCGCTTTTCGACCTGGCATTCGCGCGCTTCGGAGACCGGGAAGCACGCGAAGAGGCCGTGCGCACTCTCGAGGATGTGACGCACCGCGTTCATGAAGAATACCTGCGAAAGCTCGGCGTTCTAGAGCAGCAGTTGAGCGTTGCGAGAGATTCCGCTCAACATGCGCCAGCACCCCAGGACGCAAGCCAACTCCTCTCACTGGAAAGGGAAGCCGAGCAGCAGCGTGAGGAAGCCAGGCGCGCAGTGCACCGCGCCGGGGTGGTCGAGAGGGAGGTGGCTGCTACTGTAGATCAACTGGAGCGCGCTCACATCGAGCTGCATCGCCGCAGCGAGGGGCTTCGCCAAAAGACCCGGTCGCTGTATTTGATCGATCGCGTGCTAGC
>JBPCJT010000003.1:0-7472 GCA_051005015.1 Gemmatimonadaceae bacterium | reverse complement strand
CTTCCGGAGCCACTTGCCATATCAGCGCGAGTCACGCGCTACGATCCCGGACACATTACAGTGAACCTCAGCGCTCCAGCGCCGGAGGGCTCCGCGCTCGTCGTGTCGGAGAACTACTATCCCGGCTGGCGAGCGAAAGTGGACGGAAAACCCGCGGTTACGGGCAGAGCCGACTTTACCTTGATTGGTGTAGCGCTACCAACTGGTGCGCGTAATGTGGATCTGACTTTCGAGAGCCGGCCGTATGAGGTAGGGAAAGCGATTACACTAATAGCCATCGCGGTATCGCTGTTACTCGTGGCTACAGGGCTTTTTCTGGAGAAACGGCGGCGTGACTGAGCGAGCTCTCGTCATCGTGCCTACTTATAACGAACGGGATAACGTCGTCAGGCTGGTAGCGCAGGTGCTCGCGCAGGATGAGCGGATCGACATGCTGATTGTGGACGACGGCTCTCCTGACGGCACCGGAGCAATAGCGGACGACGTCGCTGAGCGGAACTCACGGGTCACCGTGATCCACAGGCCGCGCAAGATGGGACTGGGCTCGGCTTATCTTACCGGATTCAAGTGGGCACTTGAGCGCCCCTATGAGTTTGTTTTCGAGATGGATGCCGACTTTTCGCACGATCCCGCCCACCTGCCTCAATTCTTCGATGCGGCAACGAATGCGGATCTGGTGCTCGGCTCGAGATATAGAGAAGGGAAGGTGACGGTCGTCAACTGGCCGATGGCGCGCCTGTTTCTAAGCTACATGGCAAACATATATGCGCGAGCGGTAACCGGACTTCCGCTTTACGACGGCACGGGCGGGTTCAAGTGCTTTCGGCGCAAAGTACTTGAGGCGATCGATTTAAACCTTGTGAAATCCAATGGTTACGCGTTCCAGATCGAGATGAGCTTTAGGGCATGGCACAAGGGGTTTCGGCTGGTTGAAATTCCAATCGTCTTCGTTGACCGAACGGAAGGCCAGAGCAAGATGTCGAACAAGATCATCCGCGAGGCCGTGTGGATGGTCTGGCGACTGAGGTGGTGGGCCATTACCGGGCAGGTCTAATTGGCTTCCTTCGAGCGGGAATTCTTCAAGCTGACCGGCTCGGGTAATGACTTCATCTTCGTTGACGCGAGGACCAACCCTCCGGGACGCATGGCTGATCCGGCGATAATCGCAAGATTATGCGCGCGGGGAACGGGGATTGGTGCGGACGGCCTCGTCTTTCTAACGCAGTCGGAAACGGCCGACTTTCGGATGACCTACTACAACTCCGACGGTTCCGAGGCGGCCATGTGCGGTAACGCGGCGCTCTGCGCGGCTAGCCTGGCATGCGAGCTGGGTTTCGTAAGACCGCGGGATTTCAGATTTGAAACGGGGTCGGGAATCGTCGCGGCAAGCGTGAACGATGGACGACCCGAAATTGTCTTGACAGCGGTGTCAGAATTGATGACCCAAGTTGTTGGAGTATCATTGCTTGGAGGCGAAAAGCGCATAGGTTTCGCTCGTGTAGGGGTGCCGCATCTCGTCGTTCAATGCGAGGAAGTGGCGGACGTCAACCTCCCGGAGCGCGGTTGCACGCTTCGTTGGCATTCGGCCATTCCAGACGGCGCTAACGTGAACTTCGTGTCTGGCGGAGGAGGACAGTGGTTTGTTCGTACGTACGAGCGTGGCGTCGAGGGTGAAACCCTGGCGTGCGGCACTGGCACGGCCGCATGCATGGCGCTCATCAGGGCTTGGGGTGCAGGTGGGGACGTCGGATCGTTCAGAGCCGCATCGGGCTGTGACTTGCTGATCACCCTGGACGGAGACAGGCCAACGCTAAAAGGTGAAGGGCGAATCGTTTACCGAGGCGACTTGAAGGAAATTTGAAGTATGGCGGCACCCGGGATGACGCTGGCTTGCTGCTTTGCCAGCAGGGCTGACTGAGGTGCGGATTCCCATACCGCCATGATTTCCGCCTGGGCACAGGGCGTTGAAAGATCATGACAAGTCGTTGGCAGCGTTCGACTTGAACCTCCAGCATTCATCAGTCGGTAGTACTTCTCCACAGTATTCCACCTAGGTTAGTTTACATAATATATCTTATACGCATACTCGTCCAGGGGCTGAAACGGACCCGAGTGTCATCTCTCGCCCGAGCTTGATGCAACCTTGAGAACCACAGACCGGAAACAGCTGTGGCTGGGAAAGGCGCCGGCATCAGCAGCGCTCTTATTTGGCGCCTGCGATCCTTGCGTTCAGCTCACCAAGTCGCACACGAGCTTCTCCAGCGACCGCGCCAGACTCATCGGCGGCAAGATTGCTCCAGATCTTGCGAGCGGCATCCTGATTACCTGCCAGTAAGAGCGCTCGGGCTGCCGAAGCCAGAAAGAGATCGCGGTCCATGTCAAAGCGGGCCAGCTCTGCCGCTTTCTGATAGTGATCGGCCGACTCGGCAAATTTCTTCAGTTCCTCTAACCCAGCAGCGATTTGCCCCTCAGCCACCGCGGACAGGCCGTCTTCGGAGCCGACATCCGCCACCTTTCTAAGCTCGGCGATCCCCTGTTCGAACTTCCCGCTCCGGTAAAGCACCTCGGACAGCAGGAGAACGGCTTGTCGACCCGCCGCCGCGTCGGGATAGCGCTTCGCTATCTTGTCCAGGTCGCTCTGAGCCAGAGCCGTGTTTCCAGCAGCCATGGATTGCCTAGCCTGGTTCAGCATCTGTTCAGCTCGCTGCTCTTCGGAACGCTGAGTTCGCGTGTAGGCCCACGCCCCCACTGCGGAGACCGCGAGGATCGCTGCTGCAATAGTTATCTGCCTTGTGTGGCTCTGAATCCAGTAGAAGATCGAATCCGTCCGCTCTTCCAGATCCATCGGTGGGCGTGCGGAAGCTCCAGTGCGTGTCATGATAGTTAGTGAAATGGCGAACTATGCGAAGCTGCGGCGGCACCGCAGTGCCCCTGGGGTGACTCGAACACCCGGCCAACGGTTTAGGAAACCGCTGCTCTATCCACCTGAGCTACAGGGGCCGTGAACGAACGAATGAGTGAAGCGGACTCCTTCGCCGATCAACTGCACAATGGGCGTGAGCAGCCACTCAGTCGCGCCCAAATCTAGTTCACCGACACAGGAATGGGAGCAGGGATATCATGTTTCTGGTTAAGTCAATGGGAAATTGAACTCTTCATGGCCGGTTGCGTCGCGTTGCATACGGACACGTGGCAAGAGTTTGCCCGCTCACGATTGGTACCGCAGAACAGCTTCGACTCGTCTTCCGGCGAGCGTCCGTTGTCCGGGAAGGAAATCGAGAGCGATTAGAAAGCTGCACCCCGCCACTATTCCGCCTAACTGCTCAACCAGACGGCACGCGGCGGCGGCGGTGCCTCCCGTCGCCAGGACGTCGTCCACAATCAGCACGGTCGCTCCGGATTGTATGGCGTCTGCGTGAATTTCGAGGCTATCCGTGCCGTACTCGAGCGCGTATTCCTCGCAACAGGTGCGAAACGGAAGCTTTCCTCGCTTGCGCATGGGAACAAGTCCCACACCAAGCGCCTGAGCCAGAGGGCCGCCGAATATGAAGCCACGGCTCTCGATCGCCACTACCGTATCGATACCAGCGTTGCGCCATGGCTCCGCCATCGCATCCGTGGCGCTTCTAAACAGGGACCGATCGCCGAGCAGAGGTGTTATGTCCTTGAAGACAATGCCGGGGTTGGGGAAATCCGGTATGTCCCGGATCCCAGTGCGCAGGGATGCTTCCAGGTCGTTCATGCGCGTTGGGGTGTGAGGGTTAGCGCCTGATGGCAAACATGTTCCCGAAGTCGCCCGAGCTTTCGACCGGCAGGTACTCCACACCTTCCACGCGACAGCCAGGTGGCCCGCGCTGAACTATGGTCAGAAAACGTTCCAGCGATTCGTCGTCTCCCGAGGCTGCAATCTCAACACCACCGTCAGCACAATTCCGAACCCACCCGGCCACTCCACAGCGTTGCGCGGTGCTACGCGTGAAATACCGGAACCCAACACCCTGAACACTGCCGCGGACTACAAGGCGCGCGGCGCGCACGTCAGTCCGGGCGCACACGCAGGAGTGCCGCGAGAGCGAGTGCAAGGGCTGCCTCGTCGGTGTCGGCCGTGGTGTCAACGGGAAGGATTATCTTCCCTTCCCTAATGCGCTTTGCGACCCGCTCGAGGGCATCCCCAATTGCATCGCCAGGCGCGTATGATTTCGCGGGCGACATCGTCCACGGCTCCCTTTCCTTCATCTCCTCGAGCGATCTCGCCTCTTCGCTCGACGTTTCCCCCCGTCGCCAAGGCTCAACTGGCATACTCGGTGCCCCGCCTGTCACGGCATGCGGAGCATCGGATTCGTGAATCGATTCGGAACCATCTGCGGCCGCGATGGTGTTTCCAGTTACTTCTGTAGTCGATGGTTCCCCCCACTTCCACACATCGCCGGGTTCTGTGTCCACTCTCGGGGCTGAGATGGGCCCGAGTCCCTCACCCGAAGCTGGAGCGGAAATGTTCCCCGCGCCCGCGACGGTGAGCTCCCCAAAGGCAGGCGTCGCCAGGGTTGGCACGGCGGGTTGCGTGTCAGCCACGCCGGTTGCTTCCTGCGTGAGCATGTCTGCGTCTGCCGTGGCGTAGCCACCTGAATCGCCAGACTGGGTGGTTGCCGCGTCGCCCGCCTCGGGCGATGTGGCAACTTCGTCCACCGCGCTATCTGCCGCC
The DNA here is from genome assembly GCA_051005015.1 of Gemmatimonadaceae bacterium. Taxonomy (GTDB): domain Bacteria; phylum Gemmatimonadota; class Gemmatimonadetes; order Gemmatimonadales; family Gemmatimonadaceae; genus JACMME01. Next base: position 2,770 of record JBPCJT010000003.1, on the reverse strand, counting down.
GTTGAGACTGGCCCCATGTGCGCAGCAACATCTTCCCCATGGCTGGAATGCTCGTCCAGAGCAGGTGCAGGCATCCAGCCCATGATGTCGACAACACCAATCGCGCCCGTGCTGGTTTCCAATGGCGGAGTGTCAACGACTGGATCCACAGCGGTCTCGTGAACGACGAGATCATCGGTGGAAGCGGCCGTCACCTCGTCTTCTCCACGCGAGGCGGCCGACGCAAGGCTGTCGTAGGCCGCCAAGGGGCGACCGCTTGGCGTTCCGCGTGATGTAAATGGCCGCGCAGGTAATGGCCCCTGCGGCGGGGCTGGAGAGGGCGGCGCCTTCGCATGGGAGCGGGGAGCGAAGAAAGGCCGGGCGAGTGGCTTGCGCGGCGGGTTATCAGCGTTGTCCATCGGAAGTCTCTCGAGAGTCAAACGAAAATATAACCGGCGCATGCCGGCCATCGGCAGATGGAATTACTTTTCTGGCCACCCGTGGGTGCCCACGAGAGGAACGAATCGAGCGGGCGCGATGTCGGTGCGCTCCACCTCCGTACCACACCGCACGATGAGCGCCAGCGTCTGCTCATCCCGGCCGCCAACCGGGATGAGCAGCCGTCCGCCATCGGCCAGTTGCTCCACGAGTGGAGCAGGCACGGCAGGAGAGCTCGCCGTCACGAGTATGGCATCATAGGGCGCGTACTCTCGCCATCCAAGCGTCCCGTCGCCGGAAAGGAGCGATACGTTCCGCGCGCCAGCGGCGCGGAGCGCGTCGCGCGCCCGAATCATGAGAGCGCTGACACGTTCCACGGAAAATACCTGCCCTGCGAGATGAGAAAGAAGCGCCGTCTGGTATCCGGAGCCGGTGCCGATCTAGAGCACGCGCTCGCTTCCGGTGAGGCGCAGCAACTCCAGGTGGCGCGCGTGAGTGGACGGCTGCGATATCGTCTGCCCGTTGCCAATGGGCAGCGCCGAGTCTTCATAGGCGCGGTGTTCGATAGCGGGAGGTATGAACAGGTGGCGCGGCGTCAAGTCGAAGGCACGCAGCACGGCGAGATCACGAATGCCTTGCTCTCGCAAAACCTCCACCAGACGGCCGCGCGGCCCCCCGAAACGATGCTTCACGGGTCGCGCCACCACGATTGCGAGGTTTCGATCATCTGGTAGTACGTGAGGTCGAGGTGCAAGGGCGTTACCGAGACGTAACCATCACCCACCGCCCTGAAGTCGCAGTCCTCGCGTCCGGACCATTCCGCCGATCCTCCGCCGATCCAGAATATCTCCCGTGCCCATGGATCCTTCATTCGCATAAGCGAGTCCGAGTACACCCGGCGACCAAGCGTCGTGAGCCGGACGCCCTTGATATCGCCACCGCTGATCGGAGGCAGATTGATGTTCAACAGCGTGTTCTTCGGAAAGTTTGGCAGTGCGGTGATATGATCCAGAAGCCGAGACAGAACCGGAACCTGAGCGTCGAGGAGTTGCGGATCGGCCCGCAGATCGCCACCTGCGAACGACAGAGCAATGGAAGGGATGCCTAGCGACAGTCCTTCCATCGCCGCGGCGACTGTGCCCGAGTATAGCACATCCTCGCCCATGTTCTGCCCATGATTGATGCCGCTGAGCACGAAATCGGGACGCGCCTCCATCAACGCTTCCACCGCGAGCATGACGCAGTCGGTGGGCGTGCCGTCCACCTGCCAACGCCGTTCGCCGCGCTTTACCGGCCGGATTGGATGGTGCAAAGTAAGCGAATGACTGGTGGCGCTCTGCTCCCGGTCGGGTGCCACCACGGTCACATCACCCAGGGCTGACGCTGCGCGGATGAGGCACTCCAATCCATGAGCGAGTATGCCATCGTCGTTCGTGCAGAGAAAATGCATCAGCGAAAAGCTCCGGTCCGGTGGCGCCAAATCGTCCGCACAATTCGCGCTGAGTCCGAGAGGCTCCGAAAATGAGATGAACCGCCGTACCTGGTAGGAATCGGGACGGCCGCTATACGGAAGCCAGCCACGCCGGCGCGGATGAGGAAATCCGTTTCGTACTCGTAGCGGTCGCCGTCCGCGATGACATGAGAAAGCACCGAGCGCCGGATTGCGCGAAAGCCGGATTGTGAATCCGGGATGCAGGTGCCGGTAATTGCGCCAATGGCCGTGCTTGCGAGGAAATTCGTGGCGCGACGGCGAAGCGGCATGACAGCGCTCGAGCGCGCCCGCGCACCAATGACAATATCGGCGCTTTCCAGCGCCCGAATCAGGGCGGACGCGTATGTCGGATCGTGTTGGCCATCGGCGTCTATCGTGATGACGACAGAGGCGCCCCCCGCAAGTGCGGTGGTGGTTCCCAACCTGAGTGCTGCCCCCTTTCCACGATTCCGCTCGAAGTGGAGAACCGTGTCGCAACTCTCCCGGGCTTTTTGACGCGTGTCGTCTCGCGATCCGTCATCCACCACTATGATCCTTGCGCCTGGCAGAGTCTGCCGAAGCGACGCCACAACCCCCGGCAACGTTGCGGCGGTGTTGAGTGCCGGGATGACGCAGGCTAGCGCCGATGGGTCAGCGACGCTGCGAAGCTGAAAAGCGCTCGTCATTTGTCGCGATCCAGCAGCGCAAGAATGTCGTGCAGATCCCGCTCGACCGACGCAATTGTCTCGAATCCGAGCGCCGAGCGCGTTGCTACCTTCAGGGTACCGGCGCGCCGTTGCTCTTCGACCTGCTGACGCGCGCCATCGATCGTGTACTCCTCCGTGTACAGCAAATGCTTGACGTGCATTATCAGCTCGATCT
>JBPCJT010000002.1:0-34907 GCA_051005015.1 Gemmatimonadaceae bacterium | reverse complement strand
GCCTTTGACTGGTATGCCGTTGCACGAGCGCTGGATCGCGCGCGCAGACCTTCGCGCCTTGTTCTGGCCGGCGGTCTCACGCCGGACAACGTCTCTGAAGCTATTAGGGCTTTGCGCCCTGATGTAGTCGACGTGTCGACGGGAGTGGAGCTGTCACCCGGCGTCAAACATGCGGGAAAAATGCGTGCCTTTTCCGCCGCCGTTCGAGGAGATTAGCGGTGAATCTCGACACCCCAAGCCGCGAGCGATTCGGACCCTTCGGAGGACGTTACGTTCCGGAGACTCTCGTTCCAGCCCTGGAGGAGCTCGATCTCGAATTCAGGGCGGCGTTGCAGGACCGCGCATTCATTTTCGAGTTCGAGACTCTGCTTCGTGACTACGTCGGGCGGCCGAGCCCTCTGAGCGATGCGCCGCGGTTTTCGGAGCGGGTTGGCGCGCCGGTGTTCCTCAAGCGCGAAGACCTTAATCATACTGGCGCGCACAAGATCAACAACACAGTCGGTCAGGCGCTGCTGGCACGGCGTATGGGGAAGCAGCGCATCATCGCCGAAACAGGCGCTGGGCAACATGGCGTCGCCACCGCGACCATTTGTGCCCGTTTCGGGCTGGAATGCGTCGTGTATATGGGCGAGGAAGACATGCGGAGGCAGGAACTCAATGTTTTCCGCATGCGCCTTCTTGGCGCCAAGGTGATTGCAGTCACCTCGGGCACTCGCACACTCAAGGATGCCACCACCGAAGCGATCCGCGATTGGTTAACAAATGTCGGGGACAGCTACTATATCATCGGTTCCGTGGTTGGCCCTGCTCCGTATCCCGAGATGGTACGCGAATTCCAGTCAGTTATCGGACGTGAGGCGCGAGCACAGATCTTGGAACGCGTTGGCAGACTACCTGGCAGCGTGGTAGCCTGCGTTGGCGGGGGATCGAACGCAATGGGAATATTTCACCCGTTCGTTGGGGACAGCGCGGTGCAACTGACTGGAGTGGAAGCCGCTGGCGAGGGACTGGAATCCGGCCGACATGCTGCCTCGCTTGTGCGTGGCCGGCCGGGCGTTCTGCATGGTTCGCTCAGCTATCTGCTGCAGGACGATGCGGGTCAGGTCCACCCCGCGCACTCCATCTCGGCGGGGCTGGACTATCCGGGCGTAGGACCGGAGCACTCCTATCTCAAGGATTCAGGACGCGCCAACTACGTAGCCGTTACCGACGATGAGGCGCTGCAGGGGCTGAGACTATTGAGTCGTCTCGAGGGAATAGTCCCGGCCCTCGAAACGGCGCACGCGATCGCATGGGTGGACAAGCAGCGCGGCCATTGGCATGCCGATCTCCCCATTCTGCTTTGTGTGAGTGGACGTGGAGACAAGGATGTGGCGCAACTCGTCACTCTCGGAGCCGAGCTGGCGTGACGTCAATCGACACGCAGGCCGGTGCCATTTCTGACGATCGAGACGCTCCCTTTTCGCCCGCGATAGTCGAGACTCTTCTCCAGGTTTTCGGTAAGGCGGCTCGTGCGCATCAGCTCTACCTGCCGAATAATCCAGTCTATCACCGAGCTATCGAGCAACTGCGCGCGGCATTCGTTCCCTTGTGGGCGGAGACGGACCACCTTGTTCTAGGGGTTAGCGAAACGGAGCTTCGCTGGGAAGGACGCGCTGTAATGCGCGAAAATTCCAAGTCGGAGAGTTTGCCCTGGCTCTTCTACAAGGATGGCGTCCGCGAGCTCACAATGCTGCCAGGAGTCGAATCGGATGAGCTGATCCGCCTTCTGAACCTGCTTCAACGCGTGCGGCGCTCTGGGCCCGAGGAGGACGATCTCCTGACTCTCATCTGGGAGCAGGATTTTCTTTTTCTACGTTATCGGGCGGTGCAGCTTTCCGTGGACGGCGACGTGCCGGCGGCTGGCGATACTCCAGGCCGCCAGCCTGGCGCTTCGACCGATGGAAAAGTTTCCGTCTATTCTTCTGACGCGCCCGAGAGCAGCGTTGTGGAAATGAAGGATTTCGACTCAGCCGTCTATTTTCTGGACGACAAGGACATCGAGTATGTGCGCCAAGCGGTACAGAGGGAGTACGAGCAGGACCTGCGCCGCAACGTAGTCTCCATGCTGTATGACCTCTTTCAGACGGAACCGGCGGCGAGCGCGCGCGATGAAGTTGCTGAAGTGCTCGATCAGCTGATTTTGCATCTCCTGGCTGCGGGGGATTTTCGGGCGGTGGCTCTCGCCCTCCGTGAGGCTCCGATCGCGATTGAAGGCGCGCGCGACTTGCAGCCGGCTCAGCGCGACCGCCTTCGATCAGTCGTGGACCGATTCGGCGGCCCGGAAACACTGGCCCAGCTGTTAGAGACACTCGACGATGCAGCCGATCCACCTCCACAGGAGGATCTGGAGGAGCTTTTCGCCGCGCTTCAGCCGGGTGCGTTGTCGGTCGTGCTTTCGTGGCTGGGGAGGCTGCGAAACGGATCTCTTCGCGCTTCGCTGGAGCGCGCAGCTACGAGGCTTGCGGCATCGAATACGACTGAGCTGGTGCGTCTCATAGATTCGGCGAACAGGCAGATCGTTCTCGAGGCGATCAGGCGCGCCGGCGATCTCAAGACCGCCGCCGCGGTGCCGGCGTTGGGCAAGCAGTTGGGCGCCGATGAAGCGGCCTTCCGCGTGGCGGCAGCGCTGGCCCTCGCGGACATTGGATCGGCCGGCGCGTTGCAGCAACTCGAGCGTGGAGTGGAAGACGTAGACCGCGAGGTTCGGATCGCGGCAGTGCGCGCACTCGGAGCACGCGGACATCGCCCGGCGCTCGCGCGGGTGAACGCAGCCATCAAGAGCAAGGCATTCCGGGAAGCCGATCTGACCGAAAAGATGGTCTACTTTGAGGCGTACGGGATGCTTGCTGGTGCCGGCGGGGTGCAACAGCTCGACGCGGTGCTCAACGGACGCGGCCTGTTCGGAGGCAAGCGGGAAGATTCGGAAACCCGAGCTTGCGCCGCCCTGGCACTCGGCAAGATCGGAACACCGGCTGCCTTTGACTCGCTCCGCCCGGCTGCCGCCGACAAGGAGATCATGGTCCGAAACGCCGTAGCGAAGGCCATGCGCGGAGGAGCGGCATGACGCATGGACAAACTGACATACCGGCTGACACACACGAGCGTATTGACGATAGCTACCTTCGCACCAAGGGTCGCGAGCTTCTCGGAGTGCTCTATGGTGCCCTGCGATCGCTGAAGCTCTACCCGCCGGAGAACGCGGTGGTGCAGAAATCGCTTGCCGACCTTACCGAAATTGCGCGCGAACTGCACAAGAGGGAAGGCGAGCTGGAAATCCGGGTTTCCGGTGAGTTCGTTTTTCTCAACGGCACACGGCTGCGCATCGACATGGACAACTACGCGAGCTTCAGCCGGATTCTTTCCGTATTCAGGGACGCGGGCGTCGGCATTGTCACGGTCCGTGACAAATCGACCGTCCGAGACTGGACGGTGTTTGCGTCGCTTCTGCAGACGGCGCTAAAGGGGGACCCGGAAGACGGGCATCTGGATCTTGTCGAGCGGCTGCACGCAGCTGGCGTGACTGTCTTTGAGCTTGGGCCGCAATCGGAGTTCGATGACGTTGAGTTCAGGGCGCAAGCCAAGGAAGCCGCGAAACGTGTATATGCGCAGTCGGTGTCGGCTACCAAGGACGTTATCAGCTCTGTTCGCATGGGAAAGAGTCCCAAACTGAACAAGATCAAGCGTGTAGTGCAGGGAATCGTCGATCAGATCCTCAACGAGGATACCTCCCTCATTGGCCTGACTACACTGCGCGATTACGACCAGTACACGTTCACGCACAGCGTGAACGTGTGCATTTTTTCGGTCGCATTGGGACGCAAGCTCGGATTCGGGAAACGGCAGTTATACGACCTCGGTGTCGCCGCTTTGATGCACGATATAGGCAAGGCGCGAATACCTCTTGACATTTTGGGAAAACCCGGAGGTCTTACCGACGAGGAGTGGTATACGATGCAATCGCATCCGTGGCTCGGCGTTTTGACGCTCTTCGGAATGCGCGGTTACACCGACATACCATATCGCGCCATGGTCGTTGCGTATGAGCACCATATCAAGACCGACCTTACTGGATATCCGCGACATGTACGCGAGCGCACGCAAGGGATCTTCAGCAGAATTGTCGCGGTTGCGGACGGCTTCGATGCGGCAACAACAAGACGATCGTATCAAACCGTTCCCCTGACGCCGGTTGACGTATTGAATGAGATGCGTGTGAATCCCCGGCGCGGCATGGATCAGGTGATTGTAAAGGCGTTCATCAGCATGGTTGGGCACTATCCGGTGGGCACGTTCGTGGTGCTCGATACGTTCGAACTCGCAGTCGTTCATGCCGCGAGCCCGCATCCGGACGCGATTTCCCGGCCGACTGTTCGGGTGGTAAGTGACACATTTGGAAACGTGCTGTTTCCGGGGCACCTGGTCGAACTTTCCCACAGGGACTCGGCTACGGACGGTTATCCACGGAGCATAATCAAGATTGAAGATCCCGACCGGTACGGCATCAAGGTGAGCGACTATTTCGTCTGAGCCGATCGCTGCACGGTTCGCCGCGCTCGGCGAACGGAGGCGTCGTGCGTTGGTGGTCTATGTGACAGCCGGGCATCCGGATCCGGAGCGTTCCATGGATCTCTTGAACGGCTTGGCCGAACATGGGGCTGACGTGATCGAGATCGGTGTGCCCTTCTCGGATCCGATGGCCGATGGACCGGTGATTCAGGCGAGCTCGCAAAAAGCGCTCGCGGCCGGGATGACTTTGGGGCGAACCCTGGAGCTGGTGGCCCGCGCCCGCCCCATAGTGCCCGTTGTCTTGTTCACTTACCTGAATCCTGTTCTCTCCGCGGGGCGTGAAGTCCTGCGAGACGCCGCGGATGCCGGCTTGCAGGGCATTCTGATAACCGATCTGCCTCTAGGCGCGGACAGTGACACCGAGTCGTGGCTGGGAGCTGGTCCTCTCGCTTTCATCAGGCTCGTTGCGCCCACCACGCCTCGGGAACGGATGGCTGAAATCGCGAGATATGGAAGCGGTTTCGTCTATCTCATTAGCCGGCTGGGAGTGACAGGGGCGGTAGGCAACATTTCCCATGAGCTACCAGCTACGGTGGCAACCCTGAGGTCGGTCACCGATCTGCCGATTTGCGTTGGATTCGGAATCTCGACGCCGGAGCAGGCTTGCACGATTGGCCGGTATGCAGACGGAGTGATCGTAGGTAGCGCCGTTGTGGCGGCTGCGGATCAGGATCCGGTGAAAGCCCTGCGGCTGGTCAGGTCTCTTCGCGCCGGATTGGATGAGGCGGAAGTGATCAGTGAACAGCGATCGGGAAACACCGCAAGTGAGACGAACTTGCTGCGTTTCGGACCGCGGGATTGACGGTACGCAGCCTCGGTTTGCCGCTACCAACCTGAACGAAGTTGTTTTTCGGAGATGGCGTCTGGGCGGGCCATGATCGTAGAGGCTCGCTCAACGACGACCACGCCTGGCGCGCCTCCGCGCGGCTTCCTTACGTACTTTCTGCGGGTCCAATCCACTGGTACAACAGCTGAGCCACGTGACCGACTGTGCCACGCAGCCAGCTGAGCCGCCTCGTCGAGGTCCGTGGCCGGAGGTCGCTCATCCCGGTTCCACCGGAGCACCACATGGGCACCGGCGGCTCCCCGCGCGTGCAACCAGACATCATTTGGATCCGCCTCGCGAAAGGTGAGTTGATCGTTGGATTTCGCGCCGCGTCCAACCCGGATTTCCAACCCTCCGCTCGACCGGTAGCTACGGTACGATACCGCGCGTCGAGGTGCATTTTCAGGGCGCTTCCTCGAAGGGGTGCTCGTGAAGGCATGCGAATCCTGCTCGAGTCTGCGAATGCGCCCCGGGAGTGTGTCGATTGCGCGCTCCATTGAGCGAATTTCGGCATATAGCCGCTCCGCGAGCGCCTTGGGTGCTTCCCCCTGGCGAGCAGACAGACGGACGATCTCGCCATCTGCAAGGGTGATTTCGGCCGGCGCGACGTCGAGATGCTGTATCGTCATTAGAGCGTCGGCGGCTTCCCTTAGAGCGCGCGCGTTGGCAGCCTTCGACAGCTCGCCCCGCATCCGTTCGAGCGCCCTATCCTTTCTGGCGTCAGGCGCCAATGCTGGCCGTGAGTCGGAAAAGGTCTCCGGGTGGATGAGCGACGTGGCTTCTACCGCGTCATGGCATATCGGGAACGGGTAAAGCTGGCCGTCGCACCACGCCGGATGCGGGTCCGGGAGATCGGCGATCCTCCGGTAGCGATCTACAATTTGCTCCGGACTGGCGAGCAGCCAGCGGGCAAGACGGGGGCTCACCCATCGGCCACGCAACAGCGCTGCTAGATCGGCGCCTGCAGCAGCAGCAATGAGTTCCTTGCCCGCAAGCTCAGGCCGCGGCTCGCCGAGTGGTGGTGGCACGGAGCCCGCATGGGCCACGCCATGTCCGCCTTCATTGAGGAGAACCGCTCCCCTGGCGCTCGGAAGGGAACTGATTTCCAGAGTTGCGGAGCGGGCAACGGACCCTCTGAACCTTCCAGCCTTCTTCAAACGCACTAAGAGCCGCCGGTCGTCCACTGGCGCCTCAACGCCTAGTACAGCGTAGCCTTCAAGCTGGCCAGCTTTTGCATCTGCGCGGGCTGATCGTGCTACCACGTCTGGCCGGCTCAGATCGAAGTGAATCGGATCTGATCCAGCCGTCCCAAGGGTAACCCCTGCCGGTTTTCCGTGCAGCTTAAAGACCGCGATACGCCGGCCATTCCACCTGGCGTGAAGCTCACGCGCGAGGTAGAAGGCGGTCAGGCTATCCATGCCACACGCAGGTTTGACACTGGCGCACGATGCCGGTAGGTTGCCCGCGTGTCAACACGAGTGACTGGCGCATCGCGCACCCTCGGCGATGGGATGGCGCCGGCACGCGACGTCGCATACATAGCGCTCGGCTCGAACCTGGGCGATCGAGCCGCGCACCTTGCGGCGGGACGTGCGGCCCTGGAGGCGCTGCCTGATAGCCGCATTCTTGCCCTCTCAAAAATCGAGGAAACGCCTCCCCTCAATGGCTTGCCTCAGGAGCCCTACCTCAATCAGATGGTAGTTCTCGAGACATCGCTCCCGCCTCGGAGGCTGCTTGAGGCGTTACTGGACATTGAGCGTACCGAAGGACGTGTGCGCTCAACGAAGTGGGCACCGCGAACGCTTGACCTCGACATAGTGCAGTTCGAGGGACGAACCGTCGCCGAGCCCGGCCTCGTGGTGCCGCATCCGGAGCTGCCTAACCGTGAGTTTTGGCGCCGTGAGCTGGCGGAAGTGCGGCTACTGCGATGAGCGTTACGGGCAACGACAGACCCCGGCGCTTTACGACGCGAGATCTGGCAGAACGCAAGGCCAGCGGTGCCAGGATTGTCGTCGTCACAGCGTACGACGCTCTCTTCGGACGGCTGGTGGACGAAGCAGGTGTGGACGTAGTGCTTGTCGGTGACTCGCTAGGCAACGTTGTGGCGGGCTTCGACTCCACACTCCAGGTGACGCTGGACCAGATGATCTACCATGCGGCCGCGGTTCACCGCGGGGTACAGCGCGCGATGCTGGTGGTAGACATGCCATTTCTGTCATACCAGGTAAGCGTGAAGCGAGCTGTCATGAACTCGGGACGCATCGTGCAGGAATCTTGCGCCCAGGCCGTGAAGCTCGAAGGCGCGGGCACGGAAGTGTTACGCGCCATCAGCGCAATCACGAAAGTGGGAATTCCTGTCATGGGGCACATGGGCTTCACGCCGCAGTCGGTTCTTGCCTTCGGTGGTCACCGCGTGCAGGGGCGCAGCGACGCGGATGCGAAAGACATTCTCGAGGGCGCTCGCCGCCTGCAGGACGCGGGCGCATGCGCAATATTCCTCGAGCTGGTTCCGGCCGGCCTCGCGGGCGACATCACGCGATCGGTTTCGGTGCCCACCATTGGAATCGGCGCTGGGGCGGACTGCGACGGGCAAGTACTCGTCCTCCCCGACCTGCTCGGCCTCAACGACCGGTTTCATCCCAAGTTCCTCAAGCGATATGCATCGATGGCCGACGATGTCCGCGCGGCGGTGGGCCGTTTTGGGGACGACGTGCGGGGCGGACGCTATCCGGATGCCGAACATAGCTTCTGATGCGCACGCTGACGCGCATCGCTGAGCTCCGCGAGGCGCTGGCCGCAGAACGAAAACGAGAACGGCGCATCGCGCTCGTGCCCACAATGGGATTTCTGCACGAGGGACACCTTACGCTCGTGGATGAGGCACGCCGGCGGTGTCCCGTAGTAGTGCTGAGCATATTCGTCAATCCGCTGCAGTTCGGGCCGAACGAGGATTTGGCCAGGTACCCGCGCGATCCGGAAGGTGATGCGCGAAAGGCGGCCGAACGTGGGGTCGACATTCTCTTCACGCCGGAAGTCAGCGCCCTGTATCCGGGGGAACGCTCGGTCATGGTGACCCCGCTCGCGCTCGGGGACGAATGGGAAGGCACTGTGCGTCCAGGCCATTTCGCCGGCGTGCTGACGGTTGTCGCGAAACTCTTCAATATCGCAATGCCAGATGTTGCTGTTTTTGGACAGAAGGACGCACAACAGGCGGTGCTGGTTCGAGCAATGGCTCGCGACCTGGATTTTCCGGTACAAATCGTTGTCGCGCCAACCGCGCGTGAGGCCGACGGCCTGGCCCTGTCGAGCAGGAACGGACTTCTGGACAGGGAGAGCCGAATGCGCGCGCTGTCCCTGTCGCGCGCGTTGCGCGCTGTCGAGCTGCGCTTTCGCAGCGGCGAGCGAGAAGTTCATGCGCTCGAACAGGAAGGGTGGAACGTTCTACGCGGCGAGCCAGATGTGAAAGTTGATTATCTCGTTTTACTGGATCCCGACACCTTTCGTCGCGCTCTACACGCTCGAGAGGGAAGCCTGATCGCGGTTGCCGCTCGAGTAGGCGGGACGCGCCTTATCGATAATCTGATCCTGGAAGCGCCATGAGCTGGCGCGCGGTTGTGGCCGCAATGGACGATGCAGCCGGCCTTCGGTCAAAGGTCAGCGTTTACCTGCACCCACTGGGCGGACGGCCGATACTCTGGCATGTGTTGCAGGCGCTGTCAGAGGTTGTACCCGCCCCCAGCGAAATTCTGGTGATCCATCGCGCATCCGTACCGGTCTCGCTCCCGGAGTTCGCCGGTTTTCCGGTGCGCCTTGAGGCGGTAAGCCAAAACGATAGCGAATCCCGGGCCTTGCGTGCCGGGGTTACATCCACCGGTACCAAAGTACTGGTAGATGGCGCCGCTCCACTAATTCTCGCGGCCACGATAGCACGCCTCCTGCGCGCCGCAGAGAGCGGAATTTCCATACTCGCGCGCACTAGTGGGGAAGCCAGATCCCTCGCTGTCGCGGGTGAGGGCCCGGCACTCGCCTCATTCGAAGACCCACGCTCGGCCATCGGGGCGATTCGCACTGCCGCGACTTCCGAAGAGGAGCTCATACGAGTTTTCGACCGCCATTCGCTCTCCGATGCATCCGTCGCGCTGAGAGACCGGCTGGTGCGGCAGCACGAAGCTGCGGGAGTGTCGTTCCTCATTCCGGCAACTACGTGGGTCGACGCGGGTGTCCACATAGGAGAGGACACGCTCGTTTATCCGGGCGTGGTCATCGAAGGCAGAACCGAGATCGGCAATGAATGCGTGATCGGTCCGCATTCACGTATAGTCGAATCCACCATAGGGAGGGGTGTGGAGCTCAAGGGATGGAACTACGTAGTAAGGACAAGCATCAGGAATCACGCTGTTCTCGAGCCGCATGTCCGCCGCGGAATTGATTGAGCTTCCCCCCTGGGCCGAAGTTTCCGGCCCGAGGCGCGATCACATCGAGCGGGTTACGACACTGCTCCTCACGTGGGCCCGCGAGCTTCGGTTGAAAACCGAGATAACGGAGATATGGCGCGATGCCGGCCTGTGGCATGACGCCTTGCGAAATGCGGACGAACAGACGCTTCGAACGTTGTCCCTGGACACAGTCCGGCCAGCGGAGCTGCTACACGGACCTGCGGTAGCAAACAAGCTGGAGCGCGAGGGTGAACACCGACTGGAGCTCCTGGACGCTATCAGATGGCACACCGTCGGTCACTCTGGGTGGGGCCGAACCGGGCGCGCGCTCTATATGGCGGACTTTCTCGACCCCGGACGAAAGGTTTCCCGCGAGGAGCGGGCCTTTCTGGCAGAGCAAGTTGTGCACGACTTTGACGGCGTCTTTCGCCAGGTTGTGCGGCAGCGCATAGAGTGGGCTGTTCGCGAAGGTCACCGTATCTATCCCGAAACCGTGGAGTTGTGGAACAGCGTGCGATGAGACGCAGGCGGATGTTCGTGGCAGCGGGCGTTTTTCTCGTCATCGCTGTGGGCTCGTGGTTGGTTTTTCGACACCGCGAGGCTGACCAGCTGGAAGCCAGGACAGCAGCCGCTGTGCATGTCGGCGGCAGCGCGCCGGACGGCGTCCGAATTAAAGTCGAGGTCTTGAACGCCAGCACGGTTCACGGCCTGGCGCGCCGCGCGACCATGCATCTCCGCGACCGCGGCTTCGATGTCGTAGCCGTTGGAACATCGCGCGATCACCGGGATTCGACGCTCGTCGTCGACCGATCGGGAAACCCCGAGTGGGCTCGTCTGGTGGCAAACGCCATGGGGGGAGCCGCCGTCGAGCTGCGCCGCGATAGTTCACGCTACCTGGACATCACCGTGCTGATCGGCGCGACCTGGCGCCCGCCTGCCGAGCCGTTCTACCCTTAGCTGGCCACAGGCGGCCGCGATGTCCTTGCCACGGCTCTTGCGAATCGCGACCTCCACCCCACGCTCACGTACCGCACGCGCGAACCCTCGAATGCGTTCCGCCGGAGCGGGCGTAAAGTTTCCCGCACCTCCCGGGTGAAGCGGAATGAGATTGACGAAAGCGCGGCACTCCCTTGCCAGCAAGGCAAGCTGACGCGCGTGCTCGTCGCTGTCATTCACGCCGCTCAACATGACATATTCGAACGTTACTCGCCGGACGAACGCCTTGGCCGCGGTGATCAGGTCGTCGAGGGGATACTTCGTGTTGATCGGCATCAACTGCCGGCGTAATTCATCGCTGGGAGCATGCACCGAAATCGCCAGACGAAACTGTTCCGGCCTCTCAGCCAACGCCACTATTCCTGGAAGCACACCTACGGTAGACACGGTAATCCGCCGTGCCCCTATGCCGAGTCCGCTCGGGTCGTTGAGAATGGTGAGGGCAACAGATACGGCTTTCCAGTTCATGAAGGGCTCTCCCATACCCATGAAAACGATATTGCTGACGAGTATGGGCGGGTCTAGCAGCAGCATCTCGCGCACCTGGGCCGCGATCTCCCAGGCCGCGAGATTTCGCTGAAATCCCATTGCGCCTGTAGCGCAAAAGGAACATTGCAGAGCGCAACCAGCCTGAGAGGAGATGCAGAGTGTGAGCCGCCCGTTCTCGGGAATGGCGACGGATTCTATCGCTTGGCCGTCAGCCAGGTTAAAAAGAAATTTCTCCGTCCCGTCCACTGAACGCTCCCGTGCGCCAATGTCGAGCCTGGGAAGAGCAAAGACCTGGTTCAATCGAACTCGGAGCGGTTTCGGAAGATCTGTTATGTCGCCAAAATGGGCAACCGGCCTTTGCCAGAGTCGCTCGAGAATCTGATCGGCCCGGTACGAAGGAAAATTTTCCCGTTCGACAAACTCCCGCAAAGCGGCCGACGCATCCGCCGGGGTGATATCCAGGAGATTAAGCCTGTCCACTGTCAGATAATCGTGTTCAACGTGAACTGATAGTTCGGCGACAGTCCGGCTCCATTCTCCTCACGCGCCACCCCGACCACGTATCTTCCGTACCTCAAGAGAAATCCCAGCCGTCCGCGCCACTCTGGTGCGCCAAAAGCATCTGTCCGCGCAAGGCCGGCGCGCCCTTCCCAGATACCGTATCTGGCGCTTCCGAAGACGAAACGTTCGCGCCTCGTCCGATTTGTGATCGAGACGGCTAGACCCGCGCGCACCTGATGTTTGTCGTCACTTCCAAATGCCCTTGCATCGATCGCTGCATTGACCGTTGGCGGCTCGTCCTCATCCCCGCCCGGCCTCCACAGAAAGCTTGCGAGACCCGCGCTGGCATCCCGAACGGGTATGTGCTCGGCCAGCACACCCGCGTCGAGCCCGAAGCCACCCGAGCGCTCGTCGTCCAGCTCGCCACGCCGATACCGAGCGGCCAGCCCCGCCGAAAGTCCGCCAGCGTTACGACGGGCAATAGTTGCCGAATACAGGGTGGTGCCGTATGGAATCTTTCGTCCGAACGTCTGGGGATCGGTGTCCGTTCGGAAAAGATCATCCACGGAAACGCGAGCGACGGTCAATCCGGCGGCAAGCTGGCTTCGAAGCGCCACCGACATCGCGACAAGATGCGCGGAAACACCCTGGTCCGACGGAGTCTGAATGGCGGCGACTCCGAGTCGGGCGCGGGCGGAATCGGTGAAGCTGACATTGGCAGGGTTTCCAAAATCGGCGCCTAGATCACTTCGCAGCGCGGGCGGCCGGTCGAGATATCCGATAGGAAAGCGCATGAGGTCGCCTCCTGGAACCGTCTGCGCTGAAGCGAGGCAGGCAGGCGCCGCGACCATGATAAGCAACAAGCACTTCATTTGATGGAGGTTAGGCGTTGCTCCCGGGCGCGTCAAGCGAATCGCTTCCCGCGAGGCAGATCGCCAATTACATTTCAAATCACGACTTATGCGACTTTGGAGCCTGTGTGCTTCTCTCTGAGCTGCTGTCCCCGGTACGCATCAGGGTACCGCTCGGCAGCCACACCAAGACCGATGTTCTTCGCGAGTTGGTGAATCTCGTTGCTGACCCTGGCAACGAAGCCAACGGACTGGCGATTCTCGCGTCGGTCAACGAACGCGAGCGAGTATTGAGTACTGGTATCGGCGGCGGAATCGCCATTCCGCACGGAAAAACCCCACATGCGGACCAACTGGTGCTGGCCGCAGGCGTGTCGCCAAATGGCGTTGAGTTTGACGCGCTGGACGGAAAGCTTGTGCACCTTTTTTTTCTCCTGGTTGGCCCGGAATCGGCATCCGGTGCCCATGTCAAGGCTCTGGGCCGAATCTCGAGACTGCTCCGTCGGGAAGCGCTCCGCGCGGAACTGATCGCCTCGCTGTCCGCGGATGCATTTCTGAGTGTCATCCAGGCCGCCGAGGCTTCGTGACCTACCGGCGCTGGGTGCCGCCCGTCATGTGGGCGGCGACAATACTTCTCATCAATTCCATTCCGGGTAGCGATCTGGGAGTTGTGGCGCCCTATTCATTTCCCGGTGCCGACAAGATGGTGCATGCGTCACTTTATGCCGTACTCGGATGGCTTGGAGGGAAGGCCGCAGGTGGGGAAGACCTCAGTTTCGCCGGGGCCGCGGGCACACTCGCCTCAATAGCAATGTTCGGAGCGGCGGACGAATGGCATCAGCAGTTCGTCGCGGGACGCGCCGCGGATCCCATGGACTGGCTGGCCGATATGTTGGGCGCGGGAACCGCACTCCTGCTATTAGTGTGGCGTCAACGTGCACAAACTGCATGACGTTGCCAAACTACTTTGCAACGGCTAACAGGTCGCACCTTTGCGGGTCACTGAGGCTTCCGGATGCAGGCATGTCTGTCCGGCTTGGCGGCTGGGTTCACAGACGACGGAATCTCGGCGGTATTGTCTTCATTGACCTGCGTGATCGGGCCGGCATGGTCCAGGTCTCATTCGATCCGCGATACACCGATGCGTCACTTGTCGAAGTTGCCGCTTCGCTAGGGGCGGAGAGCGTTGTGCACGTGGAGGGAGACGTAGTCGAGCGCCCCCCGGCTATGCGGAACGCTGATATCCCAACTGGCGACATAGAGGTGCGTGCTTCGTCGCTCCGCGTAGCCAGTGCCGCGGTAACCCCTCCCATTCCCGTGGCGCGCGGAAAAGGGGAGCACCTTCCATCGGAGGAGCAGCGGCTACGGCACAGGTATCTCGACCTCCGTCGGCCAGAGATGCAGGCAAACCTCATTCTGCGTCACCGGCTTCTGCAGACTACGCGACGCTTTCTTAGCGAGCGGGGGTTTCTGGAGATCGAAACTCCGGTTCTCACGAAGCCGACACCCGAAGGTGCGAGGGACTATCTCGTTCCGAGCCGAGTGCATCCGGGGGAATTCTACGCTCTGCCGCAATCGCCGCAGCTGTACAAGCAACTTCTCATGGTGTCCGGTTTCGACAGGTATTTCCAGATTGCTCGCTGCTTTCGGGACGAGGATCTCCGCGCCGATCGGCAGCCTGAATTCACTCAGATCGACATAGAGGCATCCTTTGTCGAACCGGAGGACATCTATGCGATAGCTGAAGGATTGATTGCGGCCCTGTGGTCGGAGGGGGGCCGACAGGTATCCGCGCCGTTTCCGCGACTTACGTACGCCGAAACGCTGGAGAAGTACGGAACCGATCGTCCAGATTTGAGATACGGTCTGGAAATATTTGACGCCAGCGATGCGTTTCGCTCATCGGACTTCGCGATCACGAAAGCCGTGCTGTCGCGGGGCGGGCGCGTGCGAGGCATTCGTATCCCCTCCGGCGCTACGTTGTCGCGTAAACAGGTTGACGAAATCGAGGCAGTGGCGAAGAGTGCTGGCGCCGCTGGATTACTCCGCCTCAAGATGATAAATGGTGCCATTGAAGGTCAGGCATCCAGATACGTAAATGAGCGCGGGAGCGACATACTTGGACTCATGGATGGAGACTTGTGTCTCATGGTGGCGGCGAGCGATTCGGTGGCGTCTCCGGCCCTCGACCGCGTGCGCCAGGATGTGGGACGACGAATGAACCTGGTGCCAGCGGACGCGTTGAGCTTTTTATGGGTCACGGATTTCCCAGCCTTCGCGCGCGATGCCGAGAGCGGACAGCTTTCCTTTGTTCATCACCCATTCACTTCGCCGCACCCTGACGACTTGGCGTTGCTTGACTCCACACCCGAGCGCGCTCGTGCCTTGGCCTATGATGTTGTCCTGAATGGTGTGGAGCTGGGTGGTGGTAGCATTCGCATACACGACCCCGATCTGCAGAGCCGCATTTTCGGCCTGCTCGGCCTGGACGCTGCCACTGCGCAAGCGCGCTTTGCATTTCTCCTGGAGGGTCTGCGCTCCGGTGCGCCCCCTCATGGCGGCATTGCGTTCGGCTTCGACCGCATCGCCATGATGCTGGCTGGCGCCGCATCGCTCCGGGAAGTGATTGCGTTTCCGAAGACGACCGCGGCGCGCGCTCTTTTCTAGGGAGCGCCCTCGACGGTGCGCGCCGCGGATCTCGCGGATCTCCACATACGCGCCGACCCTGCTTCGATATGAGTGACGAGACAGTCGCACATCGCCTTTCTACCGAGGGGGCTGACCTGCTTACGTTGGCGGGGGTCAACGATGCCAATCTTATCGAGCTCGCACGCCTTGGTGGTGTAAGAGTTTCCCTTAGGGGCGACGCGCTCACGCTGACAGGACCGGTCGAGTCCGTCGAGCGCGCGTCCGGAATCGCGCAGCGCATGGTCGAGACAGCAAAACAGCGTCGCCCGCTCACGCCCGACGACGTGCTCAGGCTGAACGACGACGCGGCAACGGAAAGCGACGGCGCCGCGGGAATCCGCATAGCGCTGCCTGGCGTGAAGAAGGTCATCCAACCCAAGACGTCAGGGCAGGCCGCATATCTCCAGCTGATGACCGACAATGACATCGTTATTGGTATTGGGCCCGCCGGAACCGGAAAAACATATCTCGCGGTCGCCGCCGCCGTCGATGCCCTTGTGCGAAAGCGGGTTCGCCGGATAATCCTGGCTCGCCCGGCGGTGGAAGCCGGGGAAAGCCTCGGCTTTCTACCCGGTGATCTCCAGGCCAAGGTCGACCCGTACCTGCGTCCGCTTTACGATGCGCTCGACGACATGATGCCGGCTGAGCGGGTTCAGAAAGCGCTCGAGACACGCGTGATCGAGATCGCACCGCTGGCGTATATGCGCGGGCGCACGCTTGGTGATGCCTTCGTCATTCTCGACGAGGCGCAGAATGCGACCTCTGCCCAGATGAAGATGTTCCTCACGCGGCTCGGCGTGAATTCCAAAGCCGTGATCACCGGCGACAAAACGCAGATCGACTTGCCGGCCCGGGAGCAATCGGGGCTGATTCAGATCGAGCGGATTCTTACCGGTATCGAAGGCATTGGATTTCACTATCTGAACGAGAGTGATGTGGTCCGGCACCGACTGGTGCGCGAGATCGTCAAGGCCTACGCTGAAGACGCGGGGGTCTGACGGCAATGGAGATCAGGCAGCGAACAGCACGGGCTTCGAGCAGGGTTGGAATTCCGGCAACGAAAAACCCGCGCGCTTATCATTTACGTCGCAGTCTCCTCATTCTCGGTCTCGCTGCTGCGACATATTTGCTCTTCCCGGCCTCACCCGCGGTAGACGTTCCAATCTTCGAGGTTGGAGCAGTTGCGACCGACAATGTCATAGCGCCCTTCGCGTACAGAGTGCGCAAGACTGACAGCGATCTCGCACAGGAGCGCGAAGAGCTCGCGCGTTCCGCCAAGCCCATCTTCGTGTACGTCCCTGCGGCCCACGACAGCTCGATTAGAGGTATCACGCGGTTCACGGGTGCGATCGCCGGCGCATCCGCTGCCGCGTCAGGCCGCCAGAAATTGGTCGCGGTCCAGCGGGCGGCGGAAGCTTTTCGGATAACTCTGTCGACGGCTGAAGCCGAGTATCTGGCGAATGCCAATCGTCGTGGTGCGCTGGCAGACGGCGTTCGACGCGTTTTCGACCGCTGGCTCACGCTTGGCGTAGCCGCGCCGGGGGCCATGGACGACGTGACAGGGGAGATAATTCTTCGCCGGGGCAAAGACGAACGCAACCTCCTTGCTGATAGTGCACTCACATTTGGGACTCTGCTGTCCCGGGCTCGGACCCTGCATCCAGCACCGAACTCATCAATTGGAGACGCACTCTACATCAAGCTGTTGAGCGGCTTTTTTCATCCTACCATCGCATTCGACAAAGTCGCCACTGAGCGACGACGGCAGGAGCTTCGCGCTTCTGTGGTGGTTACCCGCCACCAGGTACGCGCTGGTGAAAAAATAATCGGGGAGCACGAGGTGGTGGGCAGGGAAGAGCACGAAAAGCTCAGGGCCCTGCACGATGCCATGCAAAGCCGCACGGGCGGCGAGCGTTCATTGGGGCGCGTCGTCGGCGCTGTGCTCTATAACGCCCTGGTGCTCCTGATCTTTGGAGTCACCATAGCCTTGTTTCGCCCGCATCTTTATCAGTCATACCGGTCGCTGGTCATGTTCGGCCTGCTCTTTTTGATGGTGCTGATCGTCGCCGCTCTTGCGGGCAAGGTCACGCCCGTTCGTCCTGAGCTCGTGCCCATCGCGCTCGCCGCTATCATATGCAGCGTTCTCTTTGATCCGCGCATCAGCATGATCGCGTCCATGATTCTCGCGGTCCTGATTGGCGGCCAGGGAATCTTCCGTGGGACGAATGCGCTGTTCTTTACAATGATCGTTGGCTCTGCGGCCGCCATCAGCGTCAGGGTAATTCGGCGCCGCGATCAGGCCTACTATTCCATTCTCGCAATCGCCGCAGCGTATGGCCTCGCGGCGCTCGCTATTGGGCTCACGCTCGATTGGCAGCCTCGCGAAATGCTGATTAGTGCTCTCTGGGGAGGCGCTAACGCGCTCGTATCCGTATCGCTGGCCATGATCCTCATTCCGCTCGCGGAGAAGTTTACGGGCATCACCACCGACCTTACCCTGCTCGAATACTCCGATCTGAACCATCCCTTGCTGAAGCGCCTCATGCTCGACGCCCCAGGCACGCATGCGCATACGATGCGGGTTGCGAACCTGGTAGAAGCCGCGTGCAATGCCGTCGGAGCCAACGGCCTGCTGGGCCGTGTCGGGTCATATTACCATGACATTGGAAAGCTCAAGAAGCCGCAATACTTCGTCGAAAACCAGCCAAAGGGCCGCAATCCGCACGACATGCTCAAGCCTACCATGAGCTCGACGATAATCAAGAACCACGTTCGGGAAGGGCTGGAGCTGGCAGCCGAGAATCACCTGCCGCGTGCGATCGCCGCATTCATTCCCGAGCATCACGGCACCACGCCGATCGCCTATTTTCTAGCGAAAGCCCGGGAGCGCGGGGATGGGGTAACGAATTCGGCGGACTTCCAATATCCCGGTCCCATTCCACAAACAGCGGAAACCGCGATCCTCATGCTCGCCGATGGAGTGGAAGCGGCGACCCACGTCATTCCGGACCCTTCTCCCGAAAAAATCCGCGATGTGATTGAGCGCATTGTAAACCAGCGAATAGAGCAGGGGCAACTTCGCGACGCCCCGCTCACCCTCAAGCAGATCGATCTGATCAAGGAACAGCTGGTCCGCGCCCTGGCCGGAATGCACCACTCACGGATTGACTACCCGGCGTCCAGTGGAGGAATTACCTCCGAGTTTGTGGCGGTATGACGATAGCGGTGGACGTGAGCGCCGATGGAGTGCGCTCTCCACTGTCACGAGCGCGCGCCGCGGACATCGCCGCCCGCACATTGCGGGCTGAAGGCATTCGTGATGCCCTCGTATCGATCGCTTTCGTTTCCAAGCAGGCGATAGCGTCCTTGAACAAGCGGCATCTCGGCCATCGGGGAGCTACTGACATCATCTCATTCGGATTCAACCGGCTGCACCCGGCGGCGGCCGTTGTTGGCGACATCTATATCGCGCCGGATGTCGCGCGAGTAAACGCGCGCCTGAATGGAATTGGCGTGCGGGAGGAAATGGCTCGGCTCGTAGTGCATGGCGTGCTCCACGTACTCGGGCATGAGCATCCAAACGGTGCAAACCGGTTGCGTTCTGCGATGTGGCGCAGGCAGGAGCAGCTTCTCGCGAGCATTCCTGCTCCTCTCGTTAAATGACGACCGCCGTGGCGCGCATTGCTGGCCGGCATGGTCTCGCGACGACTATGTTGGACCGCACACCTGTTGTTGAGATGTTCTCGAGTCGAGGGGCCTCCTCGATTTGGCTCGCGACTTTTTCCGCACCATAGATCGTGCGCGCATTCTCGGTGTTCTGGCGGCTTTTTCCGTTCTTCGTCGCTTTTCTCCGTGACCGCCGTCGATGGGTAATACTGGGACGCCCGCGCAGCGTACCTGAGTCGGCGCAGGCTCACAGGGCTGAGTCGCTCGTCGCGACGCTTGCTGCGCTCGGCCCTACGTACATCAAGCTGGCACAGGTTTTCGCTTCGAGGCCGGATATCATACCGGAACCGTACCTTGGCGCGCTTGCGCAGCTGACTGACCGCGTGCCCCCGCTCCCCGAGCACGTCATTCGCGGAGTGATTGCCAGTGAGTATGGGAAGCCTGTAGCGGAAGTGTTCCAGCGCTTCGACTCCGCACCACTCGCCGCGGCCTCGCTGGGCCAGGTGCACCGTGCGCTGCTGGACGGACGCGAAGTCGCCGTAAAGGTTCTGCGGCCGGGCGTTGAAGAGCTGGTAAGCGTCGACCTCGATGCCGCGTTTCGCATTCTCTTCTTCCTCCACGTTGTCTTCCCGAATCATCACACGCGAGCGATCACCACGATCGTCAACGAGTTCGCCAAGCGCATAGACGAGGAGATGGACTTCCGGTCGGAAGCTCGCAATGCGGAGCTGCTTCGAGCCAACTTCGCGTCGGATGCTCGCGTAAAGATTCCGGAAGTAATTGGCGAGATGACGCGACGCCGGGTCCTCGTACTGGAGTACGTGGAAGGCACGAAAATCGACCGGCTGCACGAGCGCTTGCAGTCGGGGGAGGTTTCGCTGCCGGCAATGCTGGAGACGATCGTCGAAGTTTACGTCAAGATGATGCTGGTAGACGGAGTCTTTCACGCCGATCCTCATCCCGGCAATCTGCTTCTCGCTCCCGATGGGCGGCTCATATTGCTGGATTTCGGCATGGTCATCCAGGTGGAGAAGGAGACGCGCGCGCGCCTGATAACTACGGTCATGGCGGTTGCGCGTCGCGACGTCGATGGCGTGGTCGCGGCAATGTACGAGCTCGGATTGCTCGATCCTGAAGTCGATCGCGGAACCATTCGAGACGCGGCTCGGGCGCTCATGGCAATAGCGTTCACTTCCGACACCAGGCCGCGACAGATTCAGCGCGTGGTGAACGAAGTGATGTCCACATTCTATCAATGGCCCGTGACGCTGCCAAGCGAGCTGGTCTACTTCGGGCGCGCCGCGGCGCTCATCGAAGGCATTGGCGCGCGATACGATCCCAAGTTCAACAGCGCGCAATTCGTGACACCGATTATCGCGCGCAAGAAGGGGGAGCTCCTTGCCGCGATGCTCGGAGACGATCCCCGGCACATGGTCCGGGATTGGGTGACGGAGCTGGCGGGAGTGGCGCGCGAGCTCCGCGATGTGCTCAAACGAGCCGGCCGCGATGAAATCCGGATCCGTATGCATCCTCGCGACGTAATCGAGATGCAACAGTTTATTGGCCGGCAGACTCGGCGGCTTCTGCTTTGCATTTTCGCGGCGATCATCGCTATCGTAGGCACGCTGCTGTATCTCGCCAACGGTAATGCCCTCGTGCTGATCGCATCGCTGCTGGCGTCCGCATTCACTTACCTTGTGGTTTTCCTCATTCCAGCACGTCTGCTGTCGAATCCCTTCCGCCGGGTGCGCCTCCGCCGGTAGAAGCCTTCTACGGGCGAATCGCCTGCGTCCCGGTTTCCACTTTTCACAGGTCCCTCGAGTTTCCCAGAAGGTTCACCGTTCACGATTCCCAAATGCACCAGCGGCTCCTCGCCGATTTTCAGCAGAAGAAGCCCGCCGCACTGGCGCGGGCGGTAAGCATCGTGGAGAATCATCGTGCGGGGTTCGAGGCATTACTGGGCGAACTGCATCCCCGCCTGGGTCGTTCACGGCGAATTGGCATAACCGGGCCACCGGGGGCGGGAAAGAGCACGCTCGCCTCGCGGCTGGTCGCGTTGTATCGGTCCCGGGGAATGACAGTGGCCGTTATCGCCGTGGATCCGACTTCGCCCTTTACGGGTGGCGCGCTCCTCGGCGATCGCATTCGCATGGAAGACGTTGCGCTGGATTCCGGTGTCTTCATCCGATCGATGGCCACACGCGGTTCACTCGGAGGCCTTGCGTCGTCCACCCGCGAGGTCGCGGACGTTATCGACGCCTTCGGCTTCGATCGCATTGTGATCGAGACTGTTGGCGTTGGTCAGAGCGAGCTCGACATCTCCCGAACCGCTGATTCGAGCGTAGTGGTTCTCGTGCCGGAGTCGGGAGACTCGATTCAGACGCTCAAGGCCGGGCTCATGGAGATAGCCGACGTTTTTGTGATCAACAAGGCGGACCGCCCTGGCGCTGACCGCTTGCGCCACGAGATCGAGTTGATGCTTGGCCTCCGGTTGGGACATACATTCAAGAATATACCGTCCCATCACGGCGTCGATTTAAAGAGGCTGTCGAATCCCGCGAAAACAGCGCGAGACGCGGCCACGGAAACTGAGGCCGAGCACTGGGCGCCGCCAGTTCTTGCAACTTCGGCTGTGAGGAACGAGGGAATCGAAGCTGTTGCCGACGCTATCGACCGGCATTTTACTTATCTTGAAGGGAGTGGCGCGCTGCGCGACAGAAGGTGGCGCCGGCTACGCCAGCGCGTGGTTGAAGTAGTGGAGCACGGGGTACGGAAACGTCTCTGGGACGATGCCGAGACGAACGCCTGGCTGGACCAGCAACTCGCGTCGCTCGACAGCGGAATGCTGACTCCCTTTGTGGTGGCGGACGAGCTACTGCGCCGCAGCGGTGATCTTCTGACACGGATGGACTCATGACCACGATGCGCGAGATCGCGGAGACGGTGGGAAAGGGCGGTCAGCGCGAAGAGCTCGAACAGCTCCGGCGCGAGGTGGCCGATTGGCGCGCGCGTTACGAGGAGGGCGAGAGACGGCATCAGTCGTTCGCGAATTCTGCGGGCGAGGTGGAGCCGGTGTATACGGCGCTCGACCTGGCTTCTTCGTCGCCTGACGTGCTCGGAATGCCCGGAGTATATCCGTTCACGCGCGGCATTCATCCGACGGGATACCGCGGCCGCCTCTGGACCAAGCGGCAATTCGCCGGATTCGGAAGCGCGACGGATACAAACGAGCGTTACAAGTACCTGCTTGCGCACGGCCAGACGGGTTTATCCGTCGCGTTCGACTTTCCAACTCTCATGGGCTACGACTCGGATCACCCGAGATCGGAAGGAGAAGTGGGAAAGTGTGGCGTGGCAATCTCGAGCCTTGCCGACATGGAGACGCTATTCGACGGCATCCCGCTCGGCGATGTCTCGACATCGATGACGATCAACGGACCTGCGATCATCCTGTACTGCTTCTACATAGCGGCGGCCGAACGCCAGGGAGTGGATTCGCGCAAGCTTCGCGGCACGATTCAGAACGACATTCTCAAGGAATACATGGCGCAGCACGCATGGGTATATCCCATCGAGCCCGCGCTCCGGCTTATCGTCGACGGCTTCGAATGGTCGGCGACGCACGCGCCGCATTGGAATACAATCTCCATCAGCGGCTATCATATAAGAGAAGCGGGTGCCACGGCCGTGCAGGAGCTCGCCTTTACCCTCGCTGACGGCTTCACGTACGTTGAACGGGGAATCGCTCGCGGGCTCGACGTGGACGATTTCGCCCGCCGTCTCTCCTTTTTCTGGGACATTCACAACGACTTCTTCGAGGAGATCGCCAAGCTTCGCGCCGCGCGCCGAATCTGGGCGCGTCACATGAAGGAACGCTACGGAGCCCGGGATCCGCGATCGTGGATGATGCGCTTTCACTCCCAGACAGCCGGCGTAACGCTAACCGCGCAGCAACCCATGAACAATGTCGTGCGCGTCGCTTACCAGGCACTGGCGGCGGTGCTGGGCGGCACGCAGTCGCTGCACACGAACTCCATGGACGAGACGCTGGCGCTGCCAACGGAATCCGCTGTGCAGGTGGCATTGCGCACTCAGCAGGTGCTCGCTTACGAAACCGGCATTCCCAACGTCGCCGATCCCCTTGGTGGCTCGTACTATGTGGAAGCGCTGACAAATGCGATGGAGCGCGACGCCGAGCTTCTGTTCGAGGAGATCGAGCGTCAGGGTGGTGTGGTCAAGGCGCTGGAGCACGGGTGGCTGCAGCGGAAGATCGCGGAGTCGAGCGCGAGGCAGCAGTGGGAAATAGAGCAGCACCGCCGGGTAATCGTCGGAGTGAACAAGTTCGTAACCGAAGATGAGGAGCTTACGATTCCGCTCCTGCGTGTCGGCGAAGACACGGAGCGCGATCAGCGCGAACGGCTCGGACGGTTGCGCGCCACCCGGGACAATGACCTTTGCTCGCGACGTCTTAGCGAGTTGCGCGATGCCGCCGGGACGGAAAGGAATCTCGTCCCTCACATACTCGATGCGGCTCGCTCCTATTGTACGCTGTTCGAAATTCGCGCTGCGATGGAGGATGTATTCGGCGCGTACCGGGAGCCCGTGTTTTTCTGAGGCCCGTGAGGCAGGAGCTGTGAAGAGAAAAGGTGAGTGGTGGGAAAGCCATTTTGATGCCCGCTACCTCCTGGAGTACGAGCCGATCCTTCGACCTGGCCGCGACCGCGGCGAGGTGGCGCGGATAATCGATCTGCTTGGTCTCACTGCTGGCGCCGAGATACTCGATGTGCCCTGCGGTCAGGGACGTCATGCCCACCTCCTCGCCGAAGCGGGATTCGCCGTACAGGGGCTGGACTACTCCGCTTTTCTGCTCGCTCGCGCGCGCGAGCGAGGTACGTCGAGCAGGCTGCGTTATAAACGTGGCGACATGAGGAGGCTGCCAGGTGACTGGTCCAATCGGTTCGATGCCGTTCTCAACCTGTTCACATCGTTCGGTTTTTTCCTCGATCCCGCCGATGACGCGCGCGTCATCGGCGAGCTCGCGCGCGTGCTTCGTCCTGGCGGCCTTCTGCTATGGCATGGGGCGAGCCGTGACGGTGTCATGGCCCGTTTTCTTTCCCGAGACTGGTGGAGGGGCGGTGGCGACACGCTGATCGCGCATGAGCGGACATTCGATCCGCTTTCGGGAGTGCTCACTATCCGGTCGCTGCAGCGCAGTGATGACGGCGGTTCCGAGAAAGAACATCGGATTCGCCTGTACACCGCCACTCGAATAGCCGACCTCTGTGCACAGAACCGACTCATCGTGGAGCAGGCGTATGACGGCTGGCGCGACAGGCCGCTTTCGCGGCGCTCCCCGGAGATGCTGCTCGTGGCTCGTAAGGAGGGGTGAGGAGACGGGCACAGTATGCCAATCGGGATGCAACTGGCCTCGCCAAAGTGGAGATTTTCACGGGCCATCACATGTGTCGCTCAAGTCACCGGAAGGTGTGCTTGCGGGCCCGTTCTCGCCGCTGGCGAATGCGTGAGACGCGGTCACGAGATAAAGTACAACCCGCAGTTCCGATTCATCACGCGGCGCATACAGCATGACAACGTTCGCCGGAATCAACCCCAGGCGAGCCACAGGGTGCTCTTCGGCCCATCCGAGCGCAGTTGCGGACTCGGTCAGCGTGGATGGAAGGGCAGCATGCAGGCTGCCATCTGGCAACGGGTGGAAATGAGCGAATTCCGTGGCGATGAGAAACGCGCTACGCGGTCCCCGCGCAGCATCGGTATCGAGCCAGAGGGCACGCGCTCCTGGCACGGAGATGGCGCTGGGCCGCTCCCGCACGTGTGGCAGCGCGAAGACTGCGTCAGCTAGAGCCGCTCGTAATGACTCTGCAACAGGTGCCGCTGGGTGCTGGTCGAGCTGCGTGTGTGGATTGGTGAGTGTGGTGCGCGGGCGGGGACCGCGCCGGGCGGCAAGGTTGAAGGCGGCATTGGTGGGCATCGATTGCTTATCGGTGAAAGGCACTTTCGGCCAAAAAGGTCGTCGCTAATGAATCGCCGGCACCACGATCGGTTCGAACCTTCTTGGGATGATAACCCGCGTTCGAGGTGATGCGGTGTTTACTTCTCGTGCGAACACCTTCACCTCCGCGTCTACCGGAGAGATGTGGGTGGGGAGCACGATCGCGGGGTGACCGAGCGCGCGCATGAGCCGGCCGGCATAGTCGTAGTTCTCCTTGCGCGACCGGCCTGCGCCGACCACGGCTATGTCAGGGCGCAGCCCGTTCATCTCCCTCTCGATGTAGTTCATCGAACCCATGATCAGCACCTGGTGCCCCGCCATGCGAAGCAGGTACGCCAGATTGCCGCCTTCGACGAACTGAGGCCACGTAAGCGGTGCCTTGAGCCCACGCGGAGCTGAACCCGCAAGGGGGTTGTTGTAATAGCGCTTTCCGAACAAAGGTGAATGGATGTTCGGCACGACCCGCAGCGAGAACGCACCGAACTCGTAGTCCTCACCGCCACGCACCGTAATCAGACTGCTGTCGGGCACACCGTACGCGCGGGCGATGTTCGCGGCCGTTTCGTGCCCGATGATCACAGCACCCATTTTGCGGGCGATATAGGGGGCATCCAGCGAGTGGTCGGAGTGCCCGTGCGTGATCAGGATGTAATCGGCGCGCCGGATTTGGGCGTCGATCGCAGCTGTGTCGGGCCACCGTGGGTCGTCCGGACCGAATACTGGTCGCGTGTCGGACGGGTTGCGGCGCATCGAATCCGCCGCGGCCCTGGTGCGCGCTGCGCGGGAGTTCGTCAGATACGGATCAACGAGGACGACGCTCCGGCCATCGGTGATCTCCCAACCGGCGTTGCCGAGGAAAGTGAGCCGAATTTCTCCTGGCGCGAGTGGCTTCTGAGCTGAGCTTCGTTCCGCCTGCCCGGTAGCCGGAAGGGACAAGGCAACAGTGGTGGCAACCAGCAAAATCGCGCAGATTATGCCCTTCACATGAATCTCCTTCATTCAAGAGTTGGACTTCAGGCACCGGACGGCTGGGGGAACAATTCAGCGAGCGTAACCACCTGGCCGTGGCCGATGATAATCCGCGTGGCGCGATTGCGGGGATCGACCTGCCACATCAGCTCGCGACACCGCCCGCAGGGATAGAGAATTCCCCATTTGGCGCTGACCGCGACCACGAGAGCGATCTCGGATTCGCGCGCCTTAAGCATCTCGGCGATCGCCGCGTGCTCGGCACAGAAGCCAAGACTGGATCCGGTGTCAATACACACGCCCGTGTAAACGCGCCCGGAAGCCGACACAAGGGCCGCGCCTACTTCACCGGCGACGCATGTGTCACTGGTTCGGAACTCGCCCGCGAGTGCGGCCGCTGCCACGACTAACTCGGCTTCAGTCACTCTGGTCCGGTTTTGATGCTCGTTGTAGACATGCGAAAACATGACTCTGTGCTCGTCCTCCTGCCACGCGCGCTCGATCCCAGGCCACGGATCGCCGAGAGCCTCCGGCACTACCAAGGCAGGCGGGCGCTGGACCGGCTGACCTCGCGCGACGATACCTAGTTAACTGTAACACCTGAAGGTTAAGCGACGTGGATTCGGTGCGTTGGATCAGAGTACTTCCACCTGATGGGGCGCGGGTCGTTGTTGTACAGGCGGATGTACTTCATGATCCGTCGCCCCAGATCCTTCACGGAGAGAAAGACGCCGCGATGGATGAGAGCTCGTTCAATCTTGGCAAACCAGAGCTCGACTTGATTCAACCACGACGAATAGGTTGCCGTGAAATGCAGATGCAGCCGGGGATGCTCCGCCACAAACGCCTCGACCTGTTTGGTCCTGTGCGCCGAAAGGTTGTCGCAGATGATGTGGACCTCTTGCCGGGCTGGGATCGTGCTGAGCAACTCCGCGAGGAACGCGATAAAGGCCTGGCTGGTGTGACGCTCCGCAGTCTGGCCAAAGACAACTCCCGTCTTGGTGTTGAGAGCGGCGTAGAACGACAGCGTGCCATGCCGGATGTACTCGAAGCCATGCCGTTCGGCCCGGCATGTGCACGTCGGACCGCGCCGAGGCCTGGTGGCGGGCTCGTTGGCCAAACTTGGCGATCACCTCTTAGGAGCACTTTGAAACGGTCGCCTCCGTCATCAGAAAGTAGCCCACACCCGGTATCAACACCTCGACACCCTGGTGCTCAACGCGGTGCCGACGTCGACCGCACTTCAAGTATTGACGGCCGGCAGTTGTCTCTACAATATGACCGATGCTTATCGGACCACTTGCTGCGTCTCCGGTTCTGACTGCCGGTGAGAACGAGACGCTCGCCGAAGCGGCGCGCATTATGTGGGGGCACCACACGGGGTCCGCGGTGATCGTCGCCCAGGGACAGCCGCCCGGAATCATCACGGAGCGGGACCTGCTTCGCGCCGTGGCGGATGGTGCCGACGTCGCAGCCACCAAAGTGTCGGACTACATGACGCGCAACGCGGTGACGATCACCGGATCTTGGGAGGTCGTCGACGCCGCGCGATTGATGATCGAGAAAGGTTTCCGCCACCTCGTGGTGGTAAATGACAGCGGAAAGCTCACGGGAATCGTTTCGATACGAGACATGGTGAAAGCGCTCGTGGAAGAGCGCAAAAGAACCCTAGCGGGATAGGACGATGCAGGCTGGAGGGGAAGCAGGACTCGACTTGTCTGGCAGACAACGTATGTAGATCGAAGTAGGTTAGTCGACCGCGAGGCGGAACCTGCGCATCTGAGGCACTCGCTCCGACCGAACCCGACCGTGAACCCCAGCGGAGGAAGAAATGGCCACGAACAGAGAGGCTCCAACCGGCGGAATTCCTGGCCCGGTGCCGAAGGACTGGCTCCCCGGCCTCGCGGAAAACTGGAAGAGCGACGTCGTCTCAGGCGCCATCATCTTCCTGATTGCCCTGCCGCTAAGTCTCGGGATAGCGCTCGCATCCGGCGCTCCACCTATAGCCGGAATCATCACCGCCATCGTCGGCGGGATGCTGGTCTCTCTGCTGAGCGGGTCACACGTGACGATCAACGGCCCCGCTGCGGGTCTCATCGTCATCGTGCTGGGGTCTATCGAAGCGCTGGGCGCGGGCGATCCGATCGCCGGTTACCGGTACGCATTGGCCGTGGGCGTTGCCTGCGGGATCATCCAGATCGCGCTCGGATTACTTCGCGCGGGCGCGATGACGAGTTTCTTTCCTCTCTCGGTGGTGCACGGTATGCTCGCCGGCATTGGCGTGATCATCATGTTCCGGCAGATCCACGTGGCCCTCGGTGCAACGCCGGAGTTTCACGTCGACTTTCCGCTCTTTCACGGCCTCAATCCCATTCTCTCCGTTCCCGGGAGTTTGGCCCACTTCAATCCCTACGTCACGATCATCGGCATCGTCAGCATGCTGATAATGCTGACGTGGCCCTCGCTGAAGAAAGTGGCGAAGATCATACCCGCCCCGCTTGTCGCCGCTGTGGCCGGCGTCGTCCTGGCGATAGTCTTCGGCCTGGGAGTCGAACGGACGTATTCCGCGTTAGGCAGGGAGGCCCAGCTCGGGCCCAAGCTGCTGCTCGATCTTCCCGAGGGAGGGCTTCTTGGCGGCCTGACCAGCCCCGATTTCGGCAAGATCTTCACCGCGACGTCCATTCGCTGGATCGTCGCCTACGTGTTCGTGGCGAGCCTGGAATCGCTACTGACCGCTGCGGCCATTGACAAGATGGACCCCTGGAAGCGCCGCTCCAACATGAACCGGGAGTTTGTGGGCAAGGGAATCGGCAATGCGTTGTCGAGCATGGTCGGCGGCCTTCCCATGATCGCCGAGGTGGTGCGCAGCTCAGCAAATGTGTTCAACGGCGCACGTACGCGCTGGTCCAACTTCGTCCACGGACTTCTTATCCTGCTGTTCGTGATGTTCCTGCCGACTGTGTTGGAGATGATCCCCCTTGCGGCACTGGCGGGGATCCTGGTGATCATCGGTTGGAGGTTGGCGCATCCCAGGCAGTTTGTCGAGGCCGGTCGCATCGGCAAGGAAGAGCTCGCGCTCATGCTGGTGACGATCATCCTCGTCGTCATCGAGGATCTGCTCGTTGGGGTCGCCGCCGGAGTCATCGTCGGACTCGCGATCGCGCTCGCCCGCGGAACTTCCATCGGAAACCTGTTCAAGCCGCGGGTTGCCGTGATGGAAGATCCAGCCACCGGCAGAACGACGCTCAAGTTCTCGGGAGCGCTGGGATTCGGGAATTTCATCGGCGTGCGTGGCAGGCTCGACAAGCTCGCCAAGGGTAAGACCGTGGTGCTCGATTTCACGGATTGCAGGTTCATCGATCATACGGTGGTCGAGCGACTCCACGATTTCGAGGAGGAGTACTTGCGCGAAGGCGGACACGTTGAGAAGATTGGGTTTGACGGCCTCGTGCGAACGACTGATCATCCATTCTCGGCCAGGAAGAGAGTGGCCACGCCCACTTACGCCGCAGCATAGACGCAAACCAACGCGCAGCCGTCGCTAGCGATCTTGGCGATGGATACGCAGTGAGGTCGCCATGCCGATACTGAGTATCATTATCGGGACACCGCTTGTTGGGCTCCTGCTCATCATGATCCTCCCCAAGGGGCAGGTCGCGCTGGCTCGTATGGTGGCGCTGTTGGCGACCGGAACAGCGTTCGTTCTCTCATGGAGCCTGCTCTTTCGCTTCGATCGGGAAACAGCGGCACTGCAATTCGCCGAACGCCAGCCATGGGTACCCGAGCTGGGGATGGGGTACAGCCTGGGTATCGACGGACTTTCGTTTCCGCTCGTCCTTCTCACCACACTGGTTACCGTCGTGGCGGTCCTCAGTTCCTGGAACGTCACCGAGCGCGTCAGGAGCTATTTCGCGTGGTTCATGCTCCTGGAGCTATCCATGCTCGGCGTATTTGTAGCGCAGGACTGGTTCCTGTTCTACGTGTTCTGGGAGATCGGGTTGATTCCCATGTTCTTTCTGATCGGTCAGTGGGGGGGCGAGCGGAGGAACGTCGCCACAATGAGTTTCTTTCTGTACACACTGGGCGGGTCGATCGCGATGCTCCTGGGGATCGTCGCGCTGTATCTGAACACGGACCCGCGAACGTTCGACATGATGGCGATGATGCAGGCGCAGGGAGGCTGGAGCCAGGCGTTCCAGATGGCTCCCTTTGTGGCGTTCTTCCTCGGCTTCGCGGTGAAGATCCCGGCGTTTCCGTTGCACGGGTGGCTCCCGCTGGCGCACGTCGAGGCGCCCACGCCCGTGAGCATCATCCTCTCGGCGGTGATGCTGAAGATGGGCGGCTACGGACTGATGCGGCTGGGCACGTTGCTGCCGCTCGGACTGGAGTGGTTTTCGCCCGTTCTTCTCGCGATAGGGCTGGTGAACATCGTGTACGGCGCGCTGCTGGCCTGGCGACAGACCGACCTTAAGTCGATGGTCGCGTTCTCGTCGATCAGCCACATGGGGTTTGTCATTGTCGGCGTCGCCGCGCTCAACGCCTCGGGGTTCTCGGGAGCCGCGCTACAGATGGTAACACACGGCATCATCACCGCTGGCCTGTTCGTCCTGGTCGGCGTTATCTACGAGCGGACGCACACCAGGGAGGTGACGGAGTTCGGCGGGCTTTCGACCCGCATACCGATCTTCTCGGTTCTCATGTCGCTCGCGCTGCTCGCCTCCATGGGTATGCCGGGCCTGGCACAGTTCGTCAGCGAGCTGCTCGTACTCCTCGGCGCTTTCCAGCGCTGGGGTCTCTACGTAGTCGTGGCGATGGTAGCCATTCTCCTAACGGCTGCGTACTCGCTGCGTACCATCGGCCGAATGTTCATGGGCCCGCCGAATCCCCGGTGGGCCAACATCTCCGACATCCGCGGAGCGGAGCTTGCGGCCGCACTGCCTCTCGCCTTCCTGACGTTCCTGCTCGGGCTCTACCCAAGCGTGGCGCTGAACCTGATGAGGGCCACGATGGAGCAGGCGGTAGCAATCTTTGAGTAGGCGCATGGCGGGCGCGATCTCCAACGAGCTGAGACACCACGTCAAGCACGAGGTGGACCACTGCAGCCACCTGCTCCCCAGTCAGGGGCCGATGTCAACCTTCATCCATCACAACACCCTTCACGGGTTGCAGCATCTGACCTTCGAGGCGGCGTTGGCAGAGGGGGAACGCCTGCTCGGCGGTCGTGGGTATCTGCGGAACGACGAATTTCGCGCGCTGGCTACCGCGGGCAGGATCACCGACAACGACCTGCGCGCGGCCTTCGACGCTCGTCCCGCTCTCGCGACCGACGAGGTGGTGGCCGCGATCGG
The DNA here is from genome assembly GCA_051005015.1 of Gemmatimonadaceae bacterium. Classification (GTDB taxonomy): domain Bacteria; phylum Gemmatimonadota; class Gemmatimonadetes; order Gemmatimonadales; family Gemmatimonadaceae; genus JACMME01. The sequence goes on along the minus strand of JBPCJT010000002.1, from coordinate 3,519 downwards.
CAATCGGCAAATCACGGCCGGTGAGGTGTATCGGGCGCACCTGCTGCTCGGCGCGGAATCCCTCGATCGCGGTCGCCTGGACTTCGAGATTCGAGAGCGCGACGCGACACGGCGGCTGCGCAACGACCTGCCCGCGCCGACACGGGCGGCGCTAAGGGAGCGGGCGGCGACGGACCTGCGCCGCTCGCTCGACCGCGTTGGGCAGGACTGGACGCTGAGTGACTGGATCGGCTATCACACAAACCTCGACCTCGCCGGACGTGTGTATTCGGAGGTCGTCCGGGCACTGGCAGCCGACCTGAGCGTTCCCGGGCGGGAACCCGCATCCAGCTCACCACAGGGCGAAGTGTCCTCGCCAGCCTCGCCCTCCCAGTCCGCGGCGCGCTGGCTGAGAGCGCTCGAGATACCCCAAGACCGCTGGGGCGACTATCTCCGCTGCATCGATGAACGCTTCCGCGACGTGCCGAGCGCGCAGCGCGGGCGTACCCACGAGCTGTGGCTTGATGCGGAGTCGGGCTGGGTGAAGAAGTTGTGTGAGCGCCATTTCGGAATACGCGGCACGTACGGCGCGATTGCGGCGCACTTCAACGCGGACCTCGAAGCGTACACAGTGCTCTCGCTCTGGGGGGCATGCCTCGCGAAGTACGCTCTGGAAGATCCGTTTTCCCCCACCGATCCGCGCCACTTTCAGGAACAGGAGGCTGACGGGCTGTTCGAGCAGATGCACGAGAAGCTCCGCCACATGGAGCGGTGGGGTGGTCCACCGATACCGCTTGACGCGGAGCTCCACGCGGCGGTCCAGCAGTTTGTGGAAACCGAGGTAGTTCGCCTCCGCGAGCGCATGGAGCAGCCGGTAGAGCAACAACGCGGAAAGGGCGACGAGGTATCGGCGCTGGAAATGGCCCACCTTTGCTGGTTCGTACTGCACGATCTCGGTGCGAACGAACTCAATCGGCGCGGGCTCGGAGCACTCGAAGCGCTGGTCTCGCTGCGGCCCGACGAAGGTGAACACACAGCGTTGCTCGCGCGCCTGCACGAGCGCGACCCGCGGCGAAAGATGCGCGAGCATGTTCAGGCGGAGCTCGCCGGGGAGCTCGGGGAGCTGGGACGCACGCGCTCGCACGCTGACGTGCTCCGCAACCTCACCGGCGAAGACGTCAACGAGCGCGTGAACGCATACATGATTCGGCGTTGCGCCGCGTTTCTGGACGAAGGACAGGCGGCGTGGCGCATGCCCGGCCGCGCGCTCGGATTCTACGACGCGTGGCGGAGTCTCGCCGCATCGGAGCGCATCTTCGATCTGGAAGGCCTTCCAGGATGGCGGAATGCTCTCCATCACCTGCCAGCCCTCGCCGAGGACGCAGTAATCGAGCACCTCCTCACCCTTGGTGTGCACCACGACCACTGGGGCGGTTATCTGGGCCGTCTGCTTGTGCAGCTGCCCGGGTGGGGAGGGCTGATCAACTGGCGGGCGCGCCGGCCTGCCTACACGCGGCAGCAGGTTCAGCCGATTGATCTGATGCAGTATCTGGCGGTGAGGCTGTTCTATGAGACGTTGATAGTCCGGGATATCTGCCGGCGGCGGTGGCAGCTCGACGGCGACGTCGAAGCGCTTCAGCGCCACTTTCAGACACACGGCTCCGAGTTCTTCGTTCGGCGAGAGCTCTTTCGTGGCGGCTTGCTCGATCACGTCGCGGACAGGGCGCGCGCGCTTGTGGAGAAGCGGTTCAACGCCGCCGAGGCAGACGACGCTTGGGATACGGTCGCCGACGAAATATGGGCCTATCGTGAGAGCGGACTCTCGGATAGCGAGAGCGGGCCGGCTATTCACCGCAACGCGTGGCGACTGTTTCGTCTCGCTCAGCTGCTAGGGCTCACCGGCGACGACGTTCGATCACTGAGCCCCGCCACGCGTGACAGAATGATTGGCGCGCTGGACGCCTTCCCCGCCTCCTCACACGGGCCGGTCTGGCTGAGCGCGTACGAGCGCCACTACCGGGACGAGGTGTTGAACGCGCTCGCGAACAACCGCGGAAAGGGACGCTGGCGGACGCGCCCGACGCGACCAAAAGCGCAGGTAATATTCTGCATCGACGAGCGCGAAGAGGCGATTCACCGCCACTTCGAGGAGTTGGACCCGGGCTATGAGACGCTCGGCGCCGCGGGTTTTTTCGGCGTCGCCATCAACTACAGCGCCCTCGGAGCTCACGAGATCGTGCCGCTGTGTCCGCCGGTGATCGTCCCGGGACATCGGGTCGAAGAGGTTCCTCGGCCGGCTGAGGCGAAACAGGCGGAAAAACGGCACAGCCGTGCCAAATGGAACGAGGCTCTGCACAACACATATTGGGAGGTGAAACGCAACGCGCTTTCCGCGTACTTCCTGATCGACCTGCTTGGGTTACTGCAGGCGGTCCCATTGCTGGGGCGGATTCTCACTCCGCTTGGGTACGCTCAGATGGTGGAGCGATTCAAGCGACGATTCATTCCACCAGTCGCTACGATGCTGACACTCTCGTCGGACGACGAGGAGATCGGCAAGCACGCGCCCGCGGTCAAGCTGGGTTTCACTGCCGACGAGCAGACGGATCGCATCGAGGCCATGCTGCGTAACACCGGACTCACTTACGGATTCGGGCGGTTCGTCGTGGTTTGCGGTCACGGGTCCTCGAGCATGAACAACCCGCACGAGTCGGCCCACGACTGCAGGGCATGCGGGGGCAAGCACGGCGGTCTCAACGGGCGAGCTTTCGCCGGCATGGCGAACCGGCCGGTGGTTCGCTCGAAGCTGCGGGAGCGCGGCATCGACATTCCCCACGACTCCTGGTTCGTGGGTGCCCAGCACAACACCTGCTCGGAGCTGTTGACGTACTTCGATACAGAGACCATTCCCGCGACGCAGCGGGATGATTGGCGACGACTGGTAGCCGATCTGGATGAGGCACGCGCGCGGTCGGCGCAGGAGCGCTGCCGCCGCTTCGCCTCCGCTCCAAAGGACGTCTCACCCCGGCGTTCGCTGCGACACATCGAGAGCCGCGCTAACAACCTGAGCCAGGTGCGCCCGGAGTGGGGGCATGCCACGAACGCGTGCGCCGTGGTGGGCCGGCGCTCCGCTACGCAAGGACTCTTTCTCGACCGACGCGCGTTCGTGATCTCGTACGATCCCTCACAGGATCCAAGCGGGATGATCCTCGAGCGAATTCTCCTCGCTGTCGGGCCGGTGGGCGCGGGGATAAACCTGGAGTACTACTTCTCTACCGTGGACAATCAGAAGTGGGGGGCTGACACGAAGGTTCCCCACAACGTCTGCGGACTGGTCGGAGTCATGGAAGGCGCGATGAGTGACCTGCGCACCGGGCTGCCCAGGCAAATGGTCGAGGTTCACGAAGCGATGCGCTTGCAGCTCATCGTCGAGGTGAGCAACGATGTGCTGGGTGGGATCTACGACCGGCAGGCCGCGATTCGCGAGCGTCTGGACAATCAATGGTTGCATCTGATCGCGATGAATCCCGACAGCGGTGA
>JBPCJT010000001.1:0-12529 GCA_051005015.1 Gemmatimonadaceae bacterium | reverse complement strand
CACGAAGCGCCGGTTATATCAGGAAGTGGGAATTCCGCTGTATTGGCTTGTCGATGGCGACGCGCGCTGCGCCGAAATCTGGCGTCCTTCCGCCAAATTTCCCGAGATTGAGGGCGAAGAGATGCGCTGGACACCAGAGGGTGCATCGCGGCCGTTTGTGGTTAAACTTGCCGATCTCTTTCGGCCACTGTGAGACTCGGTTATTGGGGTTATGGAATGGAGGATAGAAAGCGCTGCACTTGATAGCGCTCAGTTTTTGCCAATTCCTCCTGATCTCCATAACTGGCATCGCAATCAGTGGTCCGTACGTAGATCGACTCTGAATAGCACCGGACGGTGATCCGATATCCCGGACTCCAGTACGCGCGCCTCGGTACACCGCATCGATTTCGATATTAGCAGGTAATCGATTCGCTTGGTGGGCTTCGTCTCCGGGTAGCTGAATCCGTCCCCCGAACCGCAGGCCGGCCATGCGTCGCGCAGCCCCGTGGTTTCTTCAAGCATCGCGTGTATCGCGCTCTCAGGCGTCGAGTTGAGATCTCCGCCGAGCAGCACGCGAGCACCGCGCTTTGTCAGCTTGCGCGTGATCCGGACGAGCGTCGCTGCCTCCTGCCGTCGATAGCTGTCATCCGCTGAGGCGTCGAGGTGCGTATTGAGCACATCGATGGTTACGCGCCCGACGAGGATAGTGGCGTGAAGCACTCCGCGCGGCTCGTATGACCCTCCGGCGCGCTCCTGGCCAGGCGTCACCGGAAGACGAATTACGCTGTGTTTCACAATCGGAAAGCGCGAGATGACGGCGATGCCGTAAGCGCCCCCCTGATAATTCAGTGTCCCGCCGAAAGTGCCGTGGAAGCCTGTGAGACGCTGAATTTCGGCGAGCTGATCCGTGCGGCCGGAGCGCTCCGTCGCGCTGTCCACTTCCTGGAGCAACGCGATGTCGGCGGCGCTGTCCAGTACCATCCTGGCAGTTCGCTGCAAATTATCCACTCCCGCACGGTCTTTTCCGGCGTGGATGTTGTATACCAGAACGCGCAGGTCGCGGGGAGTTTCGCGGGCCGGAGGATTTATGGCGCATCCCGACAGGCCAAGGACGGCACCCGCGCAGATCAGGCGAGTGCGACACGAAGAGAAAAAAGCTGGCATTCCCCCCCGGGTCAGCATTACAAAAGATGCGTCGAGCCACCCTGCACGACAACGGGCAGTCCCGTGAAGGACTGCCCGTTGCTGTCTACCAGCCGAGACCGTCGATTATGGATTGCTACCCACGATAAACGGCGCTACGATGGTCAGAACCTCTGCCGCGCTGAGGGGCTCGTCGAACGCTTCGGTAATTTCATTCTGAGCGACTCTGGTAACGCTCGGCACGAAAATGCCACCTTGCCGCAACCTCGCTTCGCCGTCATATACCGGTTGGATTGCTGGTATGTCGGTAAAGATCCCCGTTATCCAGCCATCCAAACCGCGCAGCCGGCGAACCTCGCTCGCGTGCCGCGCTTCCACAGAGTGAATCTGAAGCGCAGCGCGAAGGATCGCGTCGTTGGACATGAGGTTGGGCGCCTGTCCCTTGTAGGCACGCACCCCCGTATCCTCGAACGCCTGGGATACAGCTTTGAAGATGTTATAGTTCGAGAAAACGCCGACAAACGGTCCGTTGCCAGAGCCGTTTCCAGCGGTGAAGTCGAATGTCGGCTTTGAAACGGCCGAGGATCCCAATACGCTGAGAAGAAAGGCGACGTGGGCGTTCTCGTGCTTTGCAATCTGCTGGAAGACGTCCAACTCGGCGGCCGGAATCAACCCGGACGTAGCGACGCCGATGTTATAGAATTCGCTCTCGAGGTATTCCAGCGTAAGGGCGAAGTTGAGGACGTTGATGATCTGCGCGGGCAATACACCCTGCGCAAAGGCGCGGCGGGCCAGAGCCGCCAGCGTTACCGGCGCCGAAACCAGAGCGAGTCCGGTTGCGAAAGCGGAGCCAACCGCTGTTCGGCGTGAAATTAGCCGCTCCGCGAGATCGGAGTCGACCGTATCGAGAATGTTGCGAGTATCCATGGTCGCTCCTCCTAGGGAAGTCCAACAACGTTTACGGGATTGACAATGAACGGATCAGCGGCGGCAAGTACCGTACGTGGGTCGAATGCCTGGTCCAGTCCATTCGCGTCGATGACATCATCACCGGCGAAGTACGTGCTCCGGGGAATGAGCAGATCCCGGATGGTAGCCGCGTGACGCGCCTCTACCGAGACGATTTTTCCTGCCAGCAACAGATTGTTGGGGTCAGTGAGTAGCTCCCCCGCTCCGTTGTACGCGGCAACTCCCAAATCCTCGAAAATCCGGGACGTCGTCAGCACGCTGCTGCGGCTGGTAAAGTCCACCGAGCTGAAATCGAATGTCAAACCGCCGATTCCAGCGTCGCCCAGGTAAGCGGCGAGGAAGTCCCGATGCACGACTTCATGCGCGCGAATGTCGCGCAGCACGGCCAGTTCACCTGGAAGAAGGTCAGCCGCCGGGTTCTCTGTGGCCAGGATGTAAAACCTTGCCTCGAGCTGCTCCAGCGCGAAAGCGTAGTTCGCCACGCCGATGTCGCTGGTGAAATCGAGTGTGACGGATTGATTCGCGTCGATCTGTCTTATTCGGCGTTGGTTGCCGTTCGGCAGAACCGGCGCGACAGCTTCATCAGCGCAGGCAGCCAGCGCTGTGGGTAGCACAAGTGCGAGTCCTCCGAGCCCGGCCGTGCGAAGGAAGTCGCGTCGGTCGCGCGATCCCCCTATGCCCCCCGAGTCGGTGTGGGTTTGAAGCGGCGGCGTCATCAAGCATTCCCCTCCGAGCCAGCAAGTGATTCCGGAAGTGTCCTGGCTGGCCAGGCAGGCATTCCGTACAGCTGAACACTCTGAAAAACGTTCTCACTGGCCTGGTCGGACGGGCTTTCGCTATTCGGCATGCCACATGCTTATCATCATTCGAACATCAGGATTCGTGATGAAGCTCTGCCAGACCCAGTCAGCCGTTTCAGTGGGTACGACGGAGCCACGGCGATTGGATTCATGGAATGACAATTTGTTACATTTCGGATACACGCGGCCGGGATTCGCTCGGTTAGGGCGTCCCGCCGGAGGGTGACTGAGCAGAATGATCGGAGTCGCTCTTGTCGGCGTACTGGCTGCGTTCTCACTCGCCTCACCACTTTCCGCGCAGAGACGGAAGGGTGACAGTGCCGACCCGGCGGTTCGAATCTGTGCGGGAGGCGACGTCATGCTTGGTACGAATCTCGACACTACCTGGGCCCGCGCGGCTTCTCAGCGCCTGGGTGGTTTCGTGCGTGCTCTTCCGGATCCGGGTATGTTGCTTGCGCCACTCCGCCCGCTCGTGCGCGACGCCGACATCCTGCTCTTGAATGTCGAAGGCGCCATTGGAGCCGGCCGCCTCGCTGCGCGCAAATGCAGCCGCGGCTCCAGTAATTGCTACGCCTTTAGACAATCTGCCGCGACAGCGCGCGCTCTCCGGGAGATTGGTGGTGACGCCAGCGTGGTGGGGAATGTCGCCAACAATCATGCGCGCGATGCCGGCGAACGCGGGCTGCAGGAGACCGTGCGGCATCTGCGGCGTGCGGGAGTGCACGTTACTGGCGACGACACCATCGCGACTTCAGTCGCCGTGGGACAGGGCGACACAGTAGCGTTTCTCGGCTATAGCACTTCGGGTGGGCCTGATCCACGCGATCTGAACGCGGTAAAGCGCCACGTCGCACGGGCAGCTTCCCGTTACCCGTGGTTAGTAGTCACGATGCACATGGGCGCCGAGGGAGCCGACGCGCAGCGTACACCCAACGCGACGGAGATTTTTCTTGGCAGCATCGACCGGGGGAACTCGGTGGCGTTCGCGCACGCAGCTGTCGACGCGGGTGCGGATCTCGTCGTTGGGCACGGCCCGCATGTGATGCGCGCAATCGAATGGCGTGATGACTCGCTCATCGCCTACTCGCTGGGAAATCTGGTGACCTACGGGCCGTTTACACTGCGAGATCCGCAAAACCGCGGAGCTATTCTCTGCGCAACTCTCGGGCGAAACGGAAGGGTCGAGACGGCGGTGCTGCGATCTACAGTTCAGCGTCCGCCTGGGCTCGTAAGCGGCGACTCATCCGGCCGAGCGGCAGCGCTTGTCGATTCACTCAGCCGGCTGGATTTCCCGGTAACGCGAGCTCGTATGCTGAATGCGGCCGGAAGAGGCAGGGAGTAGGGGGACCAAAACCTGCCGTGCCTCACCCAGACTTGCCTACCACGGCGCTATCTCCCGTCACCACGAACCGCCGGGCGCCCCGCAGAGGCTTGATGCCGCGGGCGGGAGGCCGGTGCAACTTGCTCTCGACAACCCGTCCCGCCTTGCTGCTGGCGTGGATGAAGCGTCCTTCGCCTACGTAAATGCCAATATGTGAAGCACGCTTGCCTCTGCCGAAAGTCAGCAGGTCACCGGGCCGGAGCGAGGTCGTGTCTTTTCCTACAGCAAGCCCGGAGCGCGCCTGCTGAGCCGCCGTTCTGGGGAGTGCAACGTTCCACGCGGCCATTAGGTACCGAACAAGCCCGCTGCAATCGAAGCCGCGATCCGGGGTCTCTCCGCCGAGAACGTACCTGGTGCCCACCTGGGCGCGCGCCAGGGATACGATCGAGTCGCGCATCGATTGCGCTGAGGCGTTGAGCGCAGCGAATGGCGCGCCGAGGCGTCTCGCTGTGGAGTCGTGAGAGGGGAGCGTGGCCGCCGCCTTCTGTGCCATCGCCCTGACCGGAATGAACACCATTCCTCCCAGGATCATCACCCGAAGCACGATACGGCGCGCCAGCTCGGTACAGCCGCGGTCGATAGTTCGCATTTGGGGGGGGTAACAGGGAAGTCGAAAACGGTAGCGAGGAGCAGAATCGGCAATTCTGGACGGCCGCGTTACCTGGAAGACGAACGCCTTTAGGACGGGCAACTCAGCCGGCCGCGAATTTGCGCAGCGGCGCCGGCAGGCGCAACTATTGATGTCGTGATCGCGGATAATTGCGAATTGCGAAGTATGAACTGCGAATTGCGAAGAACGAACTGTGAAGTACCGACTGTGAAACCGCTAATCCTGAACCACGAGTGACTGGTTACGATTACAAGACCCGGAAGCGCCAGTCTTTCCGGCCCGCCCCGGAAATGCCTTGAGCGATGCCGCTAGCCAGATTCCACCCATACCGATCCCCGCCACCACATCGCTCGGCCAGTGCACGCCGAGGTACAGGCGCGAATACAGATTTACGATGAGTACCACACCGACCACTGCGTAGGGCCACTTCCAGCCCCGCTCACGGTGAACGATTGCCGCGACTGTAAAGAGAACCGCGATCGCGGCTATCGCGTGCCCGCTCGGATAGGACGCCTGAGCGTATTGCCCGCGGTGCTCCCAGAGTTGCGGCCGGTCACGGTCGTACAGCGCTTTGGGGAGCTGGTTCAGCGTCCACGTGCCTATCTCGACGACTACCAATTGCAGCGCTAGATCGTTTCGCTTCCACTTGAATTTGAGCCACGCCGCCGCGCCAAGGATGATCGGAATGAGCGTGAAATGCGTCGCTATCCACGGCACGGCGAGAAAAACATCGTCCAGAGGCCGGCGGTATTCGGTCTGCAGCCAGTACATGAGCGAGCGCTCCCACTGCGCGCCCACGTTCCAGTCCGAGTGATATTGCAGCCAACCAGCGTACAGAGCGCCAAAAAGCATAGCCGCCACCCAACCCAGGGCGACCCACTTCCAATTTACGACCGGCTGAACCGGTGAGTGTGGGACTGGGGAGTACTGGATTGAAGCCTGCGGCCGACTGCCCCTGTCCAACTCAACGTCTCCATCTGCAGGCGAGCGATCACCTGCCAACTCACTTTCCTCGCTCACTGCGTCAACCCAGCGGCCTGCCGTTCCTTCGGATCGAGATCACGCTCGTGCTCCAGCGCCGGAGCGCGGAAGCGCTTCGCGAAGACTTGGACAGCCTCCAGTCCGGCCATGCAGAACCCAGCCCAGGCCAGGCCGATGATAACGCCGGCCAACACATCCGATGGGTAGTGAACGCCCAGATACAGGCGGCTGGCGCAGATGAGAATAATGATGAGGAAGGCAATCAACATGGTCACTACACGCGCCCAGCGCCGCTTCTGCAGCCGCGCGGCGAGATACGCAACTGTGGAGTACACGATTGCCGCGCTCATCGCGTGCCCGGACGGGAAGGAGCTGGTCGACACGTTGGTCACCCAGTCGAAGACGTGAGGTCTTGGCCTGTCGTAGCTGAGCTTCAGGATGCTGTTCAAAATGATTCCCCCTCCCGTAGCCAGGATGAGCAGGAAGGAGGAGTATCGGTGCTCCGTGAGATAGAGAAATAGCCCTGCCACGGCTACAATGGTCATCACGACCAGTCCGGTGCCCAGCGCCGTGACTTCGAGGAGGGATCGCTCGAGCCACCATATGCGATGAGCCGCCAGCCAATTCAGCACCTCTTCGTCGAAGGCTTGGGTGGTACCCGATCGCACCCGCCCAGCCAGGCTGACGAAAACGAGTGTGCCGGCGGTGGCCAGCGCAGCCCCAGCGACCAGAAAAATGCCGAACGCTGTATAGAACCCTGAGGCGTGGCGCGCGATGCCCCGAAGCACGGCGTAAAGCGCATCCCTGAAAAAATCGAAGTAACCGCGTGGTCGGATTCGGCGTTCGGATGCCGGCATGACTTACAGATTAAGGTTGAGGACAAGCCACGATTGCGGCCTGCGGATTTGAACCACTGCCACTACCCACGCCAACCTCCCCACTCCCTATTTCTGTCCCCGGCACGATAACTTGAATGACTGTGCCATGCCAACCCGCAACACATCAGAGGATCATGCCATCACCACAATTCCGCCTGCCAAGGGGCTCGGCGTTTGCCCTCGTGCTGGTCACGCTCGTGTTCGCCGCAGTTGCCGCCGCCGCGCAAGTCACCGCGCCCACCGCAACGTCCACCCCCGCGCCCGGCAAGGAGTTTGGCACGATGTGGACATTCGATGCGCCGCCGATCGACTATTGGAAGCGTACCTACAACTTCAATGCCGACCAACCCTGGCTCGATCACGTTCGTCTCGCCGCCGTACGCATTCCGGGATGCTCGGCGTCCTTCGTGTCATCGCGTGGGCTGGTGGTGACCAACCATCATTGCGCGCGGGCTTGTATCAGCTCAGCGTCTCCGAAGGATACGAACTACCAGAGAACCGGCTTCGTGTCGCAGACGTTGGCCGACGAGCGAAAATGCCCAGCGATGTACGCGGACCAGCTGCAGTCATTCGAGGACGTTACTGCTCGCATCAGGAGCAAAGTAAGAGGCACGACCTCCGGTGCGCAGGTGGAGCAACGTACGCAAGCGATCGCCGAAATCACTGATCAATGCGCCAAGGCGACAGGACTGCGTTGCGAGGTGGTGACGTTGTATCAGGGGGGCGCCTACTCGCTTTATCGCTATAAACGGTATCCGGACATCCGCCTGGTAATGGCGCCCGAGGAGGAAATCAGCTTCTACGGTGGCGATCCTGACAATTTTACCTATCCGCGATACGATCTGGACGTGACCTTTCTTCGCGTTTACGAAAACGATGTACCCTTGCAGCCGAAAGAGTTTTTCAAGTGGAGCCTGAAAGGCGCTGAGGATGGAGAACTGGTGTTCGTGGTAGGCAATCCGGGTTCCACAGGACGCCTCAATACCATCTCGCAGATGAACTTCCTGCGCGATGTCCAGTATCCGGCTACGCTTTCGGCCTTCGATCGCCAGATCGGTATTTTCAAGGAGCTTTCCTCGAAGAACGAGGCTGCGAAGCGACAGTTTGAGAATCAGATTTTCTCGTTGGAGAACTCGCGCAAGGCAACCATCGGCTATCGCTCCGGTCTCGTGGATTCCGCGATCATGGCGCGGAAGCGCGCTTTCGAATTGGATTTCCGCAAGCGCGTGCTGGCCGACGCCGCATTGCGCACGAAGTATGGCGGAGCCTGGGACGCGATCGCAGCAGCGCAGCGCGAGCTGGCATCTATCAACAAGCAGGTTCGCTACTACGGCTTTGGTGGATCGCAGCTCCTGAATCTCGCCGGCGGCATCGTTCGCCTGCCCAGCCAGGGCGCGCTCCCGGATTCAATGAGGCTGCCGCAGTACCGCGGCCCGCAGATTGACGCCATCAAGAACCAGATTCTGGGTGAAATCGCGGTCGACAAGGAAGTGGAGAAGCTGCTGCTCGCGTCACAACTCACGGCGGCGAAGAAAGACCTATCGGCGAACGATCCATTCCTTCGCACCGTGCTAGCCGGCCGGAGTCCCGAAGTCGCCGCCGAAGCACTGATCGAAGGGACGAAAATGGCTGACGCACAGGTGCGACGCGCGCTGGTGGAGGGTGGGGCCGCCGCGGTCTCGGCTTCGACGGATCCACTCATTGTGATCGCGCGAAAGATCGATCCACTCGGCCGTCCGATTGCAATGCGTGCGGCGCGCCTCGTGGACGCCTCATCCGCGAACGCCGAAAAGATCGGCCAGGCGCTGTTCGGGGCGTACGGTCAGGCCCTTCCGCCTGACGCCACCTTTACGCTTCGTATCAGCGATGGTGTAGTGAAGGGATATCCGTACAACGGAACGCTCGCGCCCTATAAGACCAGCTTCTTCGGTCTGTTCGCGCGCGGCGCGGAGTTCAACCAGGAACCGCCCTTCCGGATCCCGGATAGGTGGATGAAGCGGCAGGCGAATCTCGACATGACTACGCCCCTGAACTTTGTTTCGACGAACGACATAATCGGCGGCAATTCAGGAAGCCCCGTGATAAACCGGAACGCTGAGGTAGTGGGGCTCATCTTCGACAGCAATATCGAGGGGTTGCCCAACCGATTCATCTTTACGGACGAAGTGGCCCGGTCGGTAAGCGTTCACTCACGCGGCATCGTGGAGGCGCTGCGCAAGATCTACGAGATGCCGAGGATCGCGGACGAATTGGTGGGACGGTAGGGAATAGGGAATCGGACGGGAAGCCTTGCTGATTACGCAACGCCAGCGCGAAAGTACACGTCCCCGTCCGAATTTCTCCCAACCTTCGGATGGCGATCCGATTCCCTGTTCCCCTCTAGTCGCCTTCCGGCCGGCCGAACATCAACTGTATTAGCGGCCGGTCTTCGGGTCGAGTGAAGACGTAGACATGGTCTCCCGCCAGGAGTGTCGTATTCCCTTTGGGGGCGAGCATTTCTCTTCCGCGGATGATGAGCGTTGCGGCAGAGCCTTCCGGGAACGGCAGCTCGCTCATTGGCACGCCTGTTACTGCAAGGGCTTCATCGATGAAAAACGAAATCAGGTCACCTTCGAGGGGCAGTCTGCTCTCGATCTCGAGCACCGCTTGCGGTGCAGGCGGCTCAGGCGACCCGAGTCCCAACCGGCGCGTAAGCCAGGGTACTGTGGCACCTGGCACGATGGCGCTTACCACGACAATGAAAAACACGACGTCGAAGATGCGCTCCGCACCAGGCGCCATGGCCAGTACAGGGAAGGTTGCAAGCACGATAGGTACCGCGCCGCGAAGACCCACCCAACCGACGTACGCCACCTCGCGGAGCGGATAACGAAAAGGCAATAGACAGAGCGCGGTAACCACGGGCCGCGCAATTACACCTAGCAGGAGCGCTAGCACGAGGCCGACCGTCATGACATCGATGAGGCGTGACGGAAAGACAAGAAGTCCCAGAACGAGAAACATTGCGATCTGGCTGAGCCATGCGAGGGCGTCGTGAACGCGCAATAGTCCGGCGCGATATGGCAAAGCTCCATTGCCCAGAATGACGGCCGTCACGTAAACGGCGAGAAAGCCGCTGCCATGTAAAACAGTTGGCAGGCCAAAGGCCAGAAAGGCGAGAGCAAGGGTCATTGCTGGGTATAGCCCCCCTGCGGCAAAGCGGAAGCGCGTAAGCAACAGGCGCCCGCCGTGGCCTACCGCCAGACCCATGACGCCACCGAAGGCCATATCGATCAGCAGATTCATGGGAAGCCGCCAGCCGAGCGCCGATCCTGGCTGCAGGAGGTTTTGTGTGAGAGCCACGGTGAGGATGACGGCCATCGGATCGTTGAAGCCCGACTCCACTTCGAGAGTCGCCCCCACGCGACGCTTTAGATGAATTCCGCTTCCCCGCAGTACGGCGAACACGGAGGCGGCATCCGTTGAAGACACTATTGCGCCAAGCAGGAACGCGTGCGGCCAGGGAAAGCCAAGCATGAAAGCCGCAGCCGCTACGACACCCGCTGTCCCAATCACGCCGGCAGTGGCGAGAATAGCCGCCGGCCGGGCTACCTGGCGAACCAAACCGAGCGGAGTATTCAGCCCACCGTCGAAGAGTATGAGCACCAGCGCCACGGTGCCGAGGCGAAAGGCCGCCCCGTAGTCATTGAAGGCGATTCCGCCGATTCCTTCAGAACCGGCAAGCATCCCGATGCCGAGGAAAATGAGAGCGATAGGCACCGCGAACCGTTCGGAGGCACGGCTGAAGAGGGCACTGATGGCCAAAAGCGCCCCGAACGTGGCGAGCAGTACTGCGGTGGCGAGCGGCTCAGTCGCCATGATGTTCGCAGCCCGTAGAAGTGAATTACTCAGCCGTCCTCAATCTGGCGGCTGAGATCGAAAGGACTGATGTGTGGTGTCGGTACGGCACCCGGCTTGCGGAGTGAACGGTGCGAAGTAACTGAATTCCTTCAACGGCAGTACAACCCAAACATGCCTAGCGGGACCGCTGCGCGCGAAGTTGAGATTCCGACGGGGGAATGCACGTTGAAGGGCACCCTGAGTGTTCCCACGAGCGCCGCCTCGGTTGTACTGTTCGCGCACGGAAGCGGAAGCGGGCGACTGAGCACCCGCAATACGTTCGTGGCACGCGCTCTCAACGATGTAGCACTCGGTACGCTCCTGGTCGACCTTCTCACGGAGGAGGAGGAGCGTGCGGACGCACGAACGGGTCATCTCAGGTTCGACATCGATTTGCTCACAGAGCGCATGCTCCATGCCACTGACTGGCTCGGGCGGGAGCCCGAAACCGCGTCTCTCGCGATCGGATATTTTGGAGCGAGCACAGGTGCGGCGGCGGCATTGCAGGCCGCCGCGAAAAGACCTGAAGGTATTCATGCGGTAGTCTCTCGCGGCGGACGTCCGGATCTCGCAATGCAGTGGCTTTCGTCAGTGAAAGCGCCTACGCTTCTCATAGTAGGTGGTGATGACGAGTCCGTAATTCCGCTCAACGAATCGGCGTACCAGGCGCTGCGGTCGCGGCGCGAGATGGTAATTGTTCCCGGTGCCTCACACCTCTTCGAGGAACGCGGCAAATTGGAAGAGGTCGCACGACTCGCCGCGGACTGGTTTAAACGCCACATCGGCGTCCCGTATACAGAGGTGCGTTCACGATCCCTGGGCGCCGGTCACGATCACGGCCTTTGATCGCGTGTGTCAGACCACTCGCACCGCTCGAGGAGCGCGGCGCCGCGCGGCTTGTCCCGCGCTGAAGGCGGATCGTCTTATCGGGACTCGACCTGGTAAAGAGCCGCGCGTTGCACGCGCCATCAAGGGCGCGGTATTCCTGTGCGTGATTGCCGCGAGCCAACCGAGCGCCCAACTCACCAGTGCGAGCGCGGCGGCCCTCGGTCTCGCTGACAATTACTCGGCGCTCGCTTCGGGGGCCGACGCGCCTGCGTGGAATGCCGCGGGTCTCGCGCTGCGGGGATCTTCTCATTTGGAGATAAGGGTGCTTCCGGTGCGCGCCATTCTGGGTTTGCACCTCGTGACGTTGGGTGCCGTTGCCGCCTATCTGGATACGATCGTTCCCGTCGAGTTCAATCGGGGCTACGTCGGCCGCATTACAGGCGAGGTGAGCGAGCGAGGAACATCGGGGTTCGAGGGAACCGGTGTGGCGGTTAGCCACGGGCGATTCGCAATACAGTTCGCCTCCCTCGGGCGATCTATTCAGCGGATCGCGCCTGACCCTGAGGTCCTCCAGCGCTTCGCCGATCCAGCGAGCGAAGGACGTCTCACGTTCGCCGGCGCACGCTACGACGTCGCGGTGTCGTCGACTCTCGCGCTGAGCTATGCTCGCCCGGTAGCTCCGAAAAGCTTCGCGCTCCTGGGGCACTCGATTGCCGTTGGCGCTACCGTGAAGTACACGATCGGGCACGCGCTCATTGTTGGTGAAGACCGTGGCAGCCTTCTCACCCGAGCGCCGCTCGAGCTGGTGATCGACTTTCCCGTTATAGCGTCCGACACGATTTTCGATACGCCGGAGCACAAGGGAGATGGTGTTGGCGTGGACATCGGCGCCGCGTGGAAGATGGGAAGATGGTCAGCCGCTCTTGGTATTCGTAACATTGTGAACACATTTAAGTGGGACGCCGGTGAATTCATTTTCCGGCCGGGGACTGCTCGTTTCACACGGGATACCGCCACCGCCGACTTTGATGCGCAGTCGTTCGAACGCGCTCCCATCCACCTTCGCGCGCGGCTGCAG